>JABDEQ010000005.1 GCA_013286985.1 Bacteroidota bacterium | reverse complement strand
ATAGTTATATTTTTGATGTTAATCCTTTACATAAAATACCGCTCTATGGCCAATATCAGATTTCAGGCATTGCAGGATGTGCTTACACGCACCATTCCGGATGTTAAAATACCCTCACCAAAAATTTCAGATTTCTTTGGTGCCAACGTTTTTGATAAAAAGAAAATGAAAGAGTATCTTTCTTCAGAAGCTTATCAGGGCATAGTAAATTCGATAGAAAAAGGCGAACCTATTCCACGTGATCTGGCTGAGCAGGTTGCATCGGCCATGAAAGCCTGGGCTATGGGTAAAGGAGCAACCCATTATACACACTGGTTTCAACCACTTACCGGCTCAACCGCCGAAAAACACGATGCTTTTTTTGAACCTACCGGCGATGGCGGCGCAATAGAAAGGTTTTCGGGCGATGCTTTGGCCCAACAAGAACCTGATGCTTCCAGCTTTCCGAGCGGCGGCATCCGTAATACCTTCGAAGCACGCGGCTATACTGCCTGGGATCCATCGTCGCCTGCCTTTATTATGGCCCGTACCCTGTGTATTCCAACCGTATTTGTTTCTTATACCGGCGAAGCATTAGATTATAAGGTGCCACTATTAAAAGCATTAAGTGCCTTAGATAAGGCTGCAGTTGATGTTTGCCACTATTTTGACAAAAGCATTGAAAAGGTTAACGCTTCATTAGGCATCGAGCAAGAATATTTTTTGGTTGATATAGCCTTATTTAATGCCCGGCCCGACCTTTATTTAACCGGGCGTACATTATTCGGCCACATGTCTGCCAAAAACCAGCAGTTGGAAGATCATTATTTCGGGTCGATCCCTGAGCGTGTATACGCTTTTATGCAGGATATGGAAACAGAGGCATTATTATTAGGCATCCCCTTAAAAACACGCCATAACGAAGTTGCGCCATCGCAGTTTGAATGTGCCCCTATTTATGAAGAAATTAACCTGGCTATAGACCACAATCAACTGTTAATGGATCTGATGGACCGTGTTGCCAAACGCCATAACTTTAAAGTGCTGCTGCACGAAAAGCCTTATGCTGGTATAAACGGCTCTGGTAAACATAACAACTGGTCAATGATTACCAATACCGGTAAAAATTTATTATCGCCCGGCAAAACACCAAAAAACAACCTGATGTTCCTGGCATTTTTTGTAAACACCATTAAAGCCGTTTATGAACATGCCGATTTACTAAGGGCTTCAATAGCTTCTGTAAATAATGATCATCGCCTGGGTGCAAATGAGGCACCGCCGGCAATTATTTCTATATTTTTAGGCAGCCAGCTAAATGATCTGCTTGACGAGATCGAAACATCCCGCATCAGCAAAAAAATTAAGGATGATGCATTATTATGGCAGGGCATTCCAAAAATTCCACAAATATTAAAGGATAACACAGATCGTAACCGCACTTCGCCTTTTGCGTTTACCGGTAATAAATTTGAATTACGTGCGGTAGGTTCATCTGCCAATTCAGCCAGCCCGATGACTGTGCTAAACACTATTGTGGCTGATCAGCTTAAAAAATTCAAATACGACGTTGATAAACTGATTAAAAAAGGCGAAAAGAAAGATGTTGCTTTATTAATAGTATTAAAGAAATATATAAAGGAGTCAAAAAACATCCGCTTTGAGGGCAACGGCTATAGCGAAGAGTGGGAAAAAGAAGCAGCTTTAAGAGGATTGCCTAATATCAAAACAACCCCCAAAGCACTGGATGCCTTCGTATCTGATAAAACAGATCTATTGTTTGAAGAAACCGGCGTATTTACCCGCAGGGAAGCTCATGCCCGTCATGAAATTTTATTGGATGCTTTTTATAAAAAACTACAAATAGAAGCACGTGTAATTGGAGAATTAGGTATGAACGTTATTATTCCTGCTGCAATTGCCTATCAAAGCAGACTTGTTGAAAACGCAGTAGGCCTGAAAGAATTGGGATTAAGTAAGGATACCTACAAAGCGCAATTAGACATTATCAATAAAATAGCCGAACATGTGAATATTGTTAAAGCTGATATTGAAGAAATGGTTGAAGCGCGCAAAAAAGCAAACACCATTGAAAACATGCGCGATAAAGCCATAGAGTACGATGAAAAAGTAAAACCATTTTTTCAATCTATCCGCTATCATGCTGATAAGCTGGAACAATTGGTGGACGACTCCTTATGGCCGCTGCCAAAATTCAGAGAGTTACTATTTATCAAATAACAAGAAAGCCTTCCCAATTAACGGGAAGGCTTTCTTATTTCTCTTTAGCGTGTGAAAACAAATCAGCTTCGCGATGCTGCCTTATAAATTCTTCCCGATACTTGGTTAATAATGTTGATTTTGATACAAAACCAATAAACACACCGTCTTTTACAACAGGTAATTGCCATACATCCAGTTTGTCAAATAACTCCATCACACTATTTACAGAAGCATTGAAATCAACTATTGCAGGTGGTACTGTCATTATTGCAGCAACTGTGTCATTATCATCGCCTGGTTCAAAAATATGCTTACGCACCTGGTCAAGCCAGATAACGCCTTCCAGCGCCTTATTGCTATCAAGTACAGCAAAGATATTCGCGTTGCCCGATGATAATATTTTATAAAAATCGGCAATCTTTGTCTCAGGACTTATCGCTGTAAACCGTTTGTTTACCACGTTTGCCAGGGTTAAGGCGTTCAACATATCGTGATGCTGCCCCGGATGAATATTCTTTTCATGAATTAGTTCATGCCAATACATATTATGTGGGTTATACAGTCTTGCGATGATGTATGATATCGATGCCACTATCATCAGGGGAATAAATAACACATAACCACCGGTAATTTCAGCTATCAGGAATATAGATGTTAAAGGTGCATGTAAAACGCCACTTAATGCGCCTGCCATTCCAACGGCAATAAAATTACTGGTACTCAAATGCACCAATCCAGTTTGATTTACGGCAAAAGCTACAAACAAACCTAAAAAAGCACCGGTAAACATAGTCGGCGCAAAAGTACCGCCATTACCTCCTGATCCGATAGTAATCCCTGCGGCAATAATTTTCATAAACACCAGGCAGGCTATAAAAACAATCATCACCAGGGGTTGCGCCAGCCACGAGCTAAAAAAAGATTCTTCCTTAAGCGAATTGATATTGCCGTTCAATATCTCTTGCAGATAATGGTATCCCTCGCCAAACAAAGCCGGGAATATCATTATAATTAAACCTAAAAATAAACCACCAGCCAATGCTCTTACATAACGGTTTTGTTTTTTCAATATTCCTTTTTCGAGTACACCGCCAACCTTTGAAATATAAACAGAAATATAACCGCTGAATAAACCCAGCAATATATAAAAAGGCAATGCCCTCAGCTCCCACCCTTCTGTAACCAAATGAAATAACTGGCCCGAATAAAGCAATTTTGAAACCACTACACCCGTTGCTGATGCTATTAATAATGGAATAAATGTTGGAATAGTAATTTCGCCTATTAATATCTCCAGGGAAAATAAAACACCCGCTATAGGGCTATTGAACACAGCTGCAATACCAGCTGAAGAGCCAGCCGCCAGCAGAACCGTTTTTTCGTACGGACTTAGATTGAAAAATTTGCCTGTGTTCGAACCTATTGCTGCACCCGTAGCTACAATCGGTGCTTCCAACCCTGAAGAACCGCCAAAGCCAACTGTCAGGGAGCTGGTAATCAAATGCGAATAGATATTATTGTACCGAATGTTTGACCGGTTTCTTTTGATGTTAACCAGGATATTCCCTATGCCTTTTTGAATTTTATCACGATTAATTAAATGCTGATAGGCTACCGTCAGAAAAATACCCAAAGCCGGTAAAAAAACATAGATGATATGATAAGGCAAGTGTGAAGAAATATTTCTGCTTATTTCCTCCATCGTTCGTACTAAAAACTTAAGTGCAACTGCGGCCAGACCGCCAAAAAAACCAACAAATACACTGCAATAAATTAAAAAATTACGCTGGCTATTTTGCCGCAGCCGCCATTTTTTAATTTTATAGGAAAGTTTCTTTAACATGGATTACAGGGAGAATTTACAAATTAACGACTTTTTTGCCGCAAGACCGTATATTTGTCCATGATTTCATCGCAGAGATATGATCAAAGAGGCGTATCGGCCTCTAAGGATGATGTACACAACGCTATTAAAAATATTGACAAAGGAATTTTCCCAAAAGCCTTTTGTAAGATAGTACCCGATATTTTAACAAATGACGCAGCCTATTGCAATATTATGCATGCCGATGGTGCGGGTACAAAATCGTCATTGGCTTATACTTACTGGAAAGAAACTGGCGATATCTCTGTTTGGCGAGGCATAGCACAAGATGCGATCATCATGAACCTTGATGACCTGCTTTGCGTAGGTGCTACCAACAACATATTATTATCATCAACCATCGGCAGAAATAAAAACCTTATACCGGGCGAAGTAATTGCGGCCATTATTAACGGAACTGAAGAAATACTGGCCGAATTGAGAGATAATGGCATTGGCATTTATTCAACCGGTGGCGAAACGGCTGATGTGGGCGATTTGGTGAGGACGATCATTGTTGATTCGACCGTTACCTGCCGCATGAAAAGGGCTGATGTAATATCAAATCACAACATTCAACCGGGCGATGTTATTGTTGGCCTGGCATCATATGGAAAAGCTAATTACGAAAGCGAATATAACGGCGGTATGGGCTCTAATGGCCTTACATCTGCAAGGCACGATGTATTCAATAAATCCATAGCCGAAAAATATCCCGAAAGTCACGATCAAAGCATTCCCGCCGATTTAATTTTCTCGGGCAGCAAAAACTTAACCGATCTGATAGCCATCGGCAACAACGAAAGTGTTACCGCGGGTAAACTGGTATTATCTCCTACCCGTACTTACGCGCCTATCATTAAAACAATTTTAGATGGCTACAGGAGTAAAATTCATGGTATGGTGCATTGCAGCGGAGGCGCACAAACAAAAGTGCTTCACTTTGTTGATGATGTACATATCATTAAAAACAATATGTTCCCGGTACCGCCGTTGTTCAAATTAATACACGAAGAATCAAAAACAAGCTGGCAGGAAATGTACAAGGTATTTAATATGGGCCATAGAATGGAACTATACGTACCCCGGGAAATTGCCAATGAGCTGATCAGTATTTCTCAAAGCTTTGGCGTTGAAGCTCAGGTTATAGGCTATGTAGAAGAAGCAGACAAAAAACAAGTAACCATTCGATCAGAATTCGGAGAATTCATTTACAATTAATTCTCCCTTTAATTATAAAACAAAGAACCCCGGTCATTGCTGACCGGGGTTCTTTGTTTTATAAGCTATATATTAATTAGTTAAATATATACCTTAAGCCAATTTGCACCTGATAGCGCGATAATTGACTTGTATCGTAAATAAACGATTTAGTAACAGGAATTAAGTTAGTCTTATCCAAATATGGGAAAGAGTACTGAGCATGACCTGTTATAGGGTCAATTCCCTGGTATTTAAGAACGGTGGTACTTCCGCTGTTAAAGCCGTTAAATGAATCCTGGTATAATCCCCAGTTTTTATCTAACAAGTTACCAAAGTTGATAATGTCAGCAGTAAATTCAAGCGTGTTCTTAACCTTGCCAGATTTGATATAGAAATCCTGAGCAAAGTGAAGATCAAGCCTATTGAAATAAGGCAATATAACGCCATTACGTTGCGCATATTGGCCCCTGTGGCTGCTCAGGTATGAATCCTGATTAATGAAGTTATTTAACTGGTTCCAGATTTGTGCAGGAGTACGTGGATCTGTAGCGAAATCTTTCACTAATTCAATATCATTCTGACTTCTTGGAATCCACAATAAATCGTTAGTAGCACCATCACCATTAGGGTCACCGCTGGTGATATATGAAACAGAACCGTTATTGGCAACTTCATACTCTAAACCGATAGTGGTTGATGTATGTGCCCAATATTCTTTTTTCCATGCAGCAGTAGCAATGATACGGTTTGGCTGAACATATGAACTGTTTGACAGGTTGTCGCCATTTGGATTACCTGCAACCTGGCGTGAGCTCCAGATAGTACTTGCAGTTGAACCACCATCGTTTACATCTTTAGAACCGCTGTGCGTATAAGCCGCGTTAAAGTATATACCGTTAGAGAAGTTCTTTTGCAACTGACCGGTTACGAAGTATGAATAACCCTGGTTAGTATTTGTTAAATAATACAATCCTGTAATTGAAGGATTTTGAGCTGTTGCAGCAGCAGCAGCAGGTGTAGTATTTTTTGAGTTATACCTGATCTGACCTTCCGGGCCCGGGATAGTAGTGAAACCGTCAGAAAGCACTAAATTTTCGGTATAAATTGCGTTGATATCTTTAGTGTAAGCACCTTCGATAGTTGCAACTACGCCACCTGGCAAACGCTGATCAACAGCTAAGTTAGTTCTCCATATTTTTGGATATTTAAGCTTTGGATCAGTGATATCAAGCTCATATGAAGTATTTGGCTGAACTACACCGCTAGGGCGGTTAGCATTTACATTAGGATTAAAAATTAATTGTGCATTTTGAGCTGGAGTATTTCCTGCGGCTCCTTTAACAACCGTATATGAACCAAATAATACACCGTTGTTTGATGCCTGGTTAGATATCCACACAAAAGGAACAGTACCGGCAAATAAACCGCTACCACCACGAACCTGTGTTTGCTTATCACCATATACATCCCAGTTAAAACCAACACGTGGAGATACTTGTACCCTATTTTGAGGTAAAACAGAAGGATTTACATGAATTCCCTGCTGAAATGTTAAACTTTCAACATTTGGGTTTTGAGGTAGAGAAGACGGGAAAGCATCATAATCAGCTCTTAAACCGTAAGTTAACCTGAAATCATCAGTTACATGATATTTGTCCTGAACATATAAGCTATAGATAGAAGCTTTTATTTGAGCAAAAGGAAAAGCACCACCAGGTAGAGCCGAATTACGGGTAGTATAAGCTGCAGCAGGTAAACCGTTCAAAAAGTCGGAGGCTGAGTTATAAGTGTACAAACCGTTATAATCAGGAGCAAAACCATTTTTATAGCTTTGGATCTGATCATTTGTACCAATAGTAATCTCATGTTTACCAGCATATATGGTATAATCATCAGAAAACTGGAATATATTGGTGTACAAAATATTGTTTGCGGTGAACAATTCAGAACCAAAAGAGGTTAATACATTGCTTGCACCTGTAATAACTGTTCCGTCGGCAGCCGATGTTCCGTTACCAATATCAACCAATGGCATACCACCCGGATTGTTTCCTAAAAATGTACGGAAATCGCGCAGCGCTGAATAACCGGCAGTTAATCTGTTCGACATGTTGTCGCTAACACGGGTGTCTAACTCAATAATACCGATGTTAAAGTTATTATTGATTCTGTATCCTGAACCATAAAACGGAAGTGAAGCAGGACCTGCATCCCTTGTTGTTCCATAGCCAACACTAGTAGTGCCATTACTATTACTGATACCAGAGTTACTGATAGGGTGATCACTGTATGATTTCAAATAGAAATACTTGGCACTTAAAGTATTGTTTTTATCGATATTCCAATCAATTTTAACAGTTGCTTTATTGCTGTAAGTATCAAAATCATATCCCTGGTACGCACCTGGATTGTAGTTATATTTTGATTGCAGGAAACTAGATATTGAATTTAATGTAGCAGCATCAGCCTGCGAAACAGTTGAACCGCTTACACCAGGAGCAGCAGCTACATAAGTAGTAGCCGGCTGGCTGATACGCTCTTCTTCACCTGATGCAAAGAAAAATAATTTATTTTTGATTATCGGCCCGCCTAAAGCAACACCTGTTTGTCTGTAGGTAAATGGCGTTTTTGCAACACTGGTCGGACCAGCATCATAACCTGTTAAATCAACACCACGTATGTAATCATAAATGGTACCTTTAAAAGTATTGGTACCTGATTTTACAACAGTATTGATACCTGCGCCGGTAAAGTTACCCTGGCGAACGTCAAAAGGTGCAATATCAACCTGAATCTGGTCAATCGCATCCAATGAAATTGGCTGTGAGTTGGTTTGACCACCTAAAGTTGACGCTAAACCAAATGAGTTGTTAAATAATGCACCGTCAACAGTAAGGTTGTTGAATGCACTGCTTCTTCCGCCAAAACTCAAACCATTTGCCGATGGAGTTAGTTTGGTGAAATCACTCAATGAACGGTTAAGTGTTGGCAATGCCTCAATTTGCTGGCGGTTAATGGTTTCACTTGCACCAGTACGGTTTTCATTGATTACTTTACCTGACGAACCACTAATTACAACCTCTTTCAGGCTGGTTGAATTGTCCTCAAGTTTAGCATCAATTTTTTGATCTTGTCCAATTGATAACGTAATGTTTTCCTGGATAAAATCTTTGTAACCGATAAATGTGATTTTAAAGGTGTACGGGCCACCAACTCTTAAGTTGGGTAAATTGTAACGGCCGTCGGCACGCGTTACAGTTGAGTACACAGTTCCCGTAGGTAAGTGTGTAATGGTTACGGTTGCACCGGGGATAGGGCCTTTGCTGTCGGATACAATACCGTCAGTGCTGGCTGTTGTTACACCCTGGGCAGATACATTTTTACTTGTGAAAAATGCAAAAACCGTAAGCGATAGAAATAGGAGTAAAAACTTCCTCATACTTTGCTTTGTTTTAAGTTAAACGTTTAATAGTGTTTCAATTTTGTTACAAAGATATGGAAAGCCCCATTTGCCAATATTAAATTAATATTAATAATTAATGGTTATTTATCAACATTTATCCTTAAAAATATAATGGGTTTAAAAAAACAATAGGGTTTTGTATAAATATTGTAAAAAAGTTCGGTGAGGTTTTACATATTTTTAACACCATATTTTATTTACCTAACTGTGATTGGGTAATTTTCTGATTTGACACCTTTTACTTAGCTTTGAGCACTTATTAAATAAAGGCTCTTCGTTAGCTGGTAATAATCATTAAACAAAACATAAAAAACTTAATCCCGTTAAAGGTTTTTAAATAATAGCTCGCAATAGTTGCTATTATAATTATCAGATAAGCGGGCTTGCTTAACAAATCACAAAATATTATTTAAGTAATACATTACAATCAGAAATATGAGCTACGATTTAATTGTTATTGGTTCAGGGCCGGGCGGCTATGTGGCTGCCATCCGTGCTTCACAGCTGGGTTTAAAAACCGCGATAGTTGAAAAAGAATCGCTGGGAGGCATTTGCCTTAATTGGGGTTGTATACCAACCAAAGCCTTATTAAAAAGCGCCGAAGTATTTGAATACATCAATCATGCGGCAGATTACGGTATAAAAGTGGGCAGTAGTGAGGTTGATTTTGAGTCGATGATAAAAAGAAGCCGCGGTGTTGCTGATGGTATGAGCAAAGGCGTACAGTTTTTAATGCGCAAAAACAAAATTGATGTTTTATCCGGAACCGGAAAGTTAAAAAGCAAAAATACTGTTACCGTAACAGCCAGCAGCGGCGAAGTACAGGAAGTAACAGCAAAACATATTATACTGGCTACAGGCGGCCGCTCACGCGAATTACCTAACCTTAAGCAAGACAATAAGAAAGTAATCGGCTACCGTCAGGCCATGATTCTTCCTAAAAAACCCGAATCAATGATTGTAGTTGGTTCAGGCGCTATCGGAATTGAATTTGCCTATTTATACAATGCCATTGGTACTAAAGTAACCGTTGTTGAATACCTTGATAATATTGTTCCGCTTGAGGATGAAGAAATATCAAAACAACTGGCCCGTATTCTTAAAAAACAAGGCATCAACATCCTAACCGGTTCAAACGTTGAATCAGTTGACACCAGTGGCGATTTATGCAAGGTTCATATAAAAACTGCAACCGGCACCGAAGTTTTAGAAGCAGCGATTGTTTTATCAGCAGTTGGTATTTCAACCAATATTGAAAACATAGGGCTCGAAGAAAATGGTGTGGCTACAGACAAGGGTAAAGTGGTTGTTGACGATTTTTACCGTACCAATGTTGAAGGCGTATACGCTATTGGCGATATTGTAAAAGGTCAGGCCCTTGCGCACGTAGCATCAGCCGAAGGTATTATCTGCGTTGAGAAAATTGCAGGTTTAAATCCAGAGCCATTAAACTATAACAATATTCCGGGCTGTACTTATTGCTCGCCCGAAATTGCTTCGGTCGGTTATACCGAAAAAGCCGCCAAAGAAGCCGGATATGAAATTAAAGTTGGTAAATTCCCATTCTCGGCATCAGGAAAAGCAAGTGCAGCCGGTGCTAAAGAAGGCTTTGTAAAAGTAATATTCGATGCGAAATATGGCGAATTCCTGGGAGCCCATATGCTTGGCCATAATGTTACCGAAATGCTGGCCGAAGTAGTAACAGCGCGCAAACTGGAAGCAACAGGACACGAAATTATTAAATCAGTGCATCCGCATCCAACCATGAGCGAAGCTTTAATGGAAGCTGCTGCTGATGCTTATAATGAGTGCATCCACTTGTAGTGAATAGATCATAGTTGTTAGATCATAGCTGATGGTTCATAGTTCATAGCGTTTTAGCTGTGAGTTATGGACCATTGCTTTTTTATTGCAGATGACCTGCTTCCGGCCATGAACCATGAACCATGAACCATGAACCATGAACCATGAACCATGAACCATGAACCATGAACCATGAACCATGAACCATGAACCATGAACCATGAACTATGAACTATGAACCATCTTCGAAAACAAATCCCACAATACTATTCCGGCCGAAACCACAATATTAAAGGAGTGCTTGGTGCCAAATTGAGGAATTTCGATACAGGCATCAATGTTTTTCATCACTTCTTCATCAACCCCGTTTACTTCGTTACCAAATATCAAAGCATACCTTTCGTGGGCCAATAATTTAAAATCGTTTAGCATAATACTTTCTGCTGCCTGCTCAACGGCTATTATTTTGTAGCCTTCTGCACGCAATTTTGCTACGGCCTGCATAGTATCACTAAAATATTCCCAGCTGATGGATTGGGTGGCGCCCAGGGCCGTTTTTTCAATCTCGCGATGAGGGGGCTGCGCAGTAATACCGCAAAGACAAAGTTTCTCCACAGCAAAACCATCCGAAGTGCGAAAAATTGAACCTATATTGTGCATACTCCTCACATTATCCAGCACCACTACAACCGGAAATTTAGTACCGGCTTTAAATTCATCCACCGTTGCACGGTTCAATTCATCAAGTTTAAGTTTCCTCATTTTGTTAGCTGAAAGCGCAAAGCTAAAAGCTTAAAGCTTATAATCCTGATTGAATTCAATTAATATTTAAGATTTTCGCCTTGGTATATAGAATACCTGTTTAATTCCTGGCATCTTCAAACTCGGGCATCATCCTCACGCCATCGCCAATAAGAGAACTATAAACCGAGGGAGCATAACCGATTTTCTGCGTATAATAAGCGGTTACTTTGGCGCTGAAATCGTCAAAAGCATCTTGTTTAACCAGTGCTATAGCGCATCCACCGAAACCTGCCCCGGTCATCCTGGCTCCTGCTACATTGTTATCAGTTACACAATAGTCAACTATAGTATCTAATTCTTTTCCGCTAACCTCATACAAATCGCGCAGCGACTGGTGCGATGCATACATTAATTTACCAAAACCGGCCAAATCATTATTACTTAGTGCCCCGGCAGCTAATTTAACCCTGTCGTTTTCTTGTATAACATGGGTAGCCCGTTTAAGCACCGTTTCATCAATTATTAAATTACTATACTTATTAAAAGTGGCTGTATCTATATCACACAAATGCTTAATGTCTAGCTCTTGTTGAAGTAGCTTAAGTGCTATTGTGCATTCTTGTACGCGTTCATTATATTTTGATTCAGCCAGCTTACGTGGCTTATTGGTATTCACAATTGCCAAAACATAATCGCCCAGGTTACTGTCAACTGCTTTATAGTCTAACGTATCGCAATTTAGCATCAAAGCTTTGTTTTTTTCGCCAAATGCAACTGCAAACTGATCCATTATACCGCTGTTTACACCAATAAAGTTATTCTCTACCAGTTTGGAAAGCTTAACCAAATCAAGTTTAGAATAGCCGCAATTGAAAAATTCATTCAGCGCAAATGCCGTAACTACTTCTATAGAGGCTGATGAAGACAAGCCAGATCCTATTGGGATATCGCCCGAAAAAAGAATGTCCAGGCCTGTAAGCTGATGCCCATCATTTATAAAGTGATTGATTACACCAAGCGGATAGTTATACCAACCTTCGCCGGTTTTAATATAATTATCCTGTACCGGTATGGTTAATGTATCATCAAAATTTAAACTTTGAAAGCGGAACACGCCTTCTTCGTTGGGAGATAATAACAAATATGTTCCAAAAGTAATTGCACAGGGCATTACCAAACCACCATTATAATCAATATGTTCGCCGATAAGGTTTACACGCCCCGGAGAAAAATAAGAATTAACCGCTGGCTTATCATACCGTTTAGTAAATTCCCTAAATAAACTATTCTTCATTAGTAGTATATAATTGATTTCAAAAAACAAATATTGTAAAAAATGTAAAACTTACAGTTATTATTATTTTTTATTTAGATTTTAATGTTGATGGCGATTGTGCTTAGGTTGTCTTATCAAATAAACAAACTTAAATTTAATACACCGATATTTGTTTTGTTAACAAATAAATTCAAACTAATATCATGAACCAATACTTAATTACCGGTTATGACTATACCGATAGCGGAGCCCTTGAACGCCGCATGAATGTACGCCCCCATCACCTGGATGACTTAAAGGCACTTAAAGAAAGTGGCAATTACATATTAGGAGGCGCAATACTTAATGATGATAAGAAAATGATAGGCTCAGTAATGGTGCTTCAATTTGAAACTGAAGAAGAACTGGAAACCTGGAAGCAAAATGAGCCGTACATTACCCAAAAAATATGGGAATCTGTTGATATCAAGCCATTCAGGGTGGCTGCTGTTGGTTAAAACCAACCTGTAACGCTAAAACTAAACAGCCCGGTGGATTTAACCATCGGACTGTTTAGATTTGCAATTAATGTCTGATTTTTTGTCCGGTATACAAGTTAATAGTATAAACCGTGCCATTAAGTGTTAAAGTTGCAGTACCATCATTATTGAAAACTATAGTGCCTGTGTAGCTAAAGCTGCCCTTTTTGGGAACGGTCCCCGAAACAGAAAAACTAGCCGTACCGCTAACAATGGTGCGTCCTGGTTTTTTAAGGGTAAGGCCCTTAACAACTATATCAATGCTATTATTCCCGTTTTTTGCGGTATCAGTTTTTGATTTAAATGACCCTGCGCTTTTATATTCGCCATTAATAATAAAATCAGGCGCAGATGCCAGCAATCCGCCAACGGTAAATACCGAACTGCCCGAGTTGGTTGTTGAAATGTTTGGACCACTATAAGATCCGCTATAAATTAAGCTGCTGGATAAACTATCAGGATGGTTACTGGTATCGCATAACAGCATAAAATTATAGGTTAAGTTATAACTATAAGTAAATGAGGCGCCTGATGCGCTTTGACGTGAAATAGTATCAGCTTTCACCGTGCCGCAGGCTTGGTGCGTGTTGGGGACGGACGCTGCATTGAGCGTAACGTCATTTGCAACATTGGCCACGCCATTTGAATTTAAAGATAAAGAACCCGATACCATATCAGCTGCATCATCTGTTGATACACCGGCATTGGCAGTTGACGCGCTGCCCGATTTCGGCGTGGTACTATTGTAAGTTTTGTTACAGGCCACCGCACCCATCAGCAGCATAGCCATAATTGATAATTTTAACTTCTTCATAACTAACTTTGGTTTAATAGGGACAATTATTGCTTTGATTACCTAAACCATAAATGGTTTAACGGAAACGAAAATTTTACTAAGTTTCCAAATGGCTTAAAACAATAATTGTTCCTAATATTAAAACAAAGCATTAATTGTTATTGGGGAGATATACTATTTAGCTCCGTGATGTCATCTTCCGTAAGTGTAATAGAAGTTGCCTTCATGTTTTCTTCCAGATGCTCAACACTCGATGTACCAGGTATCAGTAGTATATTTTCTGAATGATTTAGCAGCCAATTCAAAGCAACCTGGTGGACGGTAGCATCGTGCTTTTCGGCAATTTGCTTCAATTTATCCTGGCTGGCCACATTACCGGCATTAAGCGGGAACCACGGTATAAAAGCTATATTATGAGCCTTACAATATTGTAAAACATGTTCCCACTTGCGGTTATCAACGCTGTACATATTTTGTACAGATACAACTTCAAAAAATTCCTGTGCTTTTTTTATCACATCAATATCCACTTCCGAAAGTCCGATATGTTTTATTTTACCATCCTGCTGTGCTTTTTGCAAAAATTCAAAACTACGCTCAGCCGGTACAATCGGATCAATGCGGTGTAGCTGATATAGATCAATCTGATCCAATTTAAGCCTTTTTAAACTACCCTCAAGGGCCTTTTGCAGGTAATCCGGATTCGCATTAACGGGCCATTCGTCAGGCCCGGTGCGCATCAGGCCGCCTTTAGTGCCAATTACTAAACCCGAAGGATATGGATAAAGCGCTTCGGCAATTAACTCTTCAGATACATGCGGACCATAGCTATCTGCTGTATCAATAAAATTAACACCCAGTTCAATTGCACATTTTAAAACCTTTTTTGCCTCTGCTTCATCTTTCGGCGGGCCCCATATTCCTTTACCTGTAATGCGCATTGCGCCATATCCCACTCTGTTTACGATGAGATCGCCCCCGAGAGCGAAAGTCTTTTCGGATAAAACTGATGAATTATTCATAGATATTCTTCTTGGTTAAAATTTATTAACGCCGTTTAAGGGTAATTGTTCTTGAACATCTTTGTTACACCCGCGATTTTACGTTAAAAGGATAAATCAAATATTGGCTATATTGCCCCCCAAATATTAGTCATGACAGAGCAAAACTATGCCAACCATTCCCGCCATGTAAAGGGATATCATTTTATATTAAGCGCGCTTATATTATTCGGCACCATAGCTTCGGTGATAAATGCCTGGTTACAATGGCTGGCCCGCGACAACTTTTTCAGCGCGATATTAATTGTGGTGCTCTTTATTTGCGGTTTGTTTGTTTTTTGGTTTATGCGGCAGTTTCCCATAAAAGCACAAGATAGAGCCATACGAGCAGAAGAAAATCTGAGGTATTTTATTTTAACCCGTAAATCATTGGATAGCCGCATAACTATACGCCAGGTCATTGCGCTGCGCTTTGCCCCTGATGATGAATTTGTTACCCTTGTTGACAGAACCTTAAATGAGTCGCTATCGCCCGATGAAATAAAAAAAGCAATTAAAAACTGGCGCCCCGATACCCACAGAGTTTAATAAAAATACAGCAACATAAAAAAAGGCAATTGAATAATTCAATTACCTTTTTTGTATCATTTTAATTCTGTTGTTTGGGCGGTTCAACTGGCGGAATAACCTTTTTCAGAGGCGGCTTAGGCTGATTTTGTCCCTGAACAGGCTTAACCTGCTGCTGATTAGGTGGCTGTTGATTGGGGTTACTACCATTTTGCCCACTCCCCTGCCTTACACCCTGCTGTGGCTGATTAGGATTATTTCCCTGTCCATTATTTGGCCTGCCGTTTTGCTGCGGCTGAGGTTGATTTGGATTATTTCCCTGCCCATAATTTGGTCGGCCGTTTTGCTGCGGTTGAGGTTGATTTGAATTATTCCCCTGTCCATAATTTGGTCGGCCGTTTTGCTGCGGCTGTGGTTGATTTGGATTATTTCCCTGTTCATTGTTTGGCCTGCCATTTTGCTGCGGCTGTGGTTGATTCGGATTATTTCCCTGTCCATTATTTGGTCTGCCGTTTTGCTGCGGCTGTGGTTGATTCGGATTATTTCCCTGTCCATTATTTGGTCTGCCGTTTTGCTGTGGTTGAGGCTGATTTGAATTATTCCCCTGTCCATTATTTGGTTTTCCATTCTGTTGCGGCTGTGTCTGATTGGAGTTATTTCCTTGTTCAAAGCCTGGCTTTCCATTTTGTTGTGGCTGGGGCTGATTTTGGTTATTGCCTTCTCCGTTATTTGGCCGACTGTTCTGTTGTGGCTGCGGGCGGGATTGATTGGGCTCATTATTCTGGTTAAATCCCGGCCGTCCACCTTGTTGCGGCTGGGGTTGATTTTGGTTATTTCCTTGCCCGTTATTTGGCCTGCCATTTTGTTGCGGCTGTGGCCTGTTTGGATTAGGATTATTATTCGGACTATAGGCAACTACCTTTTTCGGAGCAGGTGCAGGTGCAAAATTATTATTATTACCCCGATTAGGGCTTGGTTTAATAACCGGCTGATACACGTTAAGCTGTCCGTTAACTACCGACTGCCCGGGCCTGGCGCTTGAATTTACCTTGATAGGTGTAATTCTTTGATTGGTAACATTTTCAATATCAGCAGGACGAGGGCCACGGTTATAAACTACCACATTGGTTCTGTTGTTTACCGTAGTATTATTATTTATATTATTGATAATGGTGGTATTATTAATTACCGTTACATTATTTCTTACCACATAATTATTAACATTGACTTGTGTTATATGATTTGCATCAACATAGTTCCAATCGCTGTTTTGAGGCCTCCAGCCGTTATTTACATTTACCCTTGGCGGTATTGGTGCCCAACCGTAATAGCTGCCTGATTGCCCCCAGGTAACCCATGCCGGTGCCCATTCCTGCCCCGGTGTCCACAGCCAGCCATAATCGCCATCATAAAACCACCTGCCGTAATGAAAAGTGGCCCATCCCCAACTATAATTTGACACCCATGTCCATCCGTAGTCACTATAGGCCCAATAACCATTGGTTTCATAAGGCCTGAAATCCGGGCCTACGTTAGGTTGCCAAACATATCCGTAATCCGGATAATCAATCCATTGTCCATACGGGCTAAGCTCATCATAGAACACCTGATCTGTTTGCGGCTGTTCAACGTAATTGTTTTGTGGCGGATTATTATAAACCGGTGCAGGGTTTTCGGTAGTATATATAATTGGCGAACAACCAACTGTTGCCATGGAAAGCGGCAGCACTATGTAAAATATTTTTTTCATGGATGGGCGTGTTTAATATTTAATAATACGCTTATTATAATTATGACGCCCGAAAGATAATTAAGTTTAGTGAAACAAGACAATTATCAGTAACAATTATATATCACCAGATATTGAACAACATTAGTCTACCAGGTAACCTTTACTAATTTCATTACAATTGAGACACTGACAGTAATTGAAACTATTGCACTTTGTAATGCAAAACAAAGCGGCCAATATTACCATCATTGTCAATTCCTTCAACTATAGCGCGGTAAGTTCCCTTGCCATCGGCATTGTAAAAGTCGAAGGTTGCAATGCCTTTTTCATCAGTGAATACAGCAGGGTTCCAGTATACAGTGCTTCTTAAATCAAGCGCTCTTGCTGCTGCCGGGTTTTCATATCCCGGAGCATAAAATATTCTTGCTCTATAAAAACCTTTAGGCATTATTGTTATTTCTGTAGTTGATGCTGTGAGCGGCGGCAGGTCGGTATCTTTATCAACCGGCGCAAATGTGCCCGATTTTGTGGTGATAGAAATTATCCCGTCGGCTTTATAAAAAGAATTTAACTGTCCCGGCCCATCTTTAAAATATACTTCTATAGACTTCACGTCTTCCGATTTCATCGCCTTTAACTCGCTATTACTTATTTCCGCGCCATTTACAAAAAACTGTATCGGATTTCTGACACCTGCATAATAATCCTTTTGAATATAAAACTTATCATCCAAAATGAATATTCCAGCCACCACATTTACCAGGCATCCCGGCAGGTCAAAACCACAATTATTAATCCGCGCGGCACTTATATCCTGATCGGGTATTGAGCTTAAGCCTATTAGCGATTTATAAACAGGGTGCTCTTCCTGGGCTATCCGTGTCGACTTAATCACTACCTCATTAAGCACATTATGATTTTGTAGTTGCTTTTTACTATTCTCTAAATAAGTGCTCAATGCGCTATCAATATTGGCTATTTCATCCGGCGTAGAATAATTCTTTACAACAGGCTCAGCCGGCAATATATCGGCCGCCAGCATCATGGTACTTGCTTTTGTATTATTCCTTGCACTAATAATCACCTTTGATGAATCGAAAATAGATACATTTGAAAAAGAAAAACGTCCGTCGGCATCGGTATAACCATTTACCGAAATATTTCTGTCAGGAATTTTCAGATTTACCACCCCTTTAAAAACGGGCAATCCTGCTGTTGTTCTTAAAGTGCCTGAAACAACCATTCCCTTTTCGGCCAAAAACTTTGATGACGGATATTTATCAGCCAGTATATTGGAATATGAAAACCGCCTGTAGCCCTGTGTTAGCATTAGCACATCCAGATTGGCTGATTTTTCATCATCAACCTTATTAAAATAGTAATTTGGCTTTTCAATGTACCCTCTCAAGTCAGACGTAAGCAGTATATTACTTAATATAGAGGTCTCGGCATTTTCATCAAAGGGTGTTGTGGTATCATCAACAACAGCAACCGAAAAACTACCCTGCACCGGCGTTAATTTATTTTTGGCCGATAAGGTCATGTTTACTTTTTGTCTCGACGTATATTGAGGAAGATCAGTACTTACCGACATGTTTAATGCATCATTATGCTGTATAAATACCAAACGTTCGCTCAACGGATCGCCATCGGCAGCAAAAAGTGTAACCTGTAAAATACCTGTAGGGAATTTGCTTTTAGGGATATCGCCGGTATAAACCAGACTTTGCAAGGCCGCAAGCCCTGTATAATATATCACGCCGCCGTTTTGAGCCACAATATAAAAACCCTTATTTTGATACCGTTTAAAAAACTTTTCATTGGTTGCCACCTTAACGGTTATGTTATCCGGATCATTATTATTAACTGCAATATTAATTCCATCGCTCATTATGGCCGGCAAATCATACGTATTTTTTGATCCGTCTGGCAAAAGCACTATGGCTTTATAAGTTTTATCATTTTCGGGTAATAAGGGAAATATCCCCATGCCTGCATGTACTGACGAAAACGTTGCAACCTCAGTGCCCGAATTGTCAACTACCGATCCGCTAACGTTAATCCCTAATCCATCGGCTCCCACAGCCTTAAATGCCACTTTTGAGCGTATACCACTGATAAGGTTACCACCTTCGGGGAAAAACTGCACATCGGCGACAGCAAATACCGATTTTAACGAAAATTTGTTAACAACCGGTTTTCTGTTTGCCTGGTCGACAGCAGCAGTGAGGCTGGGGGTAGCAGATTCTGTTAACTTATCACCCACAAAATTAAATACCAGGACACCATTTTTATCCGTTGTTCCCTTACCTGTAAAAATGGCTTCGTTTTCATTTTGAACAGTATAACTCACCCGCTTATCTGGAACCGGGTTGCCATTATGATCTTTATACGAAAGCCGGGCAATTACATAAGTAATGTTATTCCTTTTTACTTTCTTAAAAGTACCTGAGGTTATAAAGGCATTGTCTGCGGCATCACCAACACTTATTTCCTTATTAAAAAAGTATTCTGAATCAAAATTGCGCATCCAGTTGGTATACGCCCTGATATGATAATTCCCTTGTTTGTAGCTCAATTTTGAAAGACCAATATCGCCAAAGGCAACACTGTTAATTACCGGCAGCTTCAGCGTTTGTACTACGGTATCCTTATCGCTTATTACGTCAACATAAATTATTTTGCTTAAAGCCGATGGTTGATGTAAAGAACCGATGGTTAAATACGCCTTAAACCAAACAGTATCGCCAACAGCATAATATGGTTTGTCAAAATGCAGATAAACTTTTTCAAACGGATGTTCGGCTGATAATTTAGCTGTTTTTGAAACAATGGTAGCTAAGGGAATACTATCCTGTTGTGCAAAAACCGACAAACTTGCAATACCTAGAAAGAATAGAATAAGGACGTGTTTTTTAAAAACCATTTGATAAAATGTAACCGTTAAAAGTGGCTAATATATTCATTAAAGCGCAAAACATTGACTTTTAAGTAGGGCTTAACAATATTTTTACCAGTAAACGTATAAAGAATATATTTCTTATGTTTATATAACCGTTATCTACTAACAACGGCGTGAAACGTTAACAATACCTATTAATGCCTCTGTTTAGATGAAGAAAAAAGAAGAAACGAAATATCTTGATAAAGAATGGGATGTAATGAACCTTTATTTAAAATCTTTTTTAGATACCGGCGATCAGGAGGCCCTGCACAAATTCAGGGTTCAGATAAAAAAACTGCGGGCCATGCTTAGTTTAATTGAAGGCAGTTCTGGTAAAGATGGATTATTGAAAAATTTTAAGCCCGTGCGTAAAGTTTTTAAATATGCAGGCAATATCAGGGAGGCACATGTTAACCTGCAACTCAGTTCAAGCTATGGGCTAAAAAATGATACTTTTGAAAGCGGTCAGCAAAAAATAATAGAAGAAGGCACAGCCGAATTTCGTAACAGGAGCAAAAAGCTTATCAAAAACATTAACAACGCACAAAAAGAACTTAAAAGGCAGTTACCTGCTGTAGATGACGACTCCATAGCAGCATTTTATAAACAACAATTGGAATTGATTGCGGTTAATTTCACAGTGTCGGGCTTTACAGAGGATATGCACACTAACCGAAAACTAATAAAGATTTTGGTTTATAACCATAAACTGGCCGATAAGGCATTGAATGGCGTATTAAATTTCAATATAGCCTACCTTGATAAGTTGCAGGAAGCCATTGGAAAATGGCATGATAATGTAGTGGCGGTCCAACTATTTTCATCGCCCGGGTTTAATGATAAATCAATAGTAACGCGTATAAACAGGATAAATGCCGGGGTAAAACGGACTGTAACCTCATTGACCGACGACTTTTTGAATAAGGCTACTACCCTGGAGAAACAAGTAAATATAACTGACTAAAGAAAATGGGCGTTGAGATAGAAAGAAAGTTTTTGGTTGATCATGATAAATGGCATCAATTTAACAAACCAGAGGGAACACATTATCGCCAGGGCTATATGCTGGACGAAGTTAAGCGTACGGTAAGAATACGTGTTGCCGGGAACCAGGGTTTTATAACTATTAAAGGTTCCACCTCGGGTATAACGCGTAAAGAATTTGAATACGAAATACCGGTTGCAGATGCCATTGAACTGCTTGATGGTTTTACAGCCAGCGATATTGAAAAGGTTAGGTACAAAATACATTTTGAAGGTAAACTATGGGAGGTAGATGAATTTCATGGTGATAACGAAGGGTTAATAGTAACCGAAATTGAACTGCAGCACGAAGACGAACAATTTCACAAACCTGATTGGGTCATGGTAGAAGTAAGTGATGATAAAAGATATTTTAATTCTAATCTTTCAAAATCGCCATATAAAACCTGGAACAATAAATAATCAATTAGCCTAATCGCAATGGGGTAATTGTAAAAGGAAATCCTTTTTCTCGTCGTTAGCCGTTTTAACATATTTATTGCCTGCGGGACTAACTGCCGGTATCAGGCCAATTTTTTTTCCGTACTCATCAATAATATAAGCTTCGCCGCTTTCTTCTTTTATCCAATCGTATATCTTTGTTCTGTCGGTTACACCTCTTACATTTATCCGTTCATTTATCCACTCAAAATGATCTATTGCCAGGTATGGATTTTCAAATGATCCATCTTCTTTTTTAATACAAACTATTCGTACCGCCATCTTTAATATTGTTTTAATTAATGAGGTTGGGTAAAAATAAATTAAAACGGCGGTTACGGTCATCGTATTTTCCCTGTATTTGATGCGTAAAACTACGTGAGTTTGGCTATGTTATTTAAATAATAACTATAGGTCAATTACATTTTCCTATAAATAACAATTATTGCCACAAATTACACTTATGGCGTGCAGGCATTGGCACTTATACGGAAAAATTTAAAGCTAACAGGCAAAGTTGGCGCATTAGTAAAGCCCCTGATAGCAAAAATGCCAATGTATTTAGGTTCCATATCAAACTCCTGGCTTACCACCTCCTTAAATGCTGTATTTTCGTTAGCCCCACCCGAATACAGGAACCTGTATTTATTACCATGCTTTTCAACTCGGAGCGCGGAGTTTTTCAGATTTTTAAAGAGTATTGGATTATTTTTCAGACTATCCAAAAAGAAAATTGGCTTGTGTGCAATTTCTTCAGGCTTACCAAACCCTTTACCTAATGAAGTTATAGCCTGAATTAAAATTTCCCGCGGCATTTTCATCCCGCCAAAATTATCGTTAAATGCCAATGTTAGCCTTATGCTTTTACCAGTGAAAGAAGTATCTTCCAATAATAAAATGCCGGCCTGTTGCCACTCATCTTGCGGAACAAAATCACTAAAATGAATTTCGGCAGTAAAACATTCTGCAGGTATTGGGTGTAACAATAAATCTTTTATGTCAGATTTTGACGATGGATCGGGCCAGGTATCGCCGCGCAGGGTATACAAAGTAAGCTGCCCCGGTTTAACTCCCCGCTTGTTCCAGTAAGCACTATCCTTCGATTTAATGAACCATCCGTTATCACTCAGGGCACGTTCACTGGTGTTATGAAAGTAATCGGTAAACTGATATCCGGTATCTGTTTTCAATCCGTACCTTAAATAAATACCTGTTCCAACAATTATTATCAATATAACAGCAGCAATTGCTATCCACGGGCGTTTCTTACCAGCCTTAAAACCTCCTGGCGCTTTTTGCATTCTTTCCCTATAAAGAAACCAGTAGGGATAATGGCTTTCATCATTTTTCCGTTGGATTTCGGTGATATAGGGCGCCTCCAGCACATACCTCGCCAATGTATCTAACGTAGCAACAGAAGGATTCTCTTTTTTGCCCGCCGCACTATCCATCACAAAAAAAGAATAATTTTTAACGCTCTTCCACCCTATTGAAAGTCCGGTTTGCCCGGTTATTTTATTGCAAAAGATCTTGCTTTCTGTTTCTGTTAAAGAATTTTCCATTGCAAAGCCAAAGCATCTTTGATGTGCTTCTTTAAACAATACCACAAATGTCAGAAAATCCAACTCAATCATAAAATATTAAAAATCAATCATATAAAAGCATAAAATAAAATTACGCAAGATTTACGCCGCAATTCCGCCCGCTTAAAATCCCTTCAAAGATATTTACAATCGAGCCGCAGGGCCATGATTATTATCTGTCAAATTATCAAAAAATTACAACAATGAAATATCTGATATTATTGGGATTGATTATACTTTCTCCCAAATTATTTTCGCAAAATATTCAACTTCATTACGATTTCAGGCACAGCATCGACCCTGCTCACAATTCCCAAAACTTCCCGACACTGTATTTTGAATATTTTAAATCGCTTGATAGCGGCAAATCCTTTGTAAAACCGGGGGCTTTTTTCATAAAGATGGAAACCGATTTACAGGGCGATAATGACAACATTGGCAAGGCCTTTATACAGGCATCGCAAACCTTTCGTTTCTGGCAGCCTAAAATATTTTTAAGCGCGCAATACAGCGGTGGTTTGGGCGTAACCGATCCTAGGCAATATAGTTATTATATTAATAATGCGTTGTCAATAGGCCCGAGTTACTCATTTCAATGGCTCGGCGCTTATTTCAGTTCTACCATATATTATACCTATAATATGCTCCAAAAACCCAGTAATGATGTAATGCTTTCGTTTTATTGGGGCAAGGGCTTTTGGAATTACAAAGTGGAATTTACAGGAGATTTTGAGTTGTACACACTCAACAAAGATTTAGGAGATGCTTTAACGCAGAATATGCACGGCAAAACAGTGTCCTTTTTTGGAGAGCCGCAGGTATGGTTTAAAATTAAAGGCAATTTTTCAATGGGATCTAAAATCCTGTTGTATTACCACGTTATCACCACCCAAAATCTGTTCGAGGTGTATCCAACTATTGCAGCAAGAGTTAAGTTTTAGCCGGTGTTACCCAATAAAAAACTGCTGACTTACAATTTTACCGTTTTCAACTTTGTAAACGCAAAGCTCTTCTATTGCCCTCTTAGTTTGGTCGGCTGTAGTAAAATTCATGGAAAGTACGATACTAAAATAGTTTCCGGCAAATATGGGCTCGGATAATTTCACCTCGTGAATTGTATTCGCTGCTAAAAAGTTTTTTTCTCTTTCTATTAAATTAGATAAACCTTGCAATGGTTCATTTTTGTAAATCGGATCAATGCTCACCGCATGTTCAGAAAACAAAGTACTATAGGCTTCTACAAATTGATGATCGGTGCATAGGGACGCCAAACGTCCCGCAATTTCGGGTATGCTATTCATTTTGTTTTTCAGGTTTTAACAATTAAATAAAGGTATACAATGGCAATGGCACCGTTGTTTTTTAAACCAGTTTTTACACGTCGGTGACCGGAAACCTTTATCTGGCAATTTTATACAAAACATGTTGCTTTAAACTATCTCCGTCTTCAACTGCAGGGTGGTCAAACAAGCCTTGCTTAATCATCCCTGTTTTGATCATTACCTGTTCTGATCTTTTATTATGGACCGATGTAAAAGAATAAATTTCATTCAAATTCAATTTTTCAAACCCAAAGGCAAGGCAAGCCCGGGCGGCTTCGGTTGCGAAGCCATGATTCCAATTGGCGCGGCTTAACCGCCAGCCAATTTCAACACAGGGAGTAAAATAACTTTCAAAACCAGGATGTGTCAAACCGGTAAATCCGATAAATTCACCATTGTCTTTTCTTTCTACTGCAAAGAAACCGTAACCGTATTTGGTTATATTATTTGTAATCCTTTCTATCTGCGCCAGCGTTTCTTCTTTTGTTTTGATTGATGGAAAGAACTCCATTACCTCCTTATCCATATTTAATTGAATAAAAGGCTCCTGGTCGGCAGTAGTCCACTGTCTTAAAATCAGCCGGGAAGTTTCAATAAAAATCACTGGTTAGCGGGTATCCATTTCATCAAAATTAGACAATTTAGAATGCCTGCAAATACGCCTCCATATAAAATACTGTTATATTAAAAAACAGCTAGCAGATAATCGGAAAATTAAAACAAATTCAATCGTTTTATCTGCATTTGGGTGGTTATACCAAAAACTATAGACTTACTGGAAGTTTTAGCCAATAACAGAACTTCAACAACTAAAAGCTTAGATTACGATATTCGAATAAAAAATAGCAATTCATTAACATATCATTAATTTAAAACTATTTTAATATCAGATTATTTAGAAAAATTTAAAAATTTTAAGATATTTTTAATTAAACCCGATAATCAGTAATTTCGTTGTTACACCATTTTATAAACGGGTTAACTTTACGATGGAGCAGACTGAAAGCCGACAGGGCCTTTACAGGCCAGAATTTGAACACGACTCTTGTGGTACCGGATTTATAACCAATATTAACGGACATAAATCTCACCAGATTATTGATGACGCGTTAACCATGTTAGAGAACATGGAACATCGCGGTGCATGTGGATGTGACCCGGAAACCGGCGATGGCGCTGGTATTTTAATTCAACTACCTCACGAATTTTTATTGGAAGAATGCTCAAATCTGGAGATCAGCTTACCTGAGCCAGGCGAGTACGGGGTTGGGATGATATTTTTTCCAAAAGAATCAGCGCTGAAAAAAGCCTGCCGTACCATTATTGGCAATGCCATTGAAAAATTAGGATTGCAGAAACTGGGCTACAGAAAGTTATCTGTAAACTCATCAGTAGTTGGTGAAACTGCACGCAAAGCCGAACCTGACTCAGAGCAATTGTTTATCCTGAGACCGCATCATTTAACCAATACCGACGATTTTGAGCGTAAGCTATATATATTAAGGCGTTATATTAATAAAACGGTAACCGAAACCATACCGGCAGCGGCAGAGCATTTTTATTTTACTTCGCTTAGCTGCAAAACTATTATTTACAAAGGGCAGGTTACAACCTACCAATTGCGTCAATATTTTTCTGATTTAACTGATCCGCGTATTGCATCAGGCTTTGCCATGATTCACTCGCGTTTCTCAACCAATACATTCCCGTCGTGGAAACTGGCTCAGCCTTTCCGTTTAATTGCACACAATGGCGAGATCAACACCCTTACAGGTAATTTAAACTGGTTTTATTCGGGCTTAAAATCATATGCTTCATCTTACTTCACGCAGGATGAAATGGAGATGCTGTTGCCGGTGATTGATAATAATCAGTCTGACTCAGCTTGTCTGGATAATATTATAGAGATTTTATTGCATAGTGGTCGTTCATTACCACATGTAATGATGATGCTGATACCAGAAGCATGGGATGGCAACGAGCAAATGGATCCTATTAAAAAGGCTTTCTATGAGTTCCATGCTACTTTAACCGAACCATGGGACGGCCCAGCAGCAATTACCTTTACCGATGGTAAATTAGTTGGTGCTTTGCTTGATAGAAATGGCTTGCGTCCGCTGCGTTTTGTAATTACCAACGATGGCCGTGTTATTGCTGCCTCAGAAGCCGGTGTATTAAAAATTGACGAAAGCCTGGTTCTGCGTAAAGGTCGTTTGCAACCGGGTAAAATGTTATTGATTGATACCGAAAAAGGCAAGATCATTACTGATGATGAAATTAAACACCAGATAGCTTCACGTCAGCCTTATGGCCGTTGGTTGGAAAATTATAAAATCCGCTTGGGTGAATTGGGTGAACCACGTTTAGCATTTGCCAGCTTATCAGAAGATTCAGTTTTCCGTTATCAGCAGGTGTTTGGTTATACCCGTGAGGATATTGATACCATTATTAAACCGATGGCTTTGGAAGGCAAAGAACCTGTTGGTTCAATGGGTACCGATGTGCCATTGGCTATCCTTTCTGATAAACCTCAGCATTTATCAAGCTATTTTAAACAATTTTTCGCCCAGGTTACCAACCCCCCTATCGATCCGATTCGTGAGCGTTTGGTAATGAGTTTGGCAACCTTTATAGGCAATAACGGTAATTTATTGGATGAGGATAAAATGCACTGCCATTGCGTGGTATTGCAGCACCCTATCCTGAAAAACCATCAGCTCGAAAAATTAAGAAGTATTGATACCGGCATGTTCCATGCCAAAACCCTGCAAACCTATTACAATGCCGATGGCATGCCGGGTTCGCTGGAAAAAGGTATAGCAAGACTTTGCCGTTACGCCGAAGATTCTGTAGATGACGGATTTGAAGTATTGATCCTTTCAGATCGTGCTATTGATTCTGAACATGCTCCTATCCCATCGTTATTGGCAGTATCTGCGGTACATCATCATTTAATAAAAAGCGGTCGTCGCGGTGCAGTAGGATTAGTAGTTGAAACCGGCGATACCTGGGAAGTGCATCATTTTGCCTGTTTGCTTGCCTTTGGCGCTACTGCAATTAACCCTTACCTGGCATTATCAACCATTGAAACACTGAAAAACAATGGCAGCCTGGAAACCGACCTTGAAGTTAAAACACTGCACAAAAACTATGTTAAATCTGTTAATGATGGTTTGTTGAAGATCTTCTCAAAAATGGGAATATCAACACTGCAATCATACCATGGATCGCAAGTCTTTGAAATCCTGGGTATTAACCAGGCAGTAGTTGATAAATATTTTACCGGTTCCGTTACCCGCATAGGTGGTTTAGGACTGGATGAAATTGCGCGCGAGTCGCTTTGCAAACATAAAATAGGCTTCGGCGGATCAAAAACAGGCACTCATTTATTGCCTGAAGGCGGTATTTACCAATGGAAACGTCGTGGTGAATCGCACCTGTTTAATCCAACAACTGTTCACTTGTTGCAGCACGCTACCCGCAGCAATGACTATAACGTTTACAAAAACTACGCTAAAGAAATAAATGAGCAAACCGAAAAGCACTTCACCATAAGAGGACTGCTTGACTTTGCCCATCACCGCGAATCTATCAGTATAGATGAGGTTGAACCGGCAGAAAACATCATGAAGCGCTTTGCTACTGGTGCCATGTCGTTCGGGTCAATTTCTCATGAGGCACACAGTACTATGGCTATTGCCATGAACCGCATAGGTGGTAAAAGCAATACCGGCGAAGGCGGTGAAGATGAAATACGCTACGAACGTTTGCCTAACGGCGATTCTATGCGTTCGGCAATTAAACAAGTAGCGTCAGCGCGCTTTGGGGTAACTTCAAACTACCTTACTAATGCTGATGAACTGCAAATTAAAATGGCGCAAGGTGCTAAACCAGGCGAAGGCGGACAGTTACCCGGCCATAAGGTTGATGACTGGATTGCCAAAACAAGGCACTCGACACCTGGGGTTGGTTTAATATCACCGCCACCACACCATGATATTTATTCGATTGAGGATTTGGCTCAATTAATATTCGACCTGAAAAATGCTAACCGGGCCGCACGTATCAACGTAAAGCTGGTATCAAAAGCAGGTGTAGGCACAATTGCTGCCGGTGTAGCAAAAGCCCATGCCGATGTAATTTTAATTGCCGGATACGATGGTGGTACAGGTGCATCGCCAATTAGTTCTGTCAAACATGCAGGCTTACCGTGGGAACTTGGTTTAGCCGAGGCTCACCAAACACTGGTACGTAATAAACTACGCAGCCGTGTAGTATTGCAAACAGATGGTCAGTTAAAAACCGGTCGTGATTTGGCAATTGCCTGTTTAATGGGTGCCGAAGAATGGGGCGTGGCTACTGCCGCCTTAGTTGCCGGCGGATGTATCATGATGCGCAAGTGTCATTTAAATACCTGCCCTGTTGGTGTGGCTACCCAGGATCCTGAATTAAGAAAACTATTCTCGGGCAAGCCTGAACATGTGGTAAACCTGTTCCGCTTTATGGCCGAAGAATTACGTGAAATAATGGCCGAGCTTGGCTTCCGCACCGTTAATGAAATGGTGGGCCGTGTTCAGTTCCTCAAAGTAAAAGACGGGTTAACGAATTGGAAAGCTAAGAAAATTGATCTTTCAGGTATCCTGCATCCCGTAAATAACCCAAAAGATGTTACGCTTTACAATAGCGAAAAACAGGATCATGGAATGGATGACATTCTTGACTGGAAACTGCTGGAAGCTGCCGGACCTGCTTTAGAAGATAAAACCCCGGTATTTGCCAATTTTGATGTTAAAAACGTTGACCGTACCATTGGCACCTTGTTATCAAACGAGATTTCGAAAAAATATGGTTCAGTTGGATTGCCGGATAATACCATCAACTTTAAATTTAAAGGTTCGGCCGGACAAAGCTTTGGTGCGTTTGCTACCAAAGGTATATCTTTTGAACTGGAAGGCGAAGCTAATGACTACGTAGGTAAAGGTTTATCGGGTGCTCAATTGGCTATCTATCCTTCTGCAAAGGCAACATTTACACCCGAAGAAAATATTATCATCGGTAACGTAGCGCTTTATGGCGCAACCTCTGGTGAAGTATTTATCCGCGGTATGGCGGGCGAGCGTTTTGCAGTGCGTAACTCTGGTGTCACAACCGTTGTTGAAGGTATCGGTGACCACGGATGTGAATATATGACGGGTGGCCGCGCATTAATATTAGGCGAAACAGGCAGGAACTTTGCGGCTGGTATGAGCGGTGGTATTGCGTGGGTTTATAATCCTAACCAAACATTCAGCGACAATTGCAATAAGGAAATGGTTGACCTGGATCCTTTATCAATTGCTGATGAGGAGCAGATTACTGCTTTATTGCGCAAGCATATTCACCTTACAGGTAGCGAAGTTGCTAAGCAGCTGCTGGACAACTGGAAAAAAGTTTCGGCACAATTTGTTAAGGTATATCCGAAAGAGTATAAAAAGGTTTTAGAAAAATTACAATATCAAACTATCAGCTAATGGGAAAACCAACAGGATTTCAGGAATTTAACAGAGAGCTTCCCGAAAAAACACCAGCTGCAGACCGCGTAAAAAATTATAAAGAATTTGTTCATCCATATACTGATGAGAAACTGAATCAGCAATCAGCACGTTGCATGAATTGCGGTATCCCTTTTTGTCATTCAGGCTGCCCGCTGGGCAACATCATTCCGGAGTTTAACGATGCAGTGTATCGTAAAAACTGGGAAGAAGCTTATAATATTTTATCATCAACCAATAACTTCCCGGAGTTTACCGGAAGAATTTGCCCTGCCCCATGCGAATCAGCATGTGTGTTAGGCATCAACAAACCGGCAGTAGCAATTGAGGAGATTGAAAAACACATTATTGAAATTGCCTATTCCAAAAACCTGGTAAAACCGGTTGCACCGCTTGTAAAAACAGGCAAAAAAGTCGCTGTGGTAGGTTCAGGCCCTGCTGGTTTGGCTGCTGCTGCGCAATTAAGCAAAGCAGGCCACTCAGTAACTGTTTACGAGCGCGATGATTATCCCGGAGGTTTATTACGTTATGGCATTCCCGATTTTAAATTAGAAAAATGGGTAGTCGAGCGCCGTATCCAGGTAATGGAGCAGGATGGCATTAAATTTAAATGCAATACCGAAGTGGGTAAAGATATTGCTGCTGATGAACTAGTGCGTAATAATGACGCCGTGGTATTGGCAGGTGGTTCAACTATCCCCCGTAACCTTAACATCCCCGGCAGGGAATTAAAAGGCATCCATTTTGCCATGGACTTTTTAAAACAACAAAACAAACGGGTTAGCGACAGCAAATTTACACAGGAAGATATTTTAGCAACCGGCAAAGACGTAATTGTAATTGGCGGCGGCGATACCGGGTCCGACTGTGTGGGTACATCCAACCGTCAGGGTGCAAAATCCATCAAACAATTTGAGGTGATGATGCAGCCACCAGCGCAACGTACACAACATATGCCGTGGCCAACGTATCCAATGGTATTGAAAACCACCAGTAGCCACGAAGAAGGTGCCGACCGTTTTTGGGGTGTTAATACCGAAGAGTTTTTGGGTGATGCCGATGGCAACCTGAGAGCGCTAAGAGTAGTTGACGTAAGCTGGGAACTGGACGTAATGGGCCGGCCAATGAAATTTGCTAAGGTAGAAGGCTCTGAACGCGAAATTCCTTGCCAAAGAGTATTCCTGGCAATGGGCTTTTTATTCCCACAAGCACAGGGAATGATCGAAAACCTGGGGGTTGAGCTGGATGACCGTAAAAACGTAAAAGCCAAAGAAGGCGTTTACCGCACCAATGTAGGCAAGGTATTTACCGCAGGCGATATGCGCAGAGGACAATCGCTCGTGGTTTGGGCCATATCTGAGGGCCGCGAAGCAGCCCGCAAGGTTGACGAATTTTTAATGGGACATTCTATTTTAGAAAGCAAAGATGCCGTGAATCAATTTGAGCAGGTGTTTTAAGCTGAATAAATTTGCAAACCAATCTCAATCAACTATAATGGAAACCGGGCGGCGAAAGCGGCCCGGTTTTTTGTTTGATATGTTATAAGTTTTTATGCTTATTTTTGATAGAAGACAAAAAGATTAGTGCGATTAAAATATAACGAGCATGAATTTACAATTTATTTCAGACGGCACAGGCAAAACTACAGGAGTTTATATTCCTATTGACGAATGGAATGAGCTAAAAAGCAAATTCAAAGAAATTGACCTGGAAGAAATCGATGTTCCGGAATGGCACAAGGACATTGTACGTTCACGTCTTGCCGATTATAAGAAAAATCCCGATCAGGTTTTGAATTTCGATAAGGCTATGGATGATATTGACAGCATACTTTAATGTTCACAGTAATTATCCTTCCCATTGCCAAACGTGACATACAAGAAGCTGCACTTTGGTATAATAAAAGAAAAAAGGGTCTTGGCAAAAAATTCACAGCAAGTATCAGGCAAAAGATGAATTTATTGAAAACACACCCGTTTTCTACATCGATAAGATATGATGAAATAAGAACCGCTGTTTTAGATATCTTCCCTTATATGATCCATTACTCTGTTGATGAACCCCAAAAAATGATTTTGATTTCTGCCGTGCTTCATACCAGCCGCAATCCTGATATTTGGAAAGAAGATCGGAGAGAGTCCGACGGTTGATGAACCCCCAATCTATTTTTAAACACACATAAAAGCAACTCATTGCGTTACTTCTTCCACATAGCCTATCATGGCACCAATTACAGCGGCTGGCAACGGCATCCGAAGGTAATTACAGTGCAGGAAGTTTTGGAAACGGCGCTCAGCAGTGTTTTTAAGCAACCAATTGCCGTAAATGGTTGCGGGCGTACAGATGCCGGGGTGCATGCCAGTCAATATTTTTTTCACGTGGATATTGAACAGCAATGGGATTTCGACTTGTTTTTCAGATTAAATAAAATACTACCGGATGATATCGCCCTATTTGATATTATTCCCATGCAGGGTCTGCCCCATGCACGTTTCGACGCCATACAAAGGGCTTATGATTATTTTATTCATACTTATAAAGACCCTTTTTTAAGCGGATTCAGTTCATTATACCTCGAACCCAATCTCAACTTAAATAAGATGCAGTCGGCTGCGGCTTTGCTGCCGTTATACAACGATTACAGGTGCTTTTGTAAAATGCCCGATAGAATCGACCATACCATCTGCAACGTTTCATCAGCTGAGTTTTTTATAGATTCAAAAGGTGATCGGATACGATTTCAGATCTCCGCCAATCGTTTTTTGGGTAAAATGGTACGGATCATAGTTGGCCGGTTATTGGAAATTGGTATGGGCAAAATGAGTGTTGATGAATTTGAAAACTATCTCATCCAAAAAGAAACACCGAAAATTATTATACCGGCGCATCCACAGGGGCTTTACCTATCCAAAGTTACCTATCCCTATCTCGACTTATCTCCCCGCACGTCGTTCCTTGCTACATTAGAAACGGATTGGATGGCTGTATAAAGCGCTGACGGAATGAATTATTTCAAATAACCGAAATACACCTTAAAAAGGGTAAATTTGCAGTCCGCAATTTTTAAAGAAGAGTTCATGGCCTGGTCAGAGAAATTAAAACTGAATAAACAATTAGTCAAATCGGCAACCGAAGCCGGGTATATGACGCCAAAGGATGTACAACAAAAAAGTTTGTCGCGCATTTTTGGTGGTCAGGATATCATTGCCGTTGGGCCCGAAGGATGCGGTAAAACCACCACTTATGTTTTGGCTGTTTTAAATCGCTTAAGATATACCGCCGAAGGCGTACCCAATGTATTGATCCTGGTACCCGAAAAAGACGATGTACTGGCAGTTATTGAACGCTTTGAATTGCTTAACAGAAATAAATCGGTTGCTATAGTTGGTTTATACGCGGCCCCGGGCATTGAAAGTCAGATGGATGCGCTGGCCGAGGGTGCCGATATAGTGGTCGCCACACCCGACAGGGCGCGCGCCATTTATCTTAAACTTGGCCTCAACCTTAATAAAATTGATCTGCTGATTATTGATGATGCAGAAAAGATAGTTAAACAGGGCTTGCAATTGCCGGTGGTTGAACTGGCAAACAGCATCGATAAATGTCAGCACCTGGTATTTGCCGAAGTAATGCATGCCCGGCTGGAGAAAATGATTGAGCCGTTTATGCACTTACCTGCTATTATTGAAATTGATGAAATAGGCGAAACTGTAATTGAAACCTATCCGCAGGTGTTGTATTTAGTGCCTAACTTCGGCACCAAGTTAAACCTGCTGAGCTTTTTTATGCAGGATGATGAAGTGTTCACCAAAACAGTGATCTTCGTAAACACCCGCCAAACGGCCGAAAAGGTTTACCGCAGTCTGCAAAATCGCCATAAAAAAACAGTTGCTTTGCTCAATTCAACCTCCATTGAGATTAATGGGTTGGATAGTACCGATGATTTTAAAACATCGCCTTCGGTTAAAATTTTAATTATTGCCAACGACACCGTTGAAGAAATAAACCTTGATGGCATTCCTTGCATTCTTCACTTTGAACTTCCCGAAGAAAAGGAAACCTATATTTTCAGGGTTGCCACTAACAATATCAGCGAAGCAGACGAAACTTTAGCCATCACTTTTGCTACCGATCTGGAACTGAGCTTGGTTAAAAAGATAGAACTTGCCATAGGTCAGAAAATTCCTTTGGGCGATGTGCCTGAAGGGGTAATTATTGAAAAAGATAAAAAAGAGGCTGAAGCCGAAACCAAGCCTTCTAAAAAAGGCAAAGAAGATGTGCCTCTAGTAGGCGCAGCCTTCCACGAGAAAAAAGCCAGCAATGCAAAAAACTACAACTACAGTTCAGGCCAGAAAGCTAAAATGAATAAGAAGAAAAAGCATTCCTGATGTAGTGAAAGGCCCGGTTACCATTATTCGATCAGCTCAATAATCAATCTATAGGCGAATTTAAATACAGATCCTCTACCTTTTTACGCGCCCATGGTGTTTTGCGCAGAAATGTAAGGCTCGATTTAATGCTGGGGTTATCTAAAAAACAATTGATACGGATGAGGTAACCTAACTCGGGCCAGCCATAATGAGCCACTAAGGCATTTAGTATCATCTCTAAAGTTTTCCCGTGAAGCTTGTTATTTGGTTGCACCTGCGACATTCAGCAAAAATAAACATTAATTCTTATCCAGGTACTCAGGCAGGGCGATGCCTAAAATATGGTTCCACCCAAAAGTGAAATTCTTTATGGAAAAATCCGGATTATCCTGCGGGAAAGTCTCCAAACCTTCGTGCGTTAGTATCAGTTTTGACTTATGTTCTTCAGCAATAAACTCAAAGGTCACGTATGATTCGCCCGGGTAGCCTTCATATCGCCAGCTATGAGTTAATTTCCTGGCCGCAATAGCTTCGGTAACTACGCAAATATGCAAAAATTCCCTGCCTTCGTTTTGGCCGCTAAAGCGAAATTCAAAATCTACCTCGGGTTTAAAATCATCTACATCAAAATACCACTCCCTCATTTTAACTTTATCGGTTAATGCCTGCCAAACTTTTTCTACAGGTGCTTCATATTCTTTTTCAACAACTAATGCTTCTGCTTTCATATCTATTGATCTACAAATAAACAATTGAATAAGGCGGTTAAATAGATGGACAAAACTATCAACCACATACTTTTGAACAAGATTTTTTGCACTCGTGCGCCATCGGCGCAAAATATCGGTAGAAAATTAAAATCAGGTTTCATCAGCATGCCGTAGGTATGCAACCAGGGTTACGTACCTACGGCACGGTGATTTTTTTATCCTTTTGCTGCTACCGATATTTTGCTCCTGACCGAGCACATTTATACTTACTATAGTTTAAAATTCAGGGACATTTAAATGCCTTATTCTAATAAACAATTCAAATCTAAACAACTCTCCTATTTTTCTGAAGGGTTTTTCCTGCCCACAATAAGCTTTTCAATCAGTTTTTGCAAACGGTCAGCTTTTGTGGTAGCCTGCTTGGCGGAGAGTATCCACACTACATATTCCTTTCTGTTACTGTAAGATAAAGACTGGTAAAAACTCATCGCGGCTGATGATTTACCCAATACTTCTTCCATTTCTGGTGGCAAGGTAATCAGCTTTTTTTCCACATCAATATAAGCCGAATACTCATTGGTTTTAATAGCCTCATTACGGGTTTCTGATTGTTTCGATTGTCCGTCCATCCTGAAACGTAAGGCAGTCCACGTTTCATTTATTGATGCAGCGGTGACAACATGCAATCCATATTTAGCAGGTTCATCCCAACTGCCCATCATTTCCAAATCTGATTTTATACCCGAACTTTTTTTAGGATAAGTAACCCAAAACACCGTTTCAGCTTTCAATAATGGTGTAATTACCTTTAATCCTTCAATCAACTCCGCGTTATTTAACACAAATAGCTGTATGCCATTAAAACTACCCATGGAGTTAAAAGCAGCCGTAGTCCCTTCGGAAAGAGGCTCAATAAGTTGAAGATAATTATCAGGCGCACCATAAAACAACCAACTTTGGCCGGGCTTAATCTGTAGTTTTTTAGCAATCGAATTCATCAGGTTGGTTTATTAAGCTATCGCTTATCATCAGTGTGAGTAAAAATAACAGAATTTAACATGCAAATTATGATCTTTGAAGCAGTAATTTATATTAATGAAATACAGCGATATTGACAGCCGTAAAAATGCCTTTTTGTTTGAGTTGGATAATGTGCTTTATCCCGAAAAGGACTATTTGTTTCAGGTTTATTACCTTTTTGCCGGTTTATTGGAGTATACCGAACTAATTGACGCCAAAGAAACAACTGATTTAATGGTAAATGCGTATAATACGCAGGGAAAGGATGGGGTTTTTGATTACATAAAAGAGAAACTGAATATTAACGAGAAGTACAGGCAAAACTTAGAAGACCTTTTAATTACGGCCAAACTTCCGTTAAAATTATTGCTTTACGCAAATATGCTTACGCTTTTACAGGACATTGTTGTTGACAGAAAAAAGATATTTATTGTTACCAACGGCGACCCGCGACAGCAGTTAAACAAAATAAAACAAACAGAGTGGCACGGACTTGAAAAATATTTAACGGCCTACTTTGCAGATGAAATTTTTTCAAAACCCGAGCCCGACGTAATTGATGAGCTTTTAAAACAGCATAATTTACAAAGGCGGGAAGTTTTGATGATTGAAAATTCAGAAACAGACCGGCTATGTGCCGATGCCTGCGGAATTGATTATTTAAACGCGGCGGATTTTCTATAAATTTTTAAGATACTTACTTTTACATAAAACGAATTAACTACATATTATAAATGAAAAAATTATACCCCCTGGTTATTGCATTGCTTGTAAGTACCACAATTTTTTCCTGCAAAAAAAACAACCCGAATGTAACAGGGCCAAATTCGCCCGGAACAACGCTGGATAAAATAAAGGATTCTATTTACCTGTATGCAAACGAGGATTATTTGTGGAATACCGCGTTGCCCACTTATTCGGACTTTGCGCCACGCACTTTTTCAAATACAGTTGATTTAACTGCATTAACCAGTGAAATTAATGCACTTTCCCAATATGCCGTTAACCCGGCTACGGGACTTCCTTACGAGTACTACGCGCCCAACCCTGGTGATGCAAAATATTCATTCATTGATGATGGTACTGAAACCAGCGCACTAAACGGCGTAAAAGGCGATTTCGGTTTTGATGTGCAATATAACCTGGAAAATGATTTGCGGGTTGAATACGTGTATCCCGGTTCTCCGGCCGGTTTGGCAGGTATTCAGCGGGGAGATAAAATCACCAGCATAAACGGCAGCACCAATATCTCGTACGATGGCCAGGGGTACGGAACAGGAACAGGTGTTAACCTTGCTTTTGTCAGCAATTCTATCTTCAGCAGCAGTTCAATTACCATGACGTTGAAAAAGGCGGATAGCACTACGTTTTCAACAACGTTAAATACAGCTATTTACAACGTAAACCCTGTGCTGAAGGATACTGTATTGAACCTGGCTAACGGGCATACAGTTGGTTATATAGAATTTAACAGTTTCACATCTGACGACGTTGCCGACCCGGTACTTGATGCAGCTTTTACCAATTTTGCAGCACAGGGCGTAACCGATTTAGTTGTTGATTTGCGTTATAATGGCGGTGGTTATGTTTTAACGGCCCAGCATTTGGATAATTTAATTGTACCTGCCTCCAAAACAGGCTCGCTAATGTATAACAGCTATTTTAACGATAATCTGGTGAACAGCAAAGACCCTTTACTGGCCAATCAGTGGCGCATCGATCCAACTACGGGCAAAGATTATAACTATGGGCAAGTAAGTTATACAGTAGCTGCCAATGCAGTTAATTTTGCCAAAGCCGGAACCTTAAATGTGAGCCGCGTATTTTTTATAATAACAGGTAATACTGCTTCGGCAAGTGAGCTTACCATAAACAATTTACGGCCCGAAATGGATGTTGAATTTGTAGGTGAAACAAGTTATGGCAAACCAGTAGGCTTTTTTGATATCGATATTAACAAGTATATTATGTATACACCCGAATTTTATGTACAAAATTCAGCAGGACAGGGCGGCTATTATGCCGGATTTACACCGGGTGCAAGCGGCTATCCGGGAATAAAAGATAGCGATGATCTTACCAAAAACTTTGGCGACCCAACTGAGGGGTTATTTGCCGATGTTTTAACTTACATCAACACGGGAACTTATACTGCAAGCAATCTGGCTGTTCGAAACACAAGAACTGCAGCCAAAACATTTGCACTTAATACCGGTAACAGGATCAACTTTCATAGCAAAAAACCTGTATTTAACGGAATGATATTTAAACAGCGTGCTTTAAAATTGAAGGCTATCAAAAAATAAAAGTAAATACTAAAAGAAAAGCCCGAAGCAAAGACATTTAATGTTTTACTTCGGGCTTTTCTTTTTTATATACCTGGCTTAGTGGTCAGCCAGTTCTCTCAGGTCAACCGGTACTACTCTTGATATACCTTGTTCAACCATGGTTACGCCATAAATAATATCGGTGCTGGCAATGGTTCTTTTGTTGTGCGAAATGATGATAAACTGCGAATCTTTTGAAAACTCGCGGATGATGTTATTGAATTTATCAATATTAGTATCATCAAGCGGCGCATCAACCTCATCAAAAATACAAAACGGCGCAGGCTTTAACAGGTACAATGAAAACAGAATAGCTGTTGCTGTCAACGTTTTCTCACCACCCGAAAGTTGGTTGATAGACAGCGGGCGTTTCCCCTTTGGCTTTGCAATAATATCAATATCCGATTCAAGCGGATGCTGTGGATCAGTCAAAATCAAATCGCACGAATCTTCTTCATTAAACAACGAACGGAATACTTTGATGAAATTCTCTCTTACCAGCGTAAATGATGTCATAAACTTTTCACGCGCGGTGTCGTCAATTTCTTGTATGGTTGCCAATAATGAGGCTTTTGCATCACTTAAATCTTTCTTTTGGGCTTTGATAAAGTTGCAGCGCTCCTCCATCTCATTATACGCCTCAACGGCCATTGGGTTAATGGCGCCGAAATCATCCAGCTGTTTTTTTAGTTTTTCGGTTTTATCACGTATTTCATATTCGCTTTCACCTTCAGCCATTTCAGTTTCCGGCAAATCCTGAATATCAATATTAAATTCAACCGATAGTCTTTCTTTTAAAGCATTTAGTTCTAATTTCAGGTTGGTTCTTTCGTCTTTTAGCGCATTCTCAATAGTTTCGGCATTGTCTTTTTTACGCCTCAACGCGGTAACCTCATTCTCGGCTTCGGTTATCTTTCCGCGCCATCCGTAATATTCCTGCTCTGCCTGTTGGGTTGCTTTTTCTAAAGCATCTTTTTGTTCGTACATTTCCAGCAGGTCATCATCAGAGTTATCTGCCTGCTGCAAATTCTCTTGTATGGCAACTTTTACCTTCTCAAGCTCCAAACTATTTTGCGCTATCCGGCTATCCAGGCTTTCCTGTTGCGTTTGCCGGTAATCCAAATCCTTTATCAGGCCCGATACTTTATTTTGCTGCTGATGGAAACGTATATTTTCCTGGTTATAGGCATTTGATTGGACAGATACGTATTCATTCAGTTCATTAAACGACAATTGCTTTTCAACCAGTAAATCGCTTTGATTTTGTTTCTGTTCTTTTAAATCCTCTAACTGAGGTAATAGCGATTGTTTTTCTTCTTTTATACTTTCAATTTTACGGGCAATATCGTCCTTACGGTTAAGACTATTTTCAATAAAGGTTTGATATTGTTCCTGCCGCGTTTTTACGGTTATTAACTCTGTATTCAACAGATTCAGTTCCTGTTGTTTTTGTTTTATTTCGGCAGCCTTGCCCGAAGCCTTTAATGCTGAAAGCTTATTTTGCAGTGATTCGAACCGGTTTTTAAAATCATTTACCTCTACATCAATCAATTTGATCACTTTCAACAAATTTTCGAGGTTTTTGGCCCGGCCTATCCGCTTACCTTCAAACAACCCGACCGAACCACCGGCCATTGTATATTTCGACTTATTGAACTTACCGCTTTTACCAATTAATACCAGCCCGTTTGTTAATTCGGCATTATTAAGCGCCTGTTCGCTATTGTCATCAATCAAATAAACATTGTTAAGCAAATAGCTGCACAACGCCTGGTAACGCTTATCAACCTCAACTACGTTTAAAGCAGGTATAGCGCCTTCAATATCTATTTTGCCAGCAGTGGGCTGATCTTTATAACTATTCAGCACAAAGAATTGCGCTCGGCCCTGAGCCGATTTGCTCAGTAAATTAATGGCTTTAATGGCTTCGTCGTAACTGTCGACAACGTAGTGATTCATCAAAGGTTCCAGGTAGTTTTCAATAGCCACCCGGTATTCTTCCCGGCAAAACAAAACATCGCTAAAAAGCGGTGCATTTTTTGACCATTCTGTATTCTTTTTCAAAAAGCGTATAGATTCCGGAAAGCCTTCCAAATTATCAACCAAACTTTTGGTTAAGTTGTACTCGTTTTGCTTGGCATCCAGTTTACGCCCTTCGCGGATAATACCTTCCTGTACCGTATTCAATTCTGTTTCGGTGGCCTTTATATCTTCCTGTAATTTAGTCTCAAAGTCAACCATTTGCTGAAAGCCCGTGTCAGCCAGTTCAACTTTTTCCTGCAGGGCATAAACAGCATCGTTAAAATGCGAAAGTTCGGCCTCCTTATTGGTGGCATCCTCCATATTGCGCTGACTTTCCTGTTCAAGCGCCTGCTGCTGTATCTGCAAAATATCCAGGTCTTTCTCAACCTTATAAGCCTGGTTCTGTAGCCGGGTATTAATACCGGTAAGCTCATTCAGCTCATTTCGTGCTGCTGATTGCTGTTCCCTTAGTTCATCAACCGCTTCTTTTAAATCATCAACTTTTGATTTTACGGTTTCAAAGTTTTCATCCTCCTGCGCTTTCTCTTCCGACAGGCGTTTGATGTTGTACAGTACATGGTTCAGCTGGGTTTTATCACGGTCGAGCTCTTCTGTTAACCGGGATTCCTTATCCTGTTGAAACTTTAGCTGTTCATTTTTGATCTTCTTTTCACTTTCATAAGCCCGTATTTTGGATACAAACTCATTGGTCGCTTTTTGTTGGGTCGATAGATTTTTCTCCTTGGTAATGCTATCCAACCTGTGCTGCTGCAAAACTGCTTCAAGACTATCAATCTGCGTAACGATACCCGATTTTTCGACCTTATGCTTCTGTTCCTGCTCCTCTATCTTAATCAGTGATTCGCTGAAAGTAGTAATCCTGAAGGAAGCCAGCATTATGCTGAGCGCTTTATACTGCTCCTTTAACCTATAATAACGTTCTGTTTTTTTAGCCTGATTTTCAAGCGTTTTTAGGTTTTTCTCAATTTCAAAAAGCAGGTCCTCTACCCTTTCCAAATCAGCCTCAGTATCCTTTAGCTTATTGAATGTTTGCTTTTTACGAATCTTATATTTTGATATACCCGATGCCTCTTCAAACAAATTGCGACGCGATCCTTCTTTATTGGTGATGATCTCGTCAATCATCTTTAACTCAATAATGGAATAAGAATTGGCTCCTATACCCGTATCCAGAAAAAGATCTGTAATATCTTTCAGTCTGCATTGAACATCATTTAAACGGTATTCGCTCTCGCCAGAGCGATATAAGCGACGGGTTAAGGTTACCTGTTTAAAATCAGTTGGTAAAATATTTTTGGTATTATCAAAAGTGAGCGATACCTCTGCAAGGTTGGCAGCTTTACGGCTTTTGGTACCGTTAAATATCACATTGTCCATTTTTTCGGAACGTAGCGTACGGGTACTTTGCTCACCCAATACCCAGCGGATAGAATCGACCACATTTGATTTACCACAACCGTTGGGACCCACAATAGCGGTAACACCCTCATTAAAGTTAATGTTAATTTTATCGCCAAAGCTTTTAAAACCCTTGATTTCTAACCGTGTAAGCTGCATTTATAATGTACTGTTCCTAAAAAATTCGAACCTTCAAAGTAATCATAAAAAAATCATTTTTCTATGTTTTTTTTATGCGATTAAAGGTTTCTGTTAACATTTGCCATAACGTAATTTAAATGGGTAATTTTACGTTCCTAAGTAATCTCAACCTATGGTTACAAATATCTCTTTGCCGAAACAATTATAGCCTTAATAGCATTTATACATTATGAAAATAGCAGTATTTGGAGCCGGCGGCCGTATAGGAAGCCGCGTAGTTACAGAAGCCTTAAACCGGGGACACAATGTTACCGCCGTAGTACGGCACCCGGAAGATTATACCAATGAGAGATCACATTTACGAGTGGCCAAAGGCGATTTATTTGACAGCCAGGATGTTGAAGCCGCAGCATTTGACCATGACGCCGTAGTTTGCGCCTACAATTATACAAATGGAGCCACGCCATCATCTATTCCTGAGCTTGCAACGCCATTGTTAAACGGTTTAAAACAGGCGCACGTAAAGCGCTTATTAATAGTGGGCGGCGCGGGAAGCCTTGAAGTTTCACCGGGCTTACAACTTGTTGATACACCTGATTTCCCGACCCAATATAAACCCGCCGCCCTGGCACACCGCGAAGCGCTGAAAATATACCAGAAAGAAAAAGAAATTGAATGGACTTATGTTAGTCCCGCCGCAGAAATTGCCCCGCTTGAACGCACCGGAAATTTCCGCACAGGCACCAATAAGTTATTGGTTGATGAAAACGGCCGGAGTTTTATTTCGATGGAAGATTTTGCCGTGGCGATAATTGACGAAATTATGAATCCACAGCACATCAGAGAGCGGTTTACGGTAGGATATTAAGCAGAAAGCTGAAAGCTTTTCGAGCTGAAAGCTGAAAGACCAAAGCAGAAAGCTCCTTTTCCGGCTTTGGTCTTTCAGCTTTTCGCTTTAAGCTCCTTTTCCAGCTTTGGTCTTTCAGCTTTCTGCTTTAAGCTCCTTTTCCAGCTTTGGTCTTTCAGCTTTTCGCTTTAAGCTCCTTTTCCAGCTCTCTTTTAAAAAAATATTTCTCCTTTTAAGTAGGTAACAGCTTTGCCACTCATTAACACTCTGTCGCCTTTTAATTCGCACCAAAGTTCTCCTCTACGTTCTGAAAGCTGGTAGGCATGCAGTTTGGTTTTATTTAATTTTTCGGCCCAGTAAGGTATCAGGTTGCAATGTGCCGAACCCGTTACCGGATCTTCTGGAATACCGGCGCCGGGAGCAAAAAATCTCGATACAAAATCAACTTTCTTGCCCGGAGCGGTCACTATTACGCCAACCGTATCCATTTTTGATAAGGCAAAAAAATCGGGGGCTATATCTTTGATATCATCAGCCGATTCGTAAACCAGAAAATAGTCTCTTGATCTTAAAACTTCAATGGGTTGTTTTTCGCCTAATGCTTCTATTAAACCCACCGGCGCATCAATATGAATAGGCGGCCTTGACGGGAAATCCATGGTATATTTATCACCGTCTTTTTTAACGGTAAGTACCCCCGCCTTTACGGTTTCAAAATGAATTTCAGAGCCACTGTATCCCAATTCTGTAAATAAAATATGTGCCGAAGCAAGCGTTGCGTGGCCGCACAAGTCAATTTCATATTCGGGCGTAAACCATCTTAATTTGTAGCCATTTTCATTTTTAACAAAGAAAGCGGTTTCGGCCAGATTATTTTCAATCGCTATTTTTTGCATTATTTCATCAGGGAGCCATTTGTCCAAGGGACAAATAGCCGCAGGATTACCCCCGAAAAGCTCGTTTGTAAAGGCATCAGCCTGGTATATAGGAAGCGTCATAAGTCTATTTTTCTTATAAAATTAAAGGCAGTTGCAAAAGACTTCTGGGGTATCAGGTTGGAATAACCAGTTTGGCTGCCTTTGTTTTTCGTAAAATTATTAGTTGCTAATATACTTTTTTATCAATTAAAACAAACCCGGCGCCGCTAAAATTGCAATTGTTTGAAATTATTACATTCATCAGCGCACAATTAACACCCAGCCAGCTTGCTTAGGCAGATTATCTGCCTTAAGATCTATAATGTAATAATAAGTTCCCGATGGTAGTTTTTTACCACTGTAAGTACCATCCCATGGTTTGCTGTAGCCAATACTTTGAAAAACCATTTGCCCGTACCGGTCGTATACGTTAAACTGTGCATCCGGATAATCGTCAATATTCTTTATATCCCAATAGTCATTAATGCCGTCATTGTTAGGCGTAAAAGTGTTTGGGATAGATAACGTTTCATAAACCTTAACAAAAACGCTGCTTGTTGCCTCGCCGCAATTAACACCCGATATGGTATGCAAGGTATAAGTGATGTCGGAGGGTGGACTTGTAACAGGTGTTAATGATAGTGGATTGCTCAAATAATCTGCCGGCGTCCAGTAATAGGATATATTGTCTCCACCTGCCGTACCGTTTAGTTTAGCGGTTTGCCCTTCAAGCATTATAATTGCCTTACCCGCATCGGCAACCGGTTTTTGATTAACGGTAACCGTTATCGTACCTGACGGAGCAACGCCGGTGCATCCGTCATTACTTACTGTTAAAATATAGTTTGTAGTTGTTAAAGGGCTGGCTATGGGATTGGCAATGTCATCATGATCTAATCCGGTAGACGGCACCCATTTAAAATGAGTAACATTTGCGGTAACAGCGTTAAGCTGGACGGCATCGCCCTGACAAATTTGAACATTATTCATTGGGCTTATCGCCGGTGTTGCGTAAACCGTGACGTTAGTACTTGCAAAAACCGGGCAGTTGTTTTGACTTACTTTTACGGTATAAACTCCATCATAACTTGGATCAGCACTTTCTGTTACAACGGGACTGCTATTGGTTGAGGTGAAGTTATTGGGGCCCGTCCACAAAAAAGTATCGCCACCCGATGAGTTTAATTGAAGAGGATGACCCTGGCAGGCGCTTGTAGCGGCAAGAATAGGAACAACAGGTGTTGGATAAACATTAATAGTAAGCGGATCAGAATATATGCGGCAACTTTCTGCATCAATTTGTGCCTTATTTAATAACCCTACGCGGTACTGATAATCGCCGGCAGCAGCATTGGGCATATCAACAGGTAAATTTAACGATGTTGCACCCGGAATATTAACCCATCCGTTTCCATCGTTCTTATTTTCCTGCCATTGAATAGATGGATCGATATATCCCATTTGATTTGCTACTAAATTGTAGCTTAAATTATCATTTTGGCAGGCATCTCTTTCGGCATTATCATTAATAGAGCCGAAACCGGTTCTTATAATCGGGCCGCAGGGACTAAATGTAATATCGTCCATAGCCAAATCATTTCCATTACCACCAGAGCCATTGTTAAACATTTTAACAACAATATCAGATCCGTCAGCCGGGGTAGTAAAAAGCGTTCCGTATTGGTTCCAGATAATATCTTTACTCGCAGGTATATTTCCAGTATTATACGTTTGCAGAACAGTACCGCTGGCGGTTTCAATGGTGAAAGTAATATTTGGCTGCGAATATCCTTGTGTTTGGGGCTCATCAACCAGTATATTCAGTATCCATGCGGCAAACTGGTAAGTTGTATTGGGGCATAGTTTACTCCCGTCAACCTTTTCAGTAAAAAACAAACTTGGATCATCTGCGGCATTAATAATCATCATATATCCATACGGATCACCTGTATGGTCATGACTTAACACCTGCCAGGTTCCTCCTTTACAACCGGACCCCATAGTGTTCAATATGGTGTAAGTATCGTCATTTCCGCCACATGGATCATCTATATATTGTAAGGTTGTTACACCACTGGGCAACATCGGTCCAACGCCATAAGAAGTACCTGCTCCAAAAGTTTCGTCAATAACAGGCGCACCCAAGCTGCCTGTGCAGGTTTGGCCCGCAGCATTTAAAGCAGCTAGTTGAATAACCGCTGATAAAATTAAAACAAGAAAACTTAAACGCATCAGGTTCACCAGGTTTGGATGCTGCAATTTATAAAATTGCAGTCATAACTTCGTATTTAGTTATAAAAACTATTAGGGCATAAAACTACTCAGCCCACAAAACAGAGTTGCCAGTATTGTATTGGTTTGGTTCCCAAAATTTATTCCCGGGGTCGAGTATCCATCTGCCATCAACAACAAATTTGTACAAATACTTTCCTGACTTAAGGTTAAAACTAATTATCCAATCATCGCCCCTGCGAGCCATGGTATAGCCGTGAGGTTCCCAATTATTAAAGGTTCCATGCAGTGTTACGGCCTTTACCTCCCCATATCCTTTTAAAATAAATGTATGGTTTGGTTTTACAGCTAAAAACGAATTTATCTCTCCTTGTTCAACTACCGTTAAAGGGTTTTGCGGGTCGGCTATCCATTGGCCGTCGACAATAAACCTATAGCTATAATTGCCGGCAGCAAACGTTACCGGTAGCACCCATCCGTTTGCTACTTTTTTCATAGGCAATGCATTATCATCCCATTTGTTAAAATTGCCGGAGACGATAACTTTTTTGGCATTTGGATAGCCCGCCAATTTAAAAGTAACTACTTCGCCTAAGTTTAAAACTGAACTCAAAGTACCGCTTTCGTCTTTTTCTTTTAGCGGATTTGAAGGATCCATTGTCCACTGGCCATCAACCATAAAACGGTACAGATGCTTTCCTTCACTCAAATACATTTGTTGCTGCCAGGTATTTCCCTTTTTTTGAAGTATTAATTCGTTTGCATCCCAATTATTAAATTCGCCGGCAACGGTTATCCGGTGCGCGTTGCTATAACCAGTCAGTTTAAAAGTGTAGTTATATTTAAAGTAAACCGAATTGGTATTGCCTGCGCCATCGCTTGTTCGTCTTAAATTTTGCGGATCAGTTATCCATCTGCCATCGGCTATGTATTTGTACTCATAAACCCCCGGTTCCAGTTTAACATCAAGCAACCAACCGCCGTCAGTTTTTTTCATGATACCCTTTAACGTGCTCCAGTTATTAAAACTGCCAGAAAGAAATACCCTTGTTGAACGTTCGTATCCCTGCAAAATAAATCGCGTTAAGCCCGATGCTAATTCATAAACCGTTATTTTGGCAAATTTATTGACCCCATAAATCATTGCAGCCGGATACCCCGGCCTGCCATCCAAACTGGGAATGCGACTGGTAATTTTATAAGGCTCACTTTGCGGGTTATCCTTCAGCTCGGCTAATGGCCGGTTAAAACTGATGATATTATCTTTTTTACCATCAAAGCTCCATCCATCATCTTTTAAAACATTAAAATCGCCGTGTATTAATTTACCGATACCTGTTTCGCTAACGCCAGCTACTTTAAGAATACTGTCCAATTGCTTTTGAGTGGATTGCAAATCGATTTGTAGAACCAGGTGGTCATCGGTAATGATAAGCGCATTATGCTGCTGAGCCATGGCAGAGCCTATACCGCTAAGCAGCGATATTAATAAAACAACTATGTATGCTCTGCTCTGCATTACTCCTGGGTAGTGTAAATGTACATTTCAAATTCTTTTTTTACGAAGTTGATCGTAAAAATGCCACGCGCAAAAAAATCGTATCCTAAAACACCGTCAACATTATAACCGTATGAATTCCCCATTTTTTCCAGACTGGTTAATAACACGCGGTTTTTCATAAACGTTCGATTGCCTATTATCAATTCATCAAAACGCGCATAAATCACTTCAAAGTTTGAGCCTCCTACGCCGGTTAACTTGGAACGCCCAATTACCTGCATAGCTGGCATGATCTTTTTCATGCGTTCATAATCTAACAGGTTCGTTTCGGCTGCCGTATCAAAAGCAAACCAAAACGTATTATTGTTTACCTCACCTTTTAAAAATATTACATCATTAAGATATTTAAAAGGGCTCGCCATAAACCGATCATGATAAACCCGTTCAGACTCGGGGATATTGCCATCCTTATCCAATTTCTGAATATAAAGTACGTTTCTGAAAAGATCAACCGTTAATGCAAACTTCGTGAACAAGCGCGTGCCCAACAAACCTAATATCTTTATGTTTCGCCCGTTTTCAATAAACGACAAATCAGTAACCTGTGCCGTTAACCGGCTATATTGAAGATCGAGAATTGAAAAGTTGCGAACGTAAGTTGTGAATGAGCCTGATGATGCCCCGGTTATACCGATTGCCTCACTATCGCCTATATTGGGACTATTTCTGAAATAAGTTTCGTTCAGAATCAGATAGGGCGCGCCGGTATCCAGTACAAAATTACCCTGAAGGGTATCCACGGTTGCCTCAATCACTATTAAATTACCAACTCTTTTTATGGGGACTATGAGGGTTTTAAAATCAGCCGTGGGAGCAGGATCTGGGTCTACTGTTGCGCCATTGAAGGTGATATTGCCTATTGTTAATTTGTTTTTACCAGTCGCTGCAAAGCAACAACAGCATATAAAAACAATTAATAATAGACAGATTTTGCGCATCAGGGCTTATTGATAATCAATAGACCATGTTATGAATGCAAGTGTTACAAAAATAGGAAACATTAATGCATAATAAGGTTTGACAACTTTATATATAAGTTATCAAACCTCGTTATTACAGTAAACCTGAAAGGGGAATTATATTATCCTAAATAGGATTTAAGAATTTTGCTTCTTGAAGTATGACGTAAGCGTTGCAGCGCTTTGTCTTTTATTTGCCTAACACGTTCGCGGGTCAGGTTAAATTTCTCACCAATTTCTTCCAGTGAAAGCGGGTGGTTGGTACCTAAACCAAAAAACAATACGATAATTTCGCGCTCACGCTCAGTTAGCGTTGAAAGCGAACGTTTTATTTCTTCTGATAATGATTCATTAATCAGAATAGAATCTGTATTTGGTTCCTGGTTCTCTAATACATCAAGCAAAGTATTTTCTTCGCCTTGCACAAATGGCGCATCCATCGATACATGACGGCCAGAGTTACTTAACGTATCAGAAATTTTATCAACAGTAGTTTCCAGCATATCAGCCAATTCTTCAGGTGATGGCTCGCGCTCAAACTCCTGCTCCAACTTTGAAAAAGCTTTGCTGATTTTACTTAACGACCCTACCTGGTTCAATGGCAAACGCACAATACGTGATTGCTCGGCGATAGCCTGTAATATTGACTGACGGATCCACCAAACGGCGTACGATATAAATTTAAAACCTTTAGTTTCGTCAAAGCGTTTAGCTGCTTTTATCAAACCTAAGTTACCTTCATTAATTAAATCCCCAAGGGTTAAACCCTGGTTTTGGTATTGTTTAGCAACGGAAACCACGAAACGAAGGTTTGTTTTTGTTAAACGTTCTAAAGCAGCCTGATCGCCTTCCCTTATCTTTTGAGCTAATATTACTTCTTCTTCGGCTGTTATCAGATCAACTTTACCAATCTCGTGAAGATATTTATCAAGCGACTGTGATTCGCGATTGGTAATGGATTGAGTTATTTTGAGTTGTCTCATTTATTTAAATTACCTCGATTCTTCTTTTAGAATAGAACGTGCAAAGGTAAGAAATTGTTATGACAAATTTTCACTAATTTTTATATAAAAAAAAGAGTGCTATTTTATTGATTTTATGCGATTTATTGCACGGTTTTTGTGGTTCAAATTTAATCAATATTAAAGCTCTTTTAAAGAGAAAGTTTCGCCCAATCTTATACCCTTTTCCGTATTTTGCAAAGTACAACATTCGCTAAACGGATCGTGTTCTAAAAATAAAACATACTCTTTCTCAACAGCTTCTTTCAAAAAAAGTTTTTTCTCATTAAGCGTTGTTAACGGAAACATATCATAAGCCATTACATAGGGCAATGGGATATGGCCTGTTGAAGGTAACAGATCCGCCATGTACAAGATCTTTTTTTCTTTATAGTTGATGAGAGGCAACATCATAGCATCAGTATGCCCGTAAACGAACCGGATATGTACATTTTCGCTAAACTTTATACCATCTTCGGTAGTAACAAATTGCAATTGGCCGCTTTCCTGTATGGGTAAAATATTTTCTTTTAAAAACGATGCCTTTTCCCTTTCATTTGGGTTCACGGCCCAATCCCAATGCTGTTGGTTGCTCCAGTAAGTGGCATTTTTAAACGCAGGAAGTAGTTTTTCATTCTCTCTTACAACAGCTCCGCCCACATGATCGAAATGTAAATGGGTTAAAAACACATCGGTGATGTCATCTCTATGAAAACCTAATTTGGCCAGCGAGCCATCTATCGTAGCATCACCATGAAGATAATAATGACTAAAAAACTTTTGATCCTGTTTATTGCCGATCCCTGTATCAACCAAAATAAGTCTGCCTTCGTCTTCTATCAGCAGGCAGCGCATGGCCCAGGTGCATAAATTATTTTCATCAGCCGGATTGGCTTTATTCCAGATGCTTTTGGGCACTACGCCAAACATTGCCCCGCCATCTAACTTAAAAAAACCGGTATCGATTGTGTGTAAATTCATTTTTTTCTCTTAGTTAATAGTTCATAGATCATGGTTCATAGTTCATGGAGAGCTTCAATAGTGATGCTTAGAAAGCCTGCCAGTTGCAAACTTATAAGTTTCCGTTATCCATGATCTATTAGCTATCGGCGACATTCAACTTTCTGGCTAGGATCTATGAACCATTAACTATGAACTCATTCTCAACTGTCAACCATGAACCACTACCCATGAACAATCTTAATCCCAAACTCATTGAATAAAGTATTTGCTTCGGCAAGGCTTTTAAACTCTTCATCGCGCAAAGCATAAACGGTGTCAATCTGCCTGTCAAGGCATAAAGTTAACATTTCATGGGCATAAGCTGCTGACGTTGGCTTTGGCAATTTAATCATATCTGCATTTGAAAGCATAATGGCGGGCAGCTCCATATAATCGCCCAAAATAATGTCCGGCTTATCTAGTTTATTTTTTAGCCGGTAAGCGTTTGATGATGTTGCCGATGTGATTAACGTATACATAAATACTTACCGTTACAGGGCCACTAATCCATCTTTCATAGATACCGTACGATCAGACAAATCGGCCAGATCCTGGTTATGGGTAACAATTACAAAAGTTTGATTAAATTCATTACGCAGCTTAATAAACAGTTGGTGCAGTTCTAAAGAATTTGCCGAATCAAGGTTACCCGATGGCTCATCAGCAAATATAAGCGCCGGATTATTGATAAGCGCCCTTGCCACGGCTACCCTTTGCTGCTCGCCGCCCGATAGTTCATTTGGTTTATGATTTAATCTATCGCCTAGGCCAAGTAATTGTAGCAATTCAGTTGCCTTTTTCTCTGCATCCTTACGTGATGTACCGGCAATAAAGGCAGGGATACAAACATTTTCTATAGCATCAAACTCGCCCAATAAATGATGAAATTGAAATATGAAGCCTATACGCTGATTCCTGAAATTGCTTAAAGTTTTGTTATTTAAATTACTTACCTCAACATTATTGATAAACAGCTGTCCCGAATCAGGCCTGTCTAAAGTGCCTAATATATTGAGCAGGGTACTTTTACCGGCGCCTGAGGCACCCACAATAGTAACAATTTCGCCTTTTTCAACTTCAAGGTCAACGCCTTTCAGTATGTCAAGTTTGCCGTATGTTTTATGAATATTGCTTGCTTTGAGCATGGTGTAAAGGTAAAGATTAGTGATTGGAGTTTAGAGATTAGGAAGAAAAATTTCAAAAGAGGTTAGAGGTTAGAGATTAGAGATTAGTGATTAGGAGGAAAAAATCTTCAGGCGAGGTTAGTGATTAGCGATTGGAGGTTAAAGATTAGGAAAAAATCAGATATTGACTAATCTCCAATCGCTAACCTCTAATCTCCTTTCCTAACTAATCTCCAATCACTAACCTCTATTCTCCTTTCCTGAACTAATCTCCTATCACCAACCTCTAATCTCCTTTTCCCAACTAATCTCTAAGCTCCAACATAAAAAAATTACAGTACAACTAAGCTCTAACCTCTAATCTCTTAAAACTAAATAGTAGCTTTACGGCAAATTCTTCAAAAGACATGAATATTCACGAATATCAAGGTAAAGCCATATTAAAAAGCTTTGGCGTAAGGGTTCAGGAAGGTATCGTTGCCGATACTGTTGAACAGGCTGTAGAAGCTGCTCAAAAAATGAAAGAAGATTATGGATCAAGCTGGGTTGTAATAAAAGCCCAGATCCATGCAGGTGGCCGTGGTAAAGGCGGTGGTGTTAAGTTAGCAAAAAACCTGGACGAGGTAAAGGAAAGAGCCGGAGCCATCCTTGGCATGCAGCTGATTACTCCTCAAACCGGTCCCGAAGGTAAATTGGTACGCAAAGTTTTGGTAGCTCAGGATGTTTACTATCCGGGCGAAAGCGAAACAAAAGAATTTTATATCAGCGTTTTGCTTGATAGGGCAAAAGGCCGTAACATCATCATGTATTCCACCGAAGGCGGTATGGATATAGAAGAAGTTGCTCACTCAACTCCTGAGTTGATCCATAAAGAAGAAATTGATCCTAAAGTTGGTTTGCAAGGTTTCCAGGCGCGTAAAATTGCCTTTAACCTTGGTTTATCAGGCGATGCATTTAAGGATATGGTGAAATTCATTACTGCTTTGTATAAAGCTTATGATGCTACCGATTCGTCGCAATTTGAAATCAACCCGGTTTTAAAAACATCCGACAA
>JABDEQ010000004.1:8269-52848 GCA_013286985.1 Bacteroidota bacterium | reverse complement strand
TGGGGCTACAGTACACTTAATTTCTTCGCTCCGCATAACGGCTATTCTTCTGATAAATCGCCAGGGGGTGCTATCAAAGAATTCAAAAACATGGTAAAGGCGCTGCATACAGCGGGGATTGAAGTGATCATGGATGTGGTATTCAACCATACCACAGAAGGCGGCCAAGGCGGTCCGGTATTTAGTTTTAAAGGACTTGACAACAGCACCTACTACCTGATGAGTGATAATCCGAATGATCCCTATCAGAATTATTCAGGAACAGGTAACACCATGAGAACAGACCATCCTGTGGTACAGCGGCTGATAGTCGCCAGCCTCCTGTATTGGATCAAAGAAATGCACATCGACGGGTTCCGCTTTGATCTGGCCTCTGTATTTTCCCGGACATCCGCAAACGATATTACAGACCAGCCACCGATCTTTGCGCAATTAATGGCCGACCCGGATTTCCAGGGCATCCGTTTTATTGCAGAACCCTGGGACGCAGGCGGAGGTTATCAATTGGGGCGCACCTTTCCGGGAAACACCTGGTCACAATGGAACGGTAAATTTCGTGATGACATCCGCAGTTTCATAAAGAGTGACCCGAACCTGACTGGAGCGGCGATTTGCCGCGTCTATGGTAGCGATGACATTTTTCCGGGCGACCTGATGAACGCATATCATCCTTATCAAAGCATCAATTTCATTACCTGCCATGACGGCTTCACCCTGTGCGATGTGGTTTCCTATAACGACAAGCACAACCAGGCTAATGGCGAAAATAATAATGACGGCAGCAATGACAACAATAGCTGGAATTGCGGCTGGGAAGGCGATGTGGGTATAGTTCCTCAATCTGTGATGGATCTGCGGCTCAGGCAGGCGAAGAACCTGGCTACCATGCTGCTATTGGCAAATGGCACACCCATGTTTGTCGCCGGCGACGAATTTCTGCATACGCAGGGTGGTAACAATAATCCGTATAACCAGGACAACGCAACCGCATGGTTGGACTGGACAAGGCTAACAACGATGCAGCCCTTTCACGATTTTATGACGGCGCTAATCGCTTTTCGCAAAGTAAACCCGGCTATCAGCAGGAGCCGCTTCTGGAGGGGCGATTATGCAGTATTCGGATTTGATGGTAGCCCGGTCAATTATGGCGACCCCAACCTACGTTATTTTGCGTATCATCTATTGGACAGCACAGGTCAGGGTAAGGAGCTTTATGTTTTGGTAAATGCCTATTGGCAGCCGATGAGTTTTACGATTGCGGCTGCTGGGCCATGGAAACAGATCATCAACACTTATTTGCCCGCCGGACAGGACATGACGCCCCAAAATGCAGTTCAACTGGCCTCGTCCGGTTACCTTGTGGGGGAACGGTCCGTTGTGGTCTTGTCGCATTAAATTGTTTTCACCAATGATTTTTTTAAATGAAAATTAAGCTGAAATCAATTTCATCGATCTGCGTATTACTTCCGGCGTATTACTAATTGAATTGTTTTCAAAAGATTGTCCATTCTTTATCAAAGCGATGACCTGGAACTGCACATCATCAACGATTGTCCAATCTTTGGCAATATAAATATCAGTCGTCACGTGCCCATTATCGACATGGTTTAGGGCCTCCCCTATATCGTCAACGCTCATCCGGCATTCATTTCTGGCAAGCGTACCGAATGTGTGCCTTGCCCAATATAAAGTCAACTCGGGGATTCCTGTTAATTCTCTAAGGCCTTTCATGCCCTTATAAAGGGCATAATCTAAATAGTCATAAGCTCCATATCTCGAATTAAGTTTACCGAGGTATTTTTCAAGAAGGGGTTGTGCTTCGCCGACAATTTTAATACTGATAAACGCCTCATCCCGCCGCCTACCCTGGGTTTTGGACCGTTTATATTCAAATCTGCCCTTTACAATATTTGCCTCCGACGCATGGTAAAAATCGACTGCATTGGTTCCGCAAAGATAAAATGAAAGCATGAACAGTTCTTTAGCCAATTCGATCCGGCTCCCTTCAGGAACCTTACAATCACGAATGGTAAGGACCTGGTCAACATCAAAATTCCGTTTTCTTGTTGCAGGTGGCGCTCCAACCTTGTATTTGGTGAAAGGGTAATGCTTAATCCGGAATATTCCCAACTCATCATTATTGTATGTCCTTTTAGCTTCGTTGAATAAAGTTCGAAGGTCGCGCATATGTGCGTGGAGACCGCCTCTCGATAAACCTTTCTCAATGGTTGTCACCGGCTTACCAAGTTGATTAATTCGGGTTTGCTTCCTGCTGGTTTTCAGGAAACGCTCGTAACCATACAGCATATTAGAGTGGATTTCGTTTATTGAAATCTCCGCACGCCCGAAATAATCGATAAGACTGTTTTTAATTTTCCTGAAAGTCCTCGAATAGGGTTCCCTGTTTTGTTCCTCACTTTTAAGAAATTTGATGTGCTCGTCGGCGAATTGGACAATGTCGATTTCCTTATTATGGTCTCTCAGGTAGTCCCGCAATTCTTCACAGGTAAAAAAGTCCAGCCTTGGACCAACAGAACTGATCAAAATCCGGTAATCATCGAGCGTCTCTTCCAGCCATCGCAATACAACCTTGTCTTTAATTTCAAAATCTTTGGTGAGTTGGCGTTTGGAAACAAAATGGGGAGAATCAATATGTCTTCTTTCTCCCTTGTGATAAACGATGTACTTTATATTAAAAGTACCGTCGTTTTTTTCATGATGTTCAAAAATCTTGGCACTAACTGTAGCCATAACTTACATAAATTATGACGCAAAACGTTGTAGCATATTTGTAACATTTTGTCGTCAAGTTCAACAAAAAACTATGTAAATCCTGTTACAAAAGTGTTACAGTAACAGTGCCGCGAGTGATCCTAACCCGCTTGTGCAAGACAAAAAAACCCGCTCTACGTATGTAAAAAGCGGGTTTTTAACGATGTGCGCCCACCTGGGCTCGAACCAGGGACCAAAAGATTATGAGTCTTCTACTCTAACCGACTGAGCTATAGGCGCGGTTTTTATTTTCAATCCTGATTACAAATCAGGATTATTTTTAGAGTTGCAAATGTAAAAAAAAGTTGCTTAGTTAAAAACGAAAAACGTAATAACCTGGAAAAATAAATTTCTTTGTTAATATTCCGTTGATTTTCAGTAGCAAATTATTTCCCTTTACGCTGAATCATTACCTTCACAGTTTTGTAGATAATGTCGAGATCTGAGTTTAGATTCACATTTTGCAGGTAAAGCAGATCATATCTCATTCGGGTACGCATCTGATCAATGTTTTCAGCATAACCGTAATGAACCTGACCTATCGAAGTTAATCCGGGTTTTAAGCGAAGCAGTTTTTTATAGTTCGGTGTTTTTTCTACTATCTTTTCAATAAAATGCTGTCTTTCCGGACGGGGACCAACTACCGACATTTCGCCTTTCAAAACATTCCAAAATTGCGGCAATTCATCCAAACGCGTCTTCCGCATTACCCTACCCCACTTTGTGATCCGGGGATCGTTTTCGCTTGACAACTGAGGGCCAAATTTTTCAGCATCTATAAACATACTTCTAAATTTGTATATGTAGAATGGCTTTTCGTGCCGCCCAATCCGTTCCTGCTTATAAAAGGCAGGGCCTTTAGAAGTTGATTTGGTTACTATATATAAAATTAAGAATGCTGGCGCCCCGGCAACCATTACTCCGGTTGAAAATAAAACGTCAAAACATCTTTTTAACACTCTTATTTTAAAGCTTATTTCGGGATGCGATGTGATATGCAAAACCGGTACACTATCATAATTAACCAATTGAGCATAGTTATTACTCAATATTAAATCAGAAACTACTTTAATTTTTATAAAATTTTCATCACCAATACGTATCAGTTTTTTTAACAATTCGCCATTCATTTCTTTGTAGCAAATAAATATCTCATCAGGCCTTTTGGCGAGAATGTTATTTACTAAAAGATCCTCGGGCATATTGGAGATCTGATTTTCGGTGATAAAATCAGTTAAATCATACCCGTACTCGGGGTGATGAGAAAATGAGCTAACTAAACGGGCGGCTATATTTTCATCTCCGATAATTAATATCTGACGATGATTATAACCTTTTTTACGATAATAATCCAAAAAGAAAAATAATATAGAGCGGTGAATAATTATTAGCAAAAAGAATAATGAATAACTGATCATTACCTCTGAACGCGATATATCATATATTTTGAAGAAATATATAATACTGAAAACCAGAAGCAGGTTATAAATAAGGGTTAACAAAAACTTATTTATATTATCCCGGAGTACAAGCGGCCGCTTTATATTAAAATTACGGGATGCTAAAGAAACAATTATCCAGGCAATGTTAACAACTGCAATAAAAATTGCCGAGGTATTTTGGACAAGATAAGTATCAAACGTAATCAGATGTGAATTATAAAGCGCTATATTCAATAATAACAAATCTGAACCGAACACAGCTGCTGGAAGATGTTTTGAGTAGCGTATAGACATAAGGTTTGTTTTTGTAAAGTTACAACAAATTAATCTAATAGATAAAATAGTATCAAAAAAAAGTCACTTTAATGAAAATATTTCATTAATCTACTTACTGCAATTATAAAGCCAAAACAATAAGTGATTTATTTCCCCTTAATTAATTATCGTTTTTATAAACTGGGATAGTTCTTTACTGAAGCGTTGAGACGAAAATGCAGCGGCGTGTTTTGCAATTTCTATAGGAATAAATAGGTTAAAATTATTTTGAAAATAATTTACAGCATCAATGATTGATGCAATATTTTGTTCATTAAAATAGACACCGGTTTTACCCTCAATGACGGTTTCCCGCACCCCCCCTTTACCATATGCAATTACAGGCGTACCACATGCTTGCGCCTCTACGGGTAAGATTCCAAAGTCTTCTTCAGCTGCGAAAACAAAAGCTTTAGCACGCGATAAATAACTTTTTAAAATATCCAGTGGCTGGTAGCCCAGCAAAATAATATTATCGGTTGCCAGTTTTTGAATCCTCTTAAAGTCCGGGCCATCGCCCATAACAAAAAGTTTTTTATCAGGCATCTGGGCAAACGCTTTTACTATAAGGTCGATTTTTTTATACGGAACAAACCTTGAACAGGTAAAATAGAAGTCCTCTTTAGTTTCACATAGTTCAAAATTCTCCAATGCTACATTGGGATAGATTGTTTTACTTTCCCGCCGGTATATTTTTTCAATCCTTTTCCCAATATAATTGGAATTGGAAATAAAATAATCAACCCGGTTTGAGGAAATCACATCCCATTGGCGCATCCTATGTAAAACCAGTTTTACAAAAAAGCCTTTTAAGCCTTTACTTAAACCTAAATCGATAATATACTGATGATAGAGATCCCAGGCATACCGCATAGGCGAATGGCAGTAGCAAATATGTATTTGACCTGAATGTGTTAATACCCCCTTAGCCACGGCATGCGACGAAGAAATAATTAAATCGTATGAGGACAGATCAAACTGTTCAATTGCCAAAGGATATAGCGGCAGGTAATTGCGATACTTTGTTTTGGCAAAAGGTAGCCTTTGTATAAATGATGTAAATAATTTATTGTTTTCTAACCCTAATGTCCTGATAGTTTCTTCCTGCGCCACCAAAGTATATATATCTGCCTGCGGATATAAAACAGCAATTTCTTTAAGAACATTTTCAGAGCCGCCAATTACAGTAAACCAGTCGTGTACAAGTGCTACTTTCAAAATTTATTTATTATTTATAACAAAATGGTTATCGGGCAATTTACAAACGCTATTGGCAGCTATATCCTTTGTTATTAAACAGTTGGCACCAATAGTGGTATTTTCCCCTATATATATATTACCTAAAAGAACAGCTCCGGTACAAATTATACAACCTCCTTCAATCACCGGATACCCGTCACTGGCAGATATTACAGGCCCTACGCCCCTTCTTCCTAACGTTACACCATGAAAAAGAATAACATCCGACTTTATTTCAACTCCCGATCCGATTACTAAACCCACTCCATGAACAATTACAATTCCGCCCTTTATTTTCGCTTTATAGTCAATATCAATTCCGTATAGTATTTGAATTATCCTGGTCAGGATTGCCGGTAATACCGGGATCTTGTACCGGTAAAACAAATTCGACAAACGGTAATATAATAGTGCATGAAATCCCCTGTTAAAAAAAAAAATAACGGCCTTATTTGTCAATGAAAATCTTTTAGCGGCTTTCAGATCTTCATTTATTTCTTTAAACAAGTTCATTTATATTATTTAATACTTTTTGGCCTGATTCAAACCAATTAAACCTTTTTATGTTTTGCTTGCCCGCCAAGATTAATTCAGTTTTAAGTTGATCACAATTTAATAAATTAGTAATTTTTTCTCTTATATCTTCAACCTTATACGGATCTGCATACAAAGCCGCATCGCCGCATACCTCTCTGTGTGCCGAAATATCTGATACAATTACCGGGCATCCCATACTCATAGCCTCTAAAGGAGGTAAGCCAAAGCCTTCATAGAAACTTAAATATACAAAAGCTTCCGCATATCTCATTAATGACGCCAGTTCATCATCTGAAACGTAACTTTTCACTATAATACGCTCAGAAAGAAGTGCTTCATCCAATTCAAAATTGTCCTTCTTTAATCCTACTATAATTAAATTTACTTTTGTATCGACATCTTTATAAGCCTTCAAAAGATTGTTTAAATTCTTTCTGGGATCTAATGACGAAACACTAAGCAGGTATTTGTCAGCTTCAATTTGCTCAAAGTTATTATTTGTATTTAAATTAGAAGAATTATATATAACCCTTATCTTTTCTTGCCTAATATTAAGGTAATTAAGAATATCTTTTTTTGAAGAATCGCTAACAGTAAACAGCCTGCGGCATCTTTCGGCAATATGCGGAATCAAAAAATTATACCATAAATAAAATGCCCGCGGAAACCACTTGGGATTCACTTTATATGACATATCGTGTACGGTAACCACCTGATTATTATAAAAAATCATTCCTGTATTACAGAAGCTAACCAGTAACGGATTTCCTTTTGATTTTAAATAAAGCCTTAAATCAATTTGCTCCCAAACAGACCCTTTGCTTTTGCCAATTACTATAGCGCCCAGTTGTTTGGCCAAATCATTGTCAATTATGTTAAATGGCGTAACAAAAACAATTTCACTGTCCAGCTCGCGCAATACTTTTGATATTTCTATTGCGAAGCGTTGTACACCGGTTACTTTTTGTGTAAGAAATCGTGCGTTTACAATTACCATTATAAATTTATACGTTATTGTGAGTAATTAAGGTTAATTAACTTTAACTCTGAATGCATAAAACATTAACACAATAACAGGTGGAAGTGCATAAATTGATAGTATAAAAAAATCAGAAAGCGCGGCAAATATGGATATATTTATTACAATTATTACCGTTGCTATTAAAATTGACTGAGACCTATATATCCAGTATTTTGTGAACTTCAGAAACAGCCCTTTTAAAAATCCCGACAGGAAACAAAAAGCCACCACTCCTACCCATTGAAAGGAAACGTATCCCCAAATTGGGGAGGCAAGACGCTTTCCGCCCGAAATTAATGTGGTGATCTCTTCACCAGGATTGGTAACTCTTAACGTATAAACTGCAGGGTTCCATTCGTAATGACTCGGTATTAGCCCCCCCAGTACCGTTCGGCCATATGTCCATAATGGATTCTTGCTAAAAAAGTCCATAAAGGTTAATTGGTCTTGAATATCTATCGAACCGGCAGATGCCACGCGCCAAAAAAGATGGTCATCTTTAAAATTCGAACTTACCTTGTCAAAATCTCTGACGCCGATAACAAAATAAAAAACCGAACTAAGCAAATAAATGGAGATCAGAAAGATTATCAGAAATGTAAAAGTCCACCTGTTTTTAAACGACATAATTATTGCTATTGCTAAAACCACTCCGCTAAACGCCGGTCCCCGCGATAGCGATACAGACATTAATGCTACAGCGAAAATTGCTCCAATTAAAAAAAGCTTTTTCTTTTTATTGTTATACCAAACTATAATAGCAATTGGAGTAACCGTTGTAAGAATAAAGAAGGATGATAAATAAACCATCGAAACATAAAATGGCACCTGGTATTCTCCTCTGAAAAACTTAGCGGCAACAGGGTCAGCAGCAAAAGCAGGGACAAATCCCATCATCAAATAGCCAAGCGTTTGTCCAACAATACCTCCTATTAAAAACACCTTGGTTACCTTAATAATCCTGCTCTTATATGTTTCTGTATCGAGCAGGGCAAACGAAAAATTAGAGAACCTGACAGGTTTTATCAAAAACCCTAAATAAAGGCCTATTATATAAAAAAGTGCACCTACACATAAAATCAGGGTATACAGAGAAACAACATCGCTTGAAAAATCATCCTGATCTTTTAAAATAACTGCTGGTATAAAATAAGCAATGAAGATAAACCCCACATTTAAATGAGCCATCACATTATATCTGCTTGGCCAAACCAAATAGGTGCCAATCATAAATACTGAACAGCTTAAAAAAATTAAAATTCCCTGCATTATGCTATAAGCTGATTTTTGGTAGATTTATTATAAGTAACCATCATTTTAGCAACGTGAGCATTATTTTGTAAATAATATTTTAAAAACCGATGCCAATGTTTTGTAAACAAGTTTAAACTTCCCTTTTAGCATTCTTTTTACCAATGCAAATACAACGCCCGGCAGTACGGTGATTAAGCGCCATGGATACCACTTTTTTATAAATTTAACCCGGTTCGTTATCGAATAGTATTCGGCGTTAAAGGTATCCTTTTGTTTTTCGTTATTGACTATAATAGAAGATCCTTCTTTGTGGTAAACAATAGCGTCGGGCGCCATCGTTATTGCGAATTCGTATTTATGCGCCATTTGCATCCAATCAAGCTCTTCAAAATACAAAAAATAGTCTTCACACATTAATCCAGCTGTTTTGACAAATAATTGGGGCAAAAAAATAGAAGCGCCTATTATATAATCGTCTTGAGCAAATTTATAGTTATCATATTGGCCAAGGTCTTTTTGACCATCGCCTATATGATAATGTTTACCTATCCAGGTATTGTACTTTCCTGCAATTGCCTGTAAGGTATTCGGGCTATAATAATATCTTAGTTTTGAACCAATTAAACAACGCTTATTGGAGCCATTTTTGTAAAAAGCTACCAAATTAGCTAACGTTTCTTTCTCAACAACCGTATCATTGTTTAAAATCCATATCAACGAATGATCGGAACCATTTTTTAAAATATATTTTAAAGCGATATTGTTTGCCGCGGCAAATCCATTGTTTATTGCCTGTATAAATATTATTTTTTGCGCAAATAGTTCATTGCAGCTATTAAAATCGTTTTCATTAATATTGATATGATCTATCGGTTTTCGTTCCGCCGGTAAAACCAGGTGCTCAAAATTTGTATGTATCCCAGTATAATTTTCATTGGTTACCCAGGCTGAAAAATTATTAATTGATTCATCATTTGCCGAGTTATCAATAATAAATATCTGAAAGTTCAGGTGTGTAGATTTTAACAGGCTTTCCAGACACTCTATTGTATCTGAATAGTTATTATGGTTAACTAAAACAATGTAAACCTTATCCATTTGTACCTACCTGTTTTTCAACACTACCATATTGGTTATATCTTGACAATGCAAAGTCCCTAACACCTTCAAAAAACCGACTTAAATAAACCTTTTTATCAGGATAAAACAGAATGATCTTAACAAGCACTTTCAACAAATAATAAGCCCTCGCAAGTACAAACTTAAAATCAACAAAAAAATATTTTTTGCATAAAAAAAGCACATTTCGTGACATATAGTAGTATCTGAGAGGATTATGCAATGTAAACCTGCCCTTCTTTTTTAACTTATTATCGCCCTGATCATAAATCTCGCCGATTATGTGCTCCATCAATACCTCCTTTGAGATCAATATTTTAAAACCATTTCTCCTTAATTTCAGGCAATAATCATGATCAACCTCATCAATAAATAATTTATCTTCATATCCGCCAACATCTTCCCACGCATGCAGGTTAATAATATTACCGGATGTCACCGCAAAATGAATTTCGTTAAACTGCGCAGAAATTTTTTTTTGCCATCTGTCATATTCAGCGGTATAAGAGGCTGCCACCAACCCAGTTTCTTTATTCTGAATGATGTATTTGCGCCATAATTCAAAAAACAAAGTACCCGAAAAGGAAGAATCCTGGTCCATTGTTAAAAGCCAATGATAATTACACTCAGATGCCAGTTTCGCACCCAAATTTAGTGCGGATGCAACCCCTATATTCGTACGTTCAGCAATATATTTGATCTTTGATCCTGATAGTTTTATTTTTTTCACTATATCACTATCAGGGCTTTCGCTATTATCAATAACATATAATACATCCAAAAACGCAACATAACTTTCTATATTTTCGATTACCGCCTCGGTTGGATTATATAAAATTATACAGCCCGCTAATAATTTACTTTTGTCCTCTTCCAAAATATTTTGAATAAGTTAGTCGTCTGTTAATTCGTTGAAAAAGGTAGTTTTTATCTTCCTGATTAATAAATCTTTCTATAATTTCAATTTGTTCGCTGCTGAGTTTAAATCGATATCTTGCCAGAAATAACTTTGCCAACTTAAATTGATTAGGCAAAAACTTCTTCTTTTTCCCAAGTAATTTAATGTTGTTTATCAGTCTGGCAAAAAAAGCCGGCCTTGCAACGTAGCTGTTAGAAAATGTAATATTATTTTCATGCTGCCGGTATAAAACCAGCTTATCAGTTAAAAGTTTTACTTTACCTATTGAATAAGCAATTAGCGCCAACCATTCGTCATGCAGGCATGCTGAACTATCCATTAAAAAAAACTCCGCGGCCATTACATCATTAACCATCATTGTACAACCCGTTACCACATTTCCATATAAAAGGGTTGAAAGGTTTATTTTGCCGGGGTTGATCTTTTGCTGTGCCCAAAAAGATCCGGCAATTACCTCATCATTTTTGTCAATAATTTTAAGATCCGAATATACCAGCGCAGGGGAAAAACCATTGTCCAAATATGCCATTTCTTCTGCCAAACGTTGCAGTTTATTTAACTCCCAAATATCATCCTGATCTGCAAATACAATCCAATTAGCTGGTGAAGCTAATTTAGCCGCTTTTTTAAAATTTTCAACAGCTCCCAACCGGCATTCATTGGCATATAACTTAATGATATTATTATCAAAGGCATTTATAATGGATACGGTTGCATCGCTCGAATTATCGTCGCACACTATAATTTCATCAGGAATCAGGGATTGGTTTAAGATAGATTCTAATTGTTTTAGAATATATTTTTCACCATTAAAGGTTGCCATAATAACTGAGATACCACCTGCTGACATTTTATTTGCTTTTTGATAAATAAGCCTCTAACAATTCATTTAACACACTATTTTTTATCAGTTTTAACTGAATAGCAAAATATGAGGCAACAAATAAAATTGCACTAACACCTAAAAAACAATAGGCATTTAAATTCAAAGTTCTGAAAAACAAAACAATAATTATAAAAGGAACACATGCAAGCAGATTAAGAAGTATGGGTTTATGTGATATCTTAAAATTTATCACCTTAAAACAAAAAAACATGTAAGCAGAGGTAACTATCAGCTCTGAAATTACATTGGCAACTGCCGCGCCATTTTGTTTATAAACGGGTATCATGATACAATTTAATGATAAATTGAAAATCATACCCAAAACAACCGAAATTAACACTTCACGCTCTTTCCCGGCAGGTATAAGTATCTGAAAGCCCCAAAAATTACCTAAACCTATAATCAGGGCTAATGGCGATAATATCTGCATGGTTAATATGGCTTCATTAAATTGAACACCCGAAAAAACGTAAATTAACTGGGGAGCCAAAAACAACAAACCGATACAAACGGGCACTGCCAGTATCACTACATAATTAAAGGCCTTATTAAGTATTAATTTTAAAGCCTCAGCATCCTGGCTTGCAAAAAGCTTGGATATACGTGGCATTAATACTGCGCCTGCCGATAGAATTAACGGAATTGATATTTTGGTAAGTTTAATAGATGCCGAATATAATCCAACCGCCTTATCATCAGCAAAAAAACCTATAAGTATGGTATCTAACATGGTATACATGCTGGTGGCCACTGTTGTACCAAAAGTGTACATTAATGGTTTGACGTGTTTTCTGATTCCTTTGTAGGTAATTGATATATGCTTGCCAATTGAAATGATATTGATAATGTTATTGCCTAATATTGATACCAAACTTATTATCAGGTATAAATTATAGTCGGATCGTACTTTTACGAAGAGAAACAGGCAGATCAATGAGAAAAATTTCACAGATACCGATCTTATCGCAATTCGTTTAAAGTCCTCAATACCCGAAAAATACCAGTCGATAGATGAAAAGCTCATTAGAATAATGAGTCCAGACAAGATGTAAAGCGTTCTGTCAGCGTGGAAGAAAGAAAATGACAGCACAACTATAATATAGAGCGCTGTTATAAATAGGCTACAAAAAATATGGATAGACAACAGCTCCCCTAAATTTTTGCGCACTAACTTACTGTCGTGGGTGGATTGCGATATTATCCTGACGCCATAAATTGGAATACCCAACGCCGCTATTAATGCAAAGTACTGGGTAAATGATAATATAAATTGAACCTTACCTATACCAACGGGGCCCAAAATTTTTGCCGCATATGGAAAACTGATAACCGGAAAAAGAATATTAAAACCGGTTAACAGTAAATTAAAAATATAATTCTTTTTAACAGTACTCAATTGTTATAAAAGATTATGCATTTTTCACGAAAATATAGAGCCTGGCAGTTATTATATAAATAATACCGGCAAAAAAACCTGTTATTATCCCTACAAAAGCTCCTAATACTTTGCCTACTTTGTCTACTTCAAGCGGTATTATTGGTTCATCAATCAATTGTATTAAAGGTGTTTCCTGGCGCAAAGATATCTTCGACACTTCCAGGTTTTTAATTATTTCGCTATAAATAGCTGCATTTGCCTGTACATCAACTTGCTTCTTTTGACTGGGAAGCGTAAGAGATTTTAAAGTTGGATTAGGGTTAGGATTCGCATCGGTTGATTCGGCTACCTTTCCAAGAGAACTGTTCAGTATACTTCTTACACTATCAGCCTGATGCTGCAATACCTGTACGCTTTGCGACGTTTTTCTTGTTTGCGTTTGCACGTAAAAATTATTTACATTTCCAACCAATGTTTGATTAAAAAGCTGGGCAAATATTTCGTCTTTAAATTTTATTTCAACATTTATAATACTAAGCTTCTTATCAGGTTTGGTTACTGTTAAAATATTCTTATTAAAGTATTTAACAAGATCTCTGAGTATACTATCCTTTTTGCGCGAAAAAAGCTTGGGGTTTCCTGAAAAATCCATGCTTGCTAAATCGTCTTTCCTGCCCCAGGGTAACCAGGCTTTACTTGATTCTGCATATCTGTTAATAAGCATTTGTTTTTTATCATCAATGGTTACAGTGGTAAGTAATGTTTTTTCGATCATTAAGCGCGATTTATACAGCTCCAGTATATTATCTCCCTGAAATAATCCTTTCTCGGAGCCGCCTCCCAGGTCTATTCCGGCAAGAGAGGCCAGGCTGGAATATTGACCAAGCCCACCCAAACCTCCGGAATGACCGTTTTCTTCTAAAACAAAGGTAGATGTTGCCTTATAAACCGGACTTACTATGAGCGCGTACAATAACCCTATTATAAAACCGCCAATGGTAAACCAAATTAAAATTTTACGCCTGTTTTTTACATAGCGCACTGATGATTTAATTTTAGATACTAACTCCCTTATAGATATTTCATCAGTCTCAATTTTATCGATTTTATCCATATATTTTTATATCGCTCTTAGCGATCTATTTGTTTAAACTAATAATTCCAAAAATGATAGCACCCAGTGATGCAAGGGCTGTGGCGTAACCTATTATCTGTGTACCTACATTGATTTGTGGCGGCAGTTTCTTAGGCACATATATCTCACTGCCCGGACGCACATCCGGATGGGTATTCCAGAACAGGAATTTTCTTGTGGCACGCACCGTTCCGTTAGGGTATACAATATAAGCCCCTCTTTTTAATGCACTTGGTGAGTACCCTCCTGCATTATACACATAATCGGTAAATGATTTGTTATTGCTGTATACTACCGCACTTGGGTATAGTACCTCGCCGTTTACCCGCACTATCTGTTGTTGTTTGGGTACCCTGATCTCATCTCCGTCTTCTACCAGTAAGTCTATACTGCTGCCCGGTTGCTGCAATATCTTCTTCAGATCTATCCCTACATAGTTGTTTCGCTGGGTGGTGTCTTGCGTTTTTGCTTTTGCGGTGTCTTTGTAGGTCAATTGTAACTGGTTCATCCGTGTCTGACGGTCACGAACCAGCTCAGCCGTGTCGGCCTTGTTTTTGTCTACACCCAGTATCGCTATATTGCTCCGTTTTAAGGTGCCCCCCTCTACATCTGCCGAGGCTGATAAGCCACCGGCACGCGCTATCATATCCGAGATCTTTTCATCTTTCTTCTGTATCGTATAATAGCCCGGGTATATCACTTCACCCTGTACACGTACTACCCGCTGCTTTTCATAGCCCGGCAGGCTGTATACCGATACGATATCAAACGGATGCAGGCGGAAGTTGGCTTCGCCTTCTACCAGGCCCGCATCTACGTTTACTGTAAATACCTGTGCCACTATACTCTCCTTGGACATCGGGTCGCTGTTATTTACCCGACGTGATACTTCTATCCGTTTCGCACTGGCTCCTTCGGCAAAACCGCCCCCTTTTACTATCAGGTCCTCTACCGTCATACTATCGGCATAGGCATACGTTCCCGGTTTGCGCACTTCGCCCTTTACCATTACCTGGTATTTGTCGCGCAGGTCAAAGATCGATACGATATGGATGCTGTCTTCTCTTTGCAGCGGGATATCGGCTGCTGTTTTCCTGATGATCTCGGTGATATTGAATGGGATCAATGCTTTGCTGTTGTCCGCATTTAGCCGGGTGATGGTTCCTCTGCCGCCAAAGGCGTCTTCTTTTAAGCCGGCTGCATTGGCTATCAGCTGCGATACCGTCAGTCCTTTTTGCAATTCGTATTCACCCGGGCGGAATACCGCGCCGGTGATTACCAATCTGTTTTCGTAGCGGTCCAGGATCTTTTCTACTTTATATTTATCGCCGCGTAAGGGGGTATAGCTTTTGTAATCATTTTCCAGCACATCGGTGATCCGTTTTTGCTGGTCCGCTATCTGGATCACTTTGATCCTTGCCGTGTATGCCTGGTCTGTGAAACCGCCTGCAAAGCCGATCACATCGTTCAGACTTTCCCCCGGCAATACTTCAAACAGTGCAGGGATCTTTACCTCTCCCGCCAGTTCTACACGGGTACGGTACGTGGGTACCTGGATGATATCCTGGTCTTCCAGGGTTATATTGTCTTTTTGCTCGCCTTTGGTTAAAAAATCATATACATCCAGGTGACGGATAATCCGGTTATTGCGGATGATTGCTATCTGGCGGTAGCTGCCTTTATCATTCGGGCCGCCCGCTGCATACAGTGCATTAAATACCGTGGCTAATGAGGGCAGCGTATAGCTGCCCGGCCGGGTTACCTGGCCCGCAATAATAACTTTGATACTACGGATATTGCCTAAACCTATCTGTACCTCGGTACCGTGACCCACGGCATAGTTACTGGCTGACAGCCGGCTCTTGATGGTGGCACTGGCCTGTTCTATTGTTTTACCTACTACATTAATTACGCCTACTCCCGGTACGTTGATATTCCCGTCTGGCGATACTTCCAGCTTCCAGTTGGCTACCGATTTGCCGTATACATTGATATTCAACTGATCTTCGGGGCCGATAATATAATTAATCGGGGTGGCGATCTTTAAATTAGGCTCAAATTTCATATTGCTGTTCCGGAACAGCTCAGATCCGAATACCTGTAACTTTTTGGGGCCGTTATTCTTTACCCGGTTTACCGAGTCGCTATCCGCTACGTAATTTAACCGGCGCGTGGGGCGGTAACTGGTATCTATTCCCGTTGAACCGCTGGTGGTGCCGTCTTTCGCACGGATGTCGGCTATCCGTTTTTGCAGCGCCTGTACCTGGTCGTCAGGCAGACCACGGCTGGCGGCCTGCTGTAACAGCTGGTTGTCGCTGATATTCGCTGCCGAAGCTTGCTGTAACATCTGCCGGATCTGTGCATCGCTCAGGTCGCTCACGTTTACATTCGACAAGTTCTGCGGTATGCTCTGCGATCCTAAACTGCCAGTCTGCCCCTTTACTCCTACTGATACCAGTGTTAAGCCTATTATTAATGTTAAGTACAGTAGTTGTTTTAGTTGTTTCATAAGTGGTTTCACCTTCAACATTGAATATTATAAACTTTGATATTTCTTCACTAATATTCAAAGTCTGAATAAAACGATATTTTTTACTATTAATACTTTTTAATTTACCTGCTCTTTCGCTCCAATTGTTAATCAAAATAATAAGTTAAGTTTAACCTTGCATTTAAGCTAAATATGTTGCCGGGCAGGTATTCATAATTAAAGGTAAAAACAGGAGCAACCTGTGCAGAGATCAGGTATTTTTTAAATTTCAAATTTGCATAAAAAGTATTTGAAAGATCTACCCACTGCGCTCCAAAGCGATCTTTTACAGTATTGGTATAGTCCGCATATGCATCATAATATAAATCATTATTATGCACGTATCTTTCCAGTGCAATTCCAAAAGAATTCAAATTCTTGGTATAACTTATATCTAACATTAAACTATTGCTACCAGGACCAATACCAGCACCTAAATATCTCCCTTCGTTAGTATAGCCGTCTGCCGGCGCCTGTGCATTATGTACATACCATGATGGTTCAGGCCTCAACAAAAAGGTATCAGGCAATTGTAAGTGAGTTAATTCTAATTTTACTTGTATATATTGTTGGCCGGCCAGATTAAACAGCCTTGATCCGCCAAAAGTATATGCAGAAGAATGCTCCGGCTCTAAAAAGAAATCGGTGAGGCTGGCAGCCTGATCGTTCCGGGCAAATTCAAAATATATTTCAGCATTATATTTAGGTAAAACCTGGCGTACATACGTAGAATATGCGAAATCCTGTCCATCGCCGCCAGGAAGATCGTTGGAAGTAGTGGTTGAAGGAAAAAATACCGGAAGAAGACGCTTAACCAGACCGGTTTCATAAAAAGAAGCACTCATGTCCCTGTAATCATATCCGGAAGCCCCAACATATAATCCCTGTATCCATTTAGGCTGCCAATTGGCTGTAAATCCTGAAATATAGCGACTAATTTCAGGTTTAGGTATATATAATCCCGGATCATAAACCAACTTGCCCGGGTCATACGGAAGATATCCTGATTGTTTTAAAACACCGCCGATTACTTGCCACTCAAAAGATCCTATTCCGGATTTAATCGGATTGGCAGAATTAAATGTCCAATGCAAAAAGCCAGGTGCAGAATTACTCATCATTATTGAATTTTGTACACCCGGTCCCCACCATATATTTTCGGAAGAAACGCCTAATTCTACATCCTTAAATACCAGTGTTATTTTTGATTGTCCAAAATCTGCATGACTGATACCATACGGACCAAATCTTTCAGGAGCATCAATACCGTTTATAGTACTAAAAAAAGCAGGAATAAGATTTGTCTTATAATTTGCCTGCACATTAGCAAACGTTAAAAACGGACTATTTTCAGCATGAACCAGCTCTGGTTTAAATTGAACACGAAGTATGCCTGCTTTTAGGTATACCCCACCCGTTGCCATTGTTTGGTAACCAACATTTGGATAAAGTGGCCCATTATTATACCCATAAGGAAGTTTTGAGTTATAATCACTCAACCAGCTAAAAGGAAGTACCCTGATTATTACCTGTGTGCCGAAAAGCTTTAAGTGAGGAACCAGATTTGAACTACCAACCATATTACGCAGAACAGAATCTCCATTACTGTTAAAAGGGCTATTTACAGGCCGCAAACAAAATGATGATAGGTCGTCACTTATTCCTAAAAGCTGATTTTTTCTGGCCAGAGTTTCTGCATAGTCGCCAACAGGGGTAGTTTGGGAAAAGCATTTGACCGAAAACAATACGGACAGGCAAATTATCACATAGATATTTTTCATAGGCGTCAATCTAAAAATTCTTTTTTTAACAGTAATTAATAAAATATTATTACTTTAAATTAACTGGCATTTAAATCAACAATTATACTTATTTTTTTTATCTTAGCTTGTAAAAAGTGTTCAATAAACGCTATTCAACCTTAAAACAATCACCCATAAAGCTATTATTCGATCATTTACCAGAATTTAAACAAAAAATATTATTTATTATTCAAGTTAATTCGCATTTCTGGTTATATTTTGGATAAATAAGTTAAATTCCTTTTTAAAACGCTCGGTTGAAAATGCTGAGGCATGTTCGGCAATTTCGGTATAGCTAAAATCGTTAATGTTCTTTTCGAAAATACACACCGCTTTAATTATTGCCTCAGCCGATTGTTCATAGAAAAAAACACCTGTTTTGCCATTGATAACGGTTTCTGTGCTTCCCCCTTTCCCAAAAGCTATTACTGGTGTCCCGCAGGCTTGCGCTTCTACCGAAATGATGCCAAAATCTTCTTCTGCAGCAAATACAAATGCCTTCGCTTTAGACAAATAGTGCTTTAGTACCTCAAAAGGTTGATACCCCATTAATGTAACATTGGGCGAAGCCATTTTCTTTATCCTTTTAAAATCAGGGCCATCTCCTATTACTATTAATTTTTTGTCTGGCATCGATTTAAATGCTTCAACGATAATATCGATCTTTTTGTATGGTACAAACCTTGAACATGTAACATAAAAATCTTCTTTTTGTTGAACGGCTTCAAATTGTTCTACAGCAACATTGGGATATATAACAGTACTTTCCCGGTTATAAATCTTTTTTATCCTTTTACTAATGTACTCCGAATTAGCTATAAAATAATCTACACGGTTAGAACTAATGATATCCCATTGCCTTATTCTGTGTAAAAAATATTTAACCAATATTCCCTTTAGGCCTTTGTTAAGTCCTGTTCCTTTCAGATACTCGTAATGCAAATCCCAGGCGTAACGAATTGGAGAATGGCAATAACAAACATGTATTTGGCTTGCATTCACTAATACACCCTTTGCTACAGCATGCGATGACGATATTATTAAATCATATTCCGAAAGATCAAATTGTTCTATAGCCAAAGTAAAAAGTGGTAAATATGATCTGTATTTTGTTTTTGAAAATATCAACTTTTGTATAAAAGAAGTTGTAATCCGACGCTGGTTAAGCGAAAGATTCGAGATGGTATCCTCTTTAGCAACTAAAGTATAAATATCGGCTTCGGGAAATAAAGATGTTATTTCTCTGAAAACCTTTTCAGAGCCACCAATAACTGTTAACCATTCATGTACTAATGCTACTTTCACAGTTATATTTTATATAGTAAGATCAATTGGATATTGATACAATTCATTGTTAATTTATAAGCCATTCAATTAATCATTAAACCAATTGACTATCAGTTTTTTAAATTTGATTACTCCCAATATGATTTATGCATCGACATCTTTTTTAACATATCGGGCGGCATTTTTTTGTACCACCTGCCAAATTTATATCCTAACCATTTCGCGCCCAAAGATGTAACTGATTTTAAGATACTTTTGAAATCGTTTTTAAACACATATTTCAACTCGGATTTTAAAAATTTAATGCCTTCGCCGGTAGGTTTGCCAAATTTCTCTATCAACCATTTATTCTGTTCATGGAAAACTCTGGTATCGAAATAGCGTTTAAACTCCTCATTGAGCGTATAGCTATGCGAATGATATACTGCTGCGTCAGCCACATAAGCTTTTTTAAAGCCGTCAATAAGCATTTTCGCGGCTACAATAGCGTCCTCGCCCATTATAGAATCCAATGGAAACCCTCCAACATTGTCTAATACGCTTTTGCGATAGGCCGCAAAAGAATCGGAACTAAAAAAAATCTTGAAGCCGAAACGTTTCAAATCATCTAATGATAACACGTCTGATATAGAAGGATAGTTAAACAACCTGGCATGAATTTCGAGCGGTTTAGCATTCAGGTGCGGCAATTGCCTTCCATAAGCCATGCCTACTTCGGGATTATCAAATATTTTAACAATATTTCTTACGCTATCTGGCGATGCCAAAATAGCATCCTGAGTTAAAAACACACATATATCCGAGTCATTTGACAAATCAACGAGCTGCTGACGGGTTTTCCCATGATTAAAATCCTTTTTGTTAATTACAGTAACTTTGAAACCATGTTGTTTCGCCAAATCAACGGTACCGTCATTTGACCCTGAATCTATAATGATCTTATTATGAAAATTGCAGACTTGTTGATCAATGCTTTCGAGAACTTTTATCCAGTCTTTTCCGGCATTAAGGGTTGGTATTAAAATAGATACTTTTAAATCATTAATCATGATTTTTTGAAAATATTAGTCGATGCATTATGCAGGGAAAATTAGCAATTTTAAGTGAATGTGGATTCAATAATTTATTTAAAATAATCGAATAAAATATTAAAATTAAGTGCATTCATTTCAAATCCCAATTAAATTCGCTTGAACGCTATAAAAAACAAACCATATAATAATTTAAATCTGTTCTTTAACCTCCGTAATCCTGAATACCCACTTCCACTTGTGCTTAAAGTTGGCGAAGCATTATTTTGATGTCTAACATAGTTAATCAATTGCTTATTAAAAAAAACTGTACGTCCTTTCAATTCACCAATTAATCCAATCCACCAGTCGTGCATATGTATATAACCGGGAAATGGGAGGGCATAATTCAGAATTCGACGATTAAAAGACATGCAACAACCGATATATGAATTCTTAATTAAATTACTTAATAATCCAGCCTTTGATCCTCTTTCATCAAAAAAGGATTCATAGATTATTTCACCAAATTCGTTTACAACATGAGCATCCGATATAACTAAATCAAAACTCTCATGTAAACTCAAATGAACTGCTATTTTATTTTCAAGCCAAATATCATCCTGGTCCGCCAAAAAAATTATATCGCCCGTAGCCTTTGAAAGGGCATTCTCAAAATTGCCAACCGGCCCTTTTTTTCCGCTATTTGAAAATATTTTTATCCGGTCATCATTAAAAGACTCCAGAATTGAAATTATTTTATCATCAGATCCATCGTCACTAACAACTAACTCGTCATCAGCAGACAACTGTTTTAATATACTTTCCACTTGCCTGGCAATATATTTCTCACCATTATAGGTGGCCATGCAGATACTTATTACGTTCATTTATCAGGCTGTTTATTGCAATAATACTTTTTGATCTTCAAATTGTCTTAATTTGATCAAACTTACAATGGATACCGCTATTACAGTGATACCTAATGGGTGATTAATATATGGATTAGTAAAAGATAAGAGATAAATAAAAATCACACACATATAAAGCCCAATACTATCTTCAATAAACGAGTGTTTATATGCCAAATAGGCAATTAATAATATACAGAAGTACCAAAATAACCCAATTAAACCTTGTTTTTGAAATATTTCAAGATAAGATATTTCCATATGTACAGGCCTCACCGGCACCCCTACACCTAATCCGTGCCCAACAAAAAATGAAACAGGATTTATGCGGTCAACTACCTGGCCTATTGTATCATATCTGGTTTGATCGCTATTGTCTTTATCTCCAATATTGTTTTTTATTTGAAAATAAACGCCCACGATAAATACCGCGCCCAGGATAAGAGAAATTAACGATTTATAGTTTAGTTTTAAAATCAGCCATTTTATAATATATACTCCCGCCAATGCAAATATAAGCCCTCTGGTACCTGTTAATACTATGGCAATAGCGAGAGATGCAAGCGCCAAATATTTCACTAAGGACTTTTTATGATATTGCTCCCATACTATAAACCCAACACATAGATATAAATCACCAGTGTAGTTCACAAAACCACTGTCACCTTTGAAAAAGAACATCACATTGCTGCTGTCTTCATTATTAGAGGCGCTTAATGCTGAATATATTACGCCAATATCAGAAAAGACCAAAACAAGTCCGAAAAGCACGAAATGTAAAACCACCAGCAATATAGAAGATATTTTGAGCAATTTGATAAGGTAACGGATATCCTCAATTTTTGTAATTGAAAATGACAAATAACATAGTAGAAAAACATTAAGCAGAGGTTTTACATCTTCAAAAATAACTGATGAACTAGCCCCGTTGGCATATCCAATAAGGCTATCAAATGTCATAATAAAACAAAAAAAGGCTATAATAAATACAATTTCTTTAGGTATAGTATGCTTCTTAATCAGATAGATAATGCTTAAAACCATGTATACTATAAACAAACACATTCTGAGAGTTAAAAAAGCGGTTAACTCTGTTAAACGACCTGTACCTCCGAGAAAAAGCTCCAGAAAAACCAGGGTGAATATTATCTTAAGAAGCGATTTTTTCAATTTTTTAACATCTCCTTTAAAACTACCCTTTAAGATAATGGCCTGATATGTGTTTTATAAAAATTAAATTTCTATGCTGCAGCGAAAGCTTCAATGCTCTTAAAGTCGCATTTATCTTCAAATATAATGATTGCAGAAAATTGGATTGAATTTTACCAGCGCCATCCAAATAATAGGCAAATCGGATAAGATCGCCGTCCAATGAATTTTTTGTTTCACTTGATAATTCATGACGAATTTTTAAATCAATAACTACAAATTTTTCATCTACAATAGCTTTATACCTTTTAATAAAATCATGATCGCTAAAATCAAGTTTTATAAGTTCATTATATCCACCATTTCTATTAAATGCATCGATATTAATACACATGCCACAGTTTATAATAGAAAATCTGTTTAATTTATTAATGCCAGCTTTAATGTTTTTTATAGAAAAGCCACGCATAAATTTATAGTGGAATGGTGAAATAATTTTCCTTTCATTAACAGCCATTATAGGAGCAAATAATTTTTCATCAGGGTATTTTTTTATAGCTGACAAATAAACATCAATTGAATGTATTGGGAATGTGGTATCCTGATCCAAAAGCAATAGCCATTGCAAATTCATACTACCTGCTAATTTTGCACCATAATTATAAGCTTTACCAACACCACCGTTTAAAGGATCTGGTTGATACAAAACATTCAAATTTTCATACTGTTCAGCTAAAATGTCCTGGTTAAAATCTGGACTATTATCATATACCAATAGACTGAGGCGAATATTATTGTTTTTTATAGACGCCAATAATGACAAAAATGAAGTTGACTGTTTTAGTTTTGTTTTATATAAAACCAAGATAGCCAACATACCAGTTTCATATTTCATGTCGTAGGTTATAATATATAAAGGCTAACACCATGTAAAACCAGCCAAAATTTTTCCTGACTATTGTTAAAGATTGTTTTTTATCAAATTTAGTACTTAATCCACCCTCTAAGGCATATCCTTTAAAATGTGAATCGATATAAATTTTATGGCCCGCTTTAATTAAACGTTGATTAAAATCAAAATCAGCATATGTACCATATAATAAATTAAATGGTGGTGCTATATGTAAATCCTTTTTTATAAACAGCGCCTGATGGTGTAACGTATTTCCTAATCTTAATCTGATATCAGTTTTAGGCTTAAACAAAAATTTACTACCTATCTGCACGCTTCCGGCTATAATATCGGCTTTATTAAAGCTTTCAATATCAGGCATATCAACAAGTAAATCTCCCGCTCCTAAAAACAAAACGTAACTATTGTTTTTAGCTTGTAGCCACCCTTTATTCATCGCATCATATATACCATTATCGGGTTCACTAACCAAGTAGGTTAAATAACCTTCATACTTCTTTAATATATTAACCGTGCCGTCAGTTGATCCACCGTCTATCACAATGAAGTCGGCTTTGATACTATTTAATTCAATAACAGACTTTATTTTTGCCTCAATAGTATTTTCATTATTATAACTAACCGTTATTATTGAAATAATAGGCATTGAACTAATCACGCTTTAAAAAATTGAAATGACAAAAACACCATATACCTGCAACCTAATTTTCATTTATCAGATCTTTAATAATGTTATAATAGTTTTCTCCAAACATTTTCGTGCGATTTAAAAGGTCGGCCTCCAGGAGTTGCTTTTGTTCATTGGATATGGTTAAAAAGTTGGCTACATTTTCTACTAAAACCTTTTCTAAAATAGAAGCAAGCTCAATTTCATTATTAGGATTAAAATAAAATGCTTTTTCAGGCGCTTGCTCCCTATGTACGCCAATATCTGAAATAATAACACTTTTGCCAATACTTTTGGCTTCTTCAACAGTTGAACTCCAACCCTCAAAAAAAGATGGATTAATTAATGCCAGGCATTTGCGCATTAATACCAAAACCTCGTTATACGGAATTAAACCCAGCAGTAAAATATTTTTCCCGAGGCCATTATCTTTAATATAATCCTTTAATTCTATCACATTTTTATTGTTTCCTCTAAAATCATTCATTACTCCTGTTGTAACCAAAATGGGATTAAGTCCTTTCTTTTTTAACAGGTTAATAGCTTTAAAAACTACTATATGATTTTTATGCGACCAAAACTGATTTGGTAAATAAAAGAAAACATCGTTCAGCTGATATTTATTTTTTATATCTAAAAATAAGCTGTCAACATTGTTTATTTCGCCAGGCTGAGAAACAAACTGTAAAACCTTTGCTTTTTTCAATTGTGAAGGAGCAAACTTTTTATAATCGTTTAAGGCGTCATAACTACTTAAAACAACGATATCGCTGTATTTTATAATATTATTGTTTATTGCCAACATATTATCAAGTTCATTTTTACTCCATAGTTCCGGAAAATGAAGGCATTGAAAATCGGGGATCCAATTAATTATTTTTAAAGATTTATAATTACCCCAAAAAAAAGAGTGTGAAACAATATCAATTTTATGTTTCTTAAACTGCAAATAAAGGGGTAATTGATATTTAAAAGTTCTATTAAATGCCTTATTTAAAAACCAGGGTAAGGTGTAGCTTTTAAATATGTTTGTGCGGACAATTTTGGCATAAGGCGAGAAAATATCTATATACTCCTGTTCGATATCTGAAGGGACAAACACATAAAATTCTAAATCAGGAAACTTTGTAATAGAATTGGTATACAGTAGATTTTTGATATAATTAATCCCCCCTTTATAATCCTTTGGGAAATTTAATAAAAACGCAATTCTAATCATTCAGTAGTAGCTTAAAATATTTTATATACTGTTCAATGCCCTCGTTTAAACTTATTTTGGGTACCCAACCTAATTCGGTTGCTTTTGAGATATCTGCATGATAAAATCTGGGGTCACCGGGCTTTATCATCTGATTAAATTTAATATCAACTTTTTTCCCATAAGTGTTTAGTAACAAGCTTATGGTTTCTTTTATTGACGTGCTAACTCCCGACCCGCCGTTTATTATACTAATTTGCTCTTTTGCATTTTCTGCTACCGCTACAACCAGGGCTGAAGCATCAGTTACATAAAGCCAATCTCTGGTCTCATTACCAGTGCCAAAAAAGGTAATCTCTTTATCTTCGTTATAAATTTTCAGACAAGCATCCCATAACAACTGCTTTTGCAAACCTACCCCATAAATAGAAAAATAACGAATTATTGAAATTTTTATACCAAAATTCTTGCTATAGGATAAACATAATTCTTCAGCTGCTTTTTTGTGAAAGCCATATGGTGAAACGGGATTAGACAACGCATCTTCCTTAATTTTCACATTACCCAAATCGCCCTGTACAGCTGGACTGGACGGATAAATGAAATGACATGGCTCTCCCTGTAACCTTATATATTCCAGTAATGCCAGTGTACTTTGAACTGTTTTCTGAAAGTCTTCAAAAGGATTCTCATATGAGAATGCAACTGAACCGCTTCCTCCACAATGGACAATAATATCAAAGTGTCTGTTTAAATTAATAAGTGCCTCAAATGTGATTGTGGATTCAAACCAATCCTGAATGCCCCACTGATTATATTCGTGTTTGTGCCATTTACCATGACCTATACCGCTAACGTGATAACCGGCATCGCCAAATAATCTGGATGTATATCTGCCTAAAAAACCGAAAGCGCCGGTAACAAGAATTCTTTTCATTTTAATTTCTACGTAATTCTACTGGAATTTCCTTCACTAACCAGGCCGGATTACCAGCCACTATCGTCCATGGGGCTACGTCTTTTGTAACAACGCTTCCGGCACCAACAATTGCACCTTCCCCTATGGTTACCCCTTTTAGTATTATACAATTCATTCCAATCCAGGCGTTTGAACAAATTTTTATAGGTTTTGAATTAACTACTGTCCAATTTTTATTTTCAATGAAATTTTTTCCGTTTCTAAAATCTATCAATTGTTGTTCGATATCTTTTTGCCTTTCTTTATAATCCACTGAATGTGAATCGTGATCGTACAAACAACAACCCCAGGCAATAAAAACGCTGTCTCCTATTTCGATTTTACTTCTACATATAATTTGACTATTGCCAACAAAGGTTTTGTGCCCAATTATTACTTCCCCTGCTTCTGATTCAAAAGTAATGGTACAATTAAGCATTGTGTCATCACCAACATTTACATACTTTTTACCCACTGTTGGGTAGGTAAGATTTAGCCTAAAAGCATCTAACAAGTGAGCGTTGCCTAATTTAACGAAACCCTCTATGGCCTTTAAATGTTTGTTATGCCCGTATTTTCGCAGGATGTCTATAACTTTCTTAACCATATAATACACTCTTATTCAATTACCATTATTTTTTAAAAACATAAGCATAAAGCTTTTTCAGGAACAAACAGCTTCTTGTATATAAAGAAAATGGCTTGTAATATTTATTATAAAGAAAACCGTCAGCTTCATTATTAACCTCCAATTTCTGGGGATGTTTAATTTCCCCCAATTTACTGCCGCCGCTTATTGCCGATTGATACCAAAATGGTTCATGTACAGTATGTGTCCCATCAAAGTTGAAGCCGATATTTTTTATAAGGTTAACATTGGGCACTACACATAAACCATTGTAATACCAGTGCGTAAATAACCATTGGTAATCCCACGTATCAATCTCTCTTGACTTATTCAGAACTTCAATCCAATGCTTTTGCTGCTTCTTATCCTTAAATATATTTTCAATACCTTTTTCTTTTATAAACTGCTCATATTTCTCCATTTTGAAATCATAATGTTTCCATGCCCTGGCCCATGTTGCCCAGCCCCATATGCTGCCATAATTCGAAAAATAATAAGAACCATCTCCCCTTATTTTGCCACACTGTAAATTTGTACCGCAAACCTCCCAAATACGATCGTCATCTTTATAACGCTCCAGCATATTTTTGCAAAACACAAAGAACTTAGGATAGGGCAAACAATCGTCTTCTAAAATGATACCATATTCAACATTATCAAAGAACCAGGTTATAGCTTGAGATACTGCCTGCCCGCATCCAAGATTTTCATTTCTAAACAGGGTTTTTATTTCACAGTCCCAATCTATTTCTTTAACTATACTCCGGGTTTTTTCGCAAAGAATCGACTCACCATCCTTTCCTGCCCTGGGTCCGTCAGCTGCAACATAAAGATATTTAGGCTTGGCCCGTTTTATTGCTTCAAAGGTTTCTTTTGTACATTCAGGTCTATTAAAAATTAAAAAAAGAACTGGTATAGAATAACTTTCTGTCATAGTATTAATTCTCCCTCAGTAATATATTTACCTTACTTTTTATCTTCGAAACAATTGAAACGCCAACTCTCTTACCTTTAAACTTACCGGCAAACAAACCATCTGCATTAAAATGTTTAAATATTATACCGAAGCTAATGCACCAATACCCAAATTTCATGGCACTCTCACTTGAAACTACTGGCGGAATATCTCTTATATATTTAATAACCTCATTATGATTCACCGGCTGAATTATCCCGGTTAATGCTTCATAAAAAGCCCTGCCTAACAATAGTGAAGGTTTTTTCCAAAATAATGCTTCAACACCTATTGTTGACCCAAAGGTAATAACCAGATCCACCGCCTCCATTAACGCATAAGTATCAATTTCTTCATCGGCTGCTATGATAGTCAGGTTACTTAATTTAGCGCCCAAATTCATAATTTCCCTATTCTGAGCATTGTCCAATCCTTTTAAATTAGGATGCACTCTCAAATAAAAATGATAATTTTCATCGTTAAGGAAAGAAGTACAAATTTTCTCTACACCTACATTGTCATCTTCATAAAGAGGGTTATTAAAATCGGGTATACCCTCATATTCGTCCATTGACGAATTAAAAAAACCTATATTTTTTTTTGACTTATCAAATCCTTCGGGAAGTAATCCGGCTTTTTGTTCCTCTGTAAAAACGCTCCATGACTGAACCACTTTGTTCCGTCTATCTAAAAAAAAGTTTTCTCCTATTTTATATTTCTCAGGTCCTGCTTCCAGCCATAGTTTCTCAATTTCGGCTTTAGCAAATAAAATAGAATGTGGTGTTGAATTCTTCCTCAACATATAACGATCAATCTGTCCACCCCGCTCATGTGTATAAAAGTCAATGCCTTTTTTCTCGCACAATCGCAAAAAAGGCCTGTATTCTAAGAACCGGCCGTTAAACATTATAACTACATCAGGTCTCACAGCATCCAATATCTGCTCACCCCTATCATGCACCATAATGGCGGTTGCTATACCCTTTTTTATTTCATCTTTATATTTAACGGTATCCAATTTATGGTCTCTGCTCTGAGAGACGAGCGAAGACGCTACGGCAAAACCTATATCACTATCCTTATATTTAAATGTCTTAAGCTCGCTGATTGATGAAAATGTATAATCGGCATTTGAATCTTTGGTTTTAAATTGTGAAAGCTCCAATATCCTTTCATTAGGTATACCAAGCATTTTGATACCATTTCGTGTTTTTGACTGGCATGCATAGCAAATTGACAATTTGTGGTCAGCATTTAAGAAACAGGTTTTCAGTTCAGCTTCACAAGTCAAAAAAAACACTTCATGCCCCTCTTCCATTACCGTAGTTGCTATCTCCATTTCGGTTTCCAAATGAGGAGCGGCATAACAACAACTATATATCAGATATCTCATAATCAGTTTTTTTTGAAGTTGATTTCCTTATAAATAATCCCAAAGCACTCAATATCAAAATGGTTAAAAGCATCTTTGAAATAATGCCAAAGTCCTTGCTAAAGTAAGCTGCCACAAATAATACTATATTAATACCAAAATGGAATATACATAGCTTAGTAATATTAATGTATTTATTTAAGAAAATTCTATTCTCACTATTTAATAATCCCGCAAACCCAAAAATCATATAAGAAAAATAGGTAACCCCCAGAGCAGCCCAAATACCGAAATAGGGGATTAAAATAATATTGCCTATGATGTTTACACCGGCGGCAGTAAGCGAAATTAGCGATATAGAAAATGTTTTATTTTTTATAGATAATGGATATGTAAAAAATGTATAAACACTCCAAAACATATATGAACATAAAACAACAATGGTAATTGGATACGCTTCTCTTAATTCAGGCTTCCTAAATAGAAAAAAAAAGATTTCCCTGGTCCAAAGGCTTCCGGTAAACAGGATAATTGAAATAAGTAATGGAATAAAGATCATAGTTTTTCTAATAAATGATTTATGCCCCTCGCTATCATTCCTAAACCCTTCCTGCAATTTTCTTGATAATGCCTGAAAAACTCCGTTTACAACTATATTTCCCTGGGAACCTAAGTTATATCCCTGACTGTATAATCCTATCTGTTTTATAGGGACCCGTAAATATTCTAGCAACAATCTATCCGAAATACCCAAAATAAATAATGAAAGCTGGTGAGGTGTTAAAGGCAATCCAATTTTGAGCGCATTGGTCAAAAATTTCTTTTTTAATTTCAGCTGGGGTATAATTTTCTCTTTTATAACTATTCTTCTGAAATAATATATGTAGCTCATTAAAACTGTTATTGGAAGCGCAATTACCCAGCCCAAATAACCCATCTTAAAGTATTTAATAGAAACTAAAGTAGTACACGTAGCAACAAATCCGGTTAATGCAGCGCCGTATGCATATGCAGCTGCCTTTTCCATCAATATATAATAGTTAACAACAATAACGTCTATCGGAGAAAAAGTAAAAAACAAGCTTACCATTACCACAACAATAGGCCAATTATTACCTAACTTATCCATCATTGTTAAATGAACAATAAAATAGAATAAAACACTACTTAAAAGTCCGGTAATAGTCATTAAACCGAATGAACGTCGCCATACCAGCTTATAATCTGCTTTATGGGTAAAAAAAGAGTTCTGCAATAATATATTTTGCCCTAAACCAATAATAATTTGAAAAATTGTTATGTAAGCCATTAAAAGCCCATATAAACCATAGTCTTCTAATGTAAGATAAGGGCTTACAAGAGGAAGAATTAATAATGACGCAAGTACCGAAACCTTAGGTAAAATAGTATATATTAACGAATCTCTGAATATTTTTCTTTTAGAAATATCCATAGTTTTTTTTTGACATTTTCATAGATTTAACTGTGAGAGGTTAAAATTTGGCTATATGTATATGGGTAATGCGACGCAACAGTTTTTGTTTCTTTTTTTGCATAAGAAATATTAGTTGGAGGATAGGATTGCCCAAACATACTGTTTGCAAACTCTATCTGGAATAACAAACGTGAGTTTTTTACCAAGTCTTTCCCTTTATGAAAACCACGGGTATCTACAGCAATTATAGTCCCTTTTTTTCCGCATATTTCAATCATTTTGCCTGTTCCATAGGCAGCTTCTATTTCTTTATCGGTAAATCTGCCATCACGCGATAACTGTTGAGGAAGATCTCGGTGTGATCCTTTAGCATAACAATGAGGACCATTATTGGTATCCACATCTGTTAAATAAAAGAAAAACTTTAAAAACTTAACCCTATCCATATCAAAATGATACATTTGAGCCGCTGCAGACTTGCCTTTGCCATTGAAAGGCAAACTCCACCAAAATGCCACAAGGTCTAATATCGGCTTTGTGCCGAGATATTCCTGGGCAAACGCCAAAAGTGATTGGTCAAATAACAAATCCTGAATAACAGGAAAATTCACTATTGATTCATTTGAAAACTGATATCTCGGGCTAATTGGGTTCTCGGGGTCAAAAACAACCTGCTTGTCAGAATAAGCCCCCGTTTCAACATCCAAATAATTTAAAGGTTCAGTTAACGCGTAATTATAAATTTTCTCTGTTATATCTACAGGAAGCTCTTTATCAAAAATGTAAAAACCATCGATTTTCATTTGATTCACCATGTTACTCAACTCAGATGCAGATAGTTTACCTAATACACCCTCACTTATAATATCGTTATATTTACCTACTTTATTACTTATCCGTGCAGAGATGCGATCATTAGAGTTGCCTTTGGTAAACACAAACATTTGCCTCATAGCATGATAGGCCTCATCCGAAGTCTGTCCTGTTTTTTCAAAGAATTTTAAACCTTTATATAATTTATAACCCGCCCGGTATCTTCTTATTAAATTAATCATGCAGTTTTATTTTATCTATTGAGAATCCTTTTAAATTATTCTGCGCATTTGGCTTAAATTCAAAAACCACACACACAAATTGTTTTATGTTATTGGGCAAGCTTTGATATACATTTTGTATATTTTTATCGGGGTGTATTTGCTTAACGTCCAACGTTTCATTAAAACTACCTGGAATTATCCGATCGTTGAAAATCAAACAAGCATTTTTCCATATTTTTAATACACCTTCGTAATGAATTTTACCCGACAAAAATAAAAAAATATTATCTGAAGAGTTTAAAACACAAACAGAAGAATTTGAGCTCGTAAATCCCTCACTTCCATCGCCATTGTGATCAAAACCTCTGTAAAAATAAGGCCTGCATTCTGTTTTGTCAGATCGAATTTCTAAAGGGGGATTGAAATCTAATCTCTTCTTTATGAATTTAGCAGGTGCCCCGGCCCATACTTCATAGGGCGGAACATTTATATTTATAAACGAATTAGCTCCAATAATTGCTCCTCGTCCTACATTAACACCTTTCATCACTATTGAGTTTTTTCCGAGCCAACAATCTTCTTCAATAACAATGGGGCTATTTTTTGATTTAAAGCTTTGTTCTGACCCTACAGATAGTTTATCCTGCGTTTTTATTAGTAATTCTGGCTGATAATTATAATAATGATTACCCGAGGATAAGAAAACATCAGGTGCAAGTAAACTATCCTGACCAATATAAACAGAGCCCAAGATCTTGCATCGGTCCTGAACAGACACATTTTTTTTTATCACAATCTTACTATCAAAATAAGTTTGGATCTCAACGTCCCTACCTATCCAGCATTCTTCATCTATATAAATATTTATTCCATTTTCTGTTGGATCGGTTACCCAAAGTCTGGAGCCCTTTTCTATTATTGAATTTTTATTGACTGTAATATTATTTTTATTACGAAACTCAACATTTTCGAAATATCGACCATGTAGCAGCCCGTTAGCCGTTGCCCGCAAAGCAGACTTGGTTGCAATTATTATGATTTTTAAATATCTGACCATAGAACATTAAAATTGTTAAATGTTCAATATATTTTTTATTGAACCTCGCCTTGGCTATCTAGTTGCTATAAAAAATCATTCAACCTTTTTAAGGGATACAAAAGCTTCAATTTAAGATCTTAGATCATTTCCCAATTTAAGGAAGATCCGGCTTCAGCATCGATTTTAATTTTTTTACCTAAAATCTCATGATAGTATCGAGGATGCATTCCAAATCCTGGCCTAATTGAGCGAACATTCTCCCTCGTAATTTCATCCCCAGCCTTCATGTCTTTAACTATATATAGCGATCTCGAAAACTCTCTCCCTTTTTTTTGTTTATCTGTGAGTTTGTAATCTACATGGCCTATTGCTTTTTCCGTTTCTCTTACGGCTTTTACCATATCAGTAAATTCTTGTTCATTCATCGAAAATGAAGCATCAGGTCCTCCAATAGATCTGTCCAAAATAAAATGCTTTTCAATAATTTTTGCGCCCATAACTGTTGCAACAATAGGTGCTGTGCTACCCATTGTATGATCAGAAAGGCCAGAAATAACTTTAAATCTTTCAGCAATATCCCGCACCATTAATAAATTTGCTTCTTCGATAGGCGCCGGATAACTTGATGTACATTTTAATAAAGCAATGTCACTATTACCGCTCCTTTTACAAGCGTTAACAGCCAGTTCTATATCTTCAATTTCGGCTATACCAGTAGATATGATAATGGGTTTACCCTTTGAGGCTACATACTCAATAAGTGGGATATCAGTAATTTCAAAAGAGGCAATTTTATAAGCCGGTGCCTCTAAGTCCTCTAACAAATCAACAGCAGAATAATCAAAAGGAGATGAAAAGCAAATTAACCCTTCGGCCGCAGCTGCTTCAAATAGCTGCTTGTGCCATTCCCAGGGGGTGTAAGCTTCCTTATATAAGTCATAAAGATATTTATCATCCCAAATTGTGCCCTGCTTTAATCTAAAATCATCTTTTCTACTATCTATAGTAATAGTATCAGCGGTATATGTTTGGAGTTTTATACAGTTGGCTCCGGCTCGCTTTGCAGCTTTGATTGTTTGGAGTGCATTTTCTAAACTACCATTATGATTAGCTGAAAGTTCAGCTATTATAAATACCGGGCTATTATTATCTATTTTAAAATTTCCAATTTGCATAACTGTTATTTATTATGAGCATTAATGCTACACACTGGTCAAAATTGATTACTTATTACTTCTAAAAAGAATAAGTATATTATAATTCTAAACTGAAGGAATATATATTTCCGTAGTGAGAATGATTTTCTTCTTTTTGCTGAAAGCCTAAATGCTGAAAAACCTTTATCGATGCTTCATTTATTGGCTTTACTAAAGCTATTAATGTAAGTTCTCTATTTATCTCACTTATCTTTTCTATTCCTTTTTTTACTATTAATGAGCCAAAACCCAAACCCCTAAAGTCTTTATCAATTAAATAACTTATTGTTGCCGTTTTATTTTCAATATCAAATCTGATTTGACCAAAATTAATGTTTTGAAAATACAATATAAAGATATGGGAGTTTTCATCTGCCAGCTTTTTATTAAACCATGTTTTATGATCGGTCAATTCAATAACCTGTGAATTAAAAGCATTACTTCGAACGGTTGAATCATTTACCCACGAGAATATTGTATCACAATCACTAAGCTCTGCATTTCTTAATGATGCTGAAAGGCGGTAAAAACAATTCAGCAAATTTTTATCCGAGTTCCCATCTATTAATTTTGACTGTGTTTTTTCAACTTTCAAACTCGCTACAATTGCAGTTTCCAAATCTTCTTTGTTAAAGTTATCGGCACCCACAAATGCGCCTATACTTTTGAACTTTTGATACAATACTTTTTGGTTGTCAACATAAAAACCTGATATAATTTTGCATCCGGCTGCAAGCGTCTCAAGCAAAATGCCACTTGAAGGGACCACGGCCAAATCAGCCTCTAACATTATTGTTAACATTTCATTTTCACTTATGGCTGAATAATGGTTAACACTTGAATTACTTTTTATTAGCGAATTAATACTCTCTGAAAACATGTAAGCGGCTCCGGTAACTACTATAACCTTTTTAAAGGCAAAAGCATTCAAAATAATTTCTAAAGCCTGTTTAGTTAGATTTTTTGGATCAGCTCCCCCAAAACATATAAGTATAGTGTCAGTTCCCCTTATGGTTTGAGCTTTTTTTGCCTGCCCCAAAAACAATGGACGCAATAATACGTAGTTTAATCCCAACGCAAATCGGGTATAAGGCTGTGCATCATAATCATGAGGTGTTACAGCTAGCGTATGATTAATTATCAAGTCAGCCACAAACTCAACCTCATGCAAATCGTCAATACAAACCAGTTTACTGCCTGTCTTTTTTACGCCCTTTTGATATTCTACACTAAACTGATACCCATCCATAACAACAATATCCTTATCATTAATAAGGGTAAAGAAATCATCAGGATACTGGATTTTTATTAATGTAAAATCACCGCCGATTATTTCAGAAATAATTTGTTCGGGGATTTCAATACTTACAAAAAAAATTTGAAACCTATTCTTTAGCATGTAAGCTAAAGCCAGGCAACGTATTAAATGGCCCAGGCCAATTTGTGTACTGCCATCAACCCTAAAAAAAACTTTGTTGTTTTTCAATTAATTTAACCTTTTAAACCCAGAATGACATACCGGGCCTTCCAAAAGACTCTTAATATCTAAATCTTTATTTTCGCATTTAGCAATAGTTGTAAAAACCTCATCTAATGCATTAAAATACAACTCAAATTTATCGTCGGTATGTTCAGTACAGGCATAAAAATTGGTTGTTGCCAAAAAGCCTTTCTTCAACATTTCCTGGGCAATAAGTGTTTTATAGGGCATAGCATCTTCACTATTAAAACTATAGGTGCTCAAAGCCGGTATCCCTGCAATTGTAATTGACAAATGATGGCTATCAGCCAATTTTTGCCAGCCTGTCTGCATTTTTTTACCAATTGAAGTGATTACGTCCCATGATTTTACCCGTTCCATTACCCTTAACGTAGCAAGCGCAGCCGTTGGGCCGATACGTTCTGTCCAAAAAGTACTGCTGATAAATGTTGTTTGGGCAGCTTCCATTACCGATCGTTTACCAACCACTGCGGTTAACGCATAACCATTGCCTATGGTTTTGCCATACATCGCCATATCTGGCTCTACGCCATATTTTTTATATATGCCTCCAAATGTTTCTCTAAAACCAGAAGTGCATTCATCAAAAATCAATACAATATTTTTACTTGTGGCTAAGTCTCTGACCTTTTGTAAAAAATTATCTTCCGGACCAAAATTACGTACCACCTCCATTTTGATAACGCCAATATCATTTGTTTCCACTATTGACAGTAATTCTTCATAGTTGTTATAATGGAATGGATAAACTGTATCTTTTAAATTCTTGGGTACGCCATTTGGATTTAAACCGGGAATCAAATGTCCTGATAAGTCATCTCCTTTATTAAGATTGGCCGATAAATACCAATCATGCCAGCCATGATACCCGCAAATTGCAACTTTATCTCTCCCAGAAGCCGCACGGGCTATTCGTATTGCTATAGAATTTGCTTCGCCTCCACTACGGGCAAATCTTACCATATCGGCCCATGGATTTATTTCTATAAGCTTTTCAGCAAGGTATACTTCTTCCGGGCAGCTAAGGGTGCTCATGTTGCCGTTTTTTACAACTTCCATAACAGCAGCGTCCACCTCATCGTTACCATACCCAAGGGTGTTGGTACCAATTCCCATAATACACATATCTATTAATTCCCTGCCGTCAAGATCCCATACTTTGCATCCCTTTGCCTTTGAAAAATAAGATGGCCATTGATCGGGCAAAAACATTTCAGGCCGTTTAGAGAGCAGCATTGTGCCACCCGGTATAAGTGTTTTTGCTTTTTTATATAATTCCTGTCCTTTTCCCATAGTATTATTTAATCGTTTTTTAAGGATTTCAACATCCCCTCATTCCTGATAATATTAGCATTAATTTGATTTAACTGATTATTTATAATATAATTAGTATAAGTTAACCACGATTGATCTGTCCCTAAATTCAAGATAACTTTTTCAATTAACTCAAGATCAAGAGGTTCATCCACAGTCATTCTGATATAGGAAAAATTATCAATGCATGGAAAGTTAATGGCGCTAAATAAACTACCGCCGTTGTGATTTGAATTTTTTCTGATATATGGCGTAACATGCTCCCTTTCAGATTTTAATTTTGCCTCTTTCCAAGCCTGTTCCAGAGCTGAATATTTAAAAACTTCAACATCTTGACCATCTGGAAAATTTTCAATCAGGGTATTAGAGCAATAATCTACCTCATTAACTTGCGCAAAAGCAATCACAGCGTCGACTAACGTCGGATCAATCAAGGGGCAATCTGAAGTAAGGCGAACTACCCACTCAGGTTTTATGTCTTTCGCCGCCTGGTAAAATCTGTCTAATACATCCTCAACAGACCCTCTGGAGCTCTGAACATTTCTTTTGTGGCAAAGAGAAACAATTGCATCATCTTCCTCATTTGTTGTAGTTGCTACAATAAATTTGTCAACAAGCCTACATTCTTCTATCCGATTTAAATGAATGTTTAATAACTCCTCGTTGTTGATTTTTAAAAGAACTTTACCCGGCAAACGCGTGCTGCCTAAACGAGCTTGTGTTATTAATAACGTTTTTATTGATTCCATAAAGAGGGGTTTAATAAATCAACATTTTTTATATGAATTTCATTAATCTTTTCAATAAGCTCATTTGACAAAGTACTATCAGCGCCTTCAAAATTTTTCATTAACTGATCCAAATTATCAACTCCTATTAAAACATTATCTATATTTTTATTTTGGAGACAATAGTTCAATGAAATTTTTTGCAACGGAATTTGTGAATCTTTGCTAAGCTGTTGAATAACGCCCAACTCTTTGGCTAACGATTTTACAATTGCTGTTTCACTTTGCAATGAAGAGAAAAATAGCCCTTGCAAAAATGCCGAACGTGTATGGATAATCTTTCCTTTTTTCTTTGCTTTTTCCAACATACTTCCTCGCAAGTTGTTATTATCAAATAAATTAAAAGGAAGCTGTATTATTTGCATACCCGGATCTTCAATCACATCTTCCATTTCTGCATTGGTATATACTGAAACACCAAGATATTTTACTTTTCCTGCACGCTTATAATCATATAATAACTCAATATTCTTTTTGTTATCCTTATAAGTTTGATAGGAATGAAATAATAATCCTTGTAATTGCTTAATATTTAACTCCCGCAAATATTTTTCAATTTTTTCACTAAAGCTTTCATCAATATGCTTGGGCAGCTTAGTTATAACATTAAAAATATGAGCGGGATTATCTGCATGAAACCGGCCAATAATTTTGTGTGCATCACCATAAGCTTCGGCTGTATCTAAACACCGCACACCTAAATTATGCGCTGCATAAAGAATTTCATTTACCGTTACCTGATTGGGTTTACCTGTTGTATTATTTATACCGTAGTTTAAACCGAACTGCACCGTTCCCAGGATAATTTTATTTATAGCTTGCACAGATATCTTTTTAAGAAAGAGGCACTTTTTTTATAAAACACTCTTCGGTTAAGTAGTTTATCTATATATTTCTTTATTTCGAACAAATCTAGCGTCAGCTTTTTTATTGATAATATTCAAAAATAGTTTTAATAACAAATTGTTGCTCTTCTTTTGATAAAGTTGGGTACATTGGCAAACTAATACAGTGCTTATAATATTTTTCTGCATTAGGAAAATCACCCTCTTTCCATCCAAATTCTTTATAATAGGGCATTAAGTGGACTGGTATATAATGCACTTGTGCAAAAATATTAGCGCTTCGCAGAAAGTTATACAGGCCCAGCCGATCCTCAACTTCTAAAATATATAAATGATAGGCATGGCCCTCAACAACGCCTGATTGACCGGTTAACCAATTCTTGCCTAAAAATGCGTCATTATATTCCTTCGCAATCTCTTTTCTACGAATTAAGCCTTTATTGGCTCGCTTTAATTGTGACATTCCAAGCGCCGCCTGAAAATCAGTTAGCCGGTAATTAAACCCTAATTCCTGCATTTCCATGTACCAGGCTGGAAAAGTATTACTATCATCAGTTGAAAATCCGACCGCTAAAGAGACATCGTTTTTAAAATCAACCACATTACGCGTAATACCATGTGTTCTAAGTTTAAGTAACCGGTTATAAAGCGCAGCATCATTTGTGGTAATCATCCCTCCCTCGCCGCTTGCTATATGTTTTACAGGGTGAAAAGAAAAAATAGCAAGATCGGCAAAATTTCCGTTTCCACAATTTTCAATATTGTTGTGCTTATTTATAAAATAACCGCCTGGAGCATGACATGCATCTTCAATTATCCATAACCCGTGTTCTTTCGCTAATTGGCCAAATGCTTCAAGGTCTACACTTCTTCCGGCAAAATCAACAGGGATAATTCCTTTATATGTTCCGGTAGGAGAAGCTTCGAGTAATAAACGCACAGCATTTATATCCAAAAGATATGTTTGCGGGTTAATATCAGCAAAAACGACTTCCCCGCCGCAGTATCTTATACAATTTGCAGAAGCAGAGAAGGTAATTGGCGTGGTAATTACTTTATCTCCATTACCAACGTTCAAAGCTAACGTGCACAAGTGCAGCGCCGCGGTACCATTAGCAACGGCCACAGCATATTTGCATCCTATATATTCAGCAAAAGATTTTTCAAACTCTTCTATTTTGGGGCCCTGAGTTAAAATATCGCCTTTTAATACTTCTACAACTGCATTAACATCTTCATCAGTAACGTGCTGCCGCCCATATGGAATTGATTTATGCATAAATTATAGTTTAAATGTAGGATCCACATGTTCAACAATTAAGGCTCGTAAACTCTCAACTGTTTCCCATTCTGTATTTTCACCAGATGAATAATTAAAGCCTTGTGGCACTAACTTCGCATTAAAATCTCTTTTATAATTATTTAAATCCCAATTAGGAACCTGTGGAAGGATGACATAATACTTACCCAAATCATAGGTGGTAAATGAATCTGAGCCGGAAATCATTTCTTCATGTATCTTTTCACCCGGCCTGATGCCATCTATCCTATGTTCACATTCAGGTCCAATTGCTTGTGCAACATCTGTAATTCTGTAAGACGGTATTTTAGGAACAAATAGCTCCCCCCCCCAGGCTGTATCTAACGCATGTAATACCATATCAACCCCTCCTTTTAAAGAGATGTTAAACCTTGTCATATTAGGATCTGTTATTGGTAAAACACCCTCACTTTTCTTTTTCAGAAAGAAAGGAATAACTGAACCATTTGAACCCATAACATTGCCATATCGCACAACCGAAAACTTAATATTTTTAGTTCCCTTAATGTTATTTGCTGCAATAAAAAGTTTATCAGAGGTTAATTTTGTGGCCCCGTATAAATTGATTGGAGCACAGGCCTTATCTGTAGATAGCGCAACAACTTTTGTTACATTTGAATCTAACGCCGCTTTGATTACATTTTCAGCGCCTCCAATATTCGTTTTCACGCATTCATCAGGATTATACTCGGCAATGTGAACATGTTTCATTGCAGCGGCATGTATAACATAATCAATTCCAGTAAATGCGCGCTTTAAACGTTCCAAATCTCTCACATCGCCTATAAAATACCTCATGGCCGGATAAATACTAACCGGATATTCCTGCTCCATTTGAAATTGCTTCTGCTCATCTCTTGAATAAATAACCAATCGTTTTACATCCGGCCACTTTTCAAGGATGGTTTTTGTTAATTCTTTCCCCAAAGACCCAGTGCCCCCGGTTATTAATACACATTTATTTGAAAACATATTAAATTTATCGACTAATTAAAGATATTTTGAATTGTAAGTATAGATTCTCAAATAGCATTTTTTTGTTTATCTGAAAATATTTATTATATTAAAAGGCTGGAATTAACCTTTCTGGAACAACCTCCATAGTATTTTTTTAAAACTTAGTATAGCTATAGCAAATACAAAACCCAATATTATTCCAATGAATATAGCTGTAATTTTTTTTACTTTATTTTTTGCTAAAGGCAGTACTGGCTTATCAATTATCTGAATTAGGGGTATTTCCTGCCTTAATGAGATTTTTGCTAATTCCAGATTTTGCACCATTTGACTATAGATTGCAGTATTAGCCTGAACATCTATTTGCCTTTTTTGAGATGTCACCCTAAGTGTTGACATTTCAGGATTTGCATTAGGGGCCGCATCTATTGCAGAAGCAACACCATTGATAGAAGAATTCAAAATTGCTCTGACACTATCTGCCTGTCGCTGCAATATCTGGACGTTTTGAAATGCTTTTTTTGTTTTGGTTTGAACATAAAAATCATTAACCGTTTGAACCAGCCTTTCAGTAAAAAATTTTGAAAAAAGCTCATCTTTAGTTACAACCTTTACGGCAATAATGTTAAGCTTTTTATCCGGTTTCTCTACAGTCAATATTTTCTCATTGAAGATCCCAGTCAATTCCGTTATAACACTATCTTGTGCACGACTGAAATTATCAGAATTCGTATTAAAATCTATATATTTTAATTCTTTATCTTTTGAAGTACCTGGTAAATACGGAGGGTATAAAAACCTATCAATCAACAGTTCTTTTTTGCCGTTAAAATTGCAACTGTTAAGTAAAGTCTTTTCAATCATTGTACGTGATTTATATAGCTCCATTATGTTATCGCCTTCAAAAATAGTAGAACCGCCACCACCGCCTAAATTTATTCCGGCTAAAGCTGCAAGCCCCCCATATTGTCCCATTCCTCCACCGCTTTTAGAATCATCCAAAACAAATGAACAAACAGCTGTATAAGTAGGTTTTTTTAAAATGGAATAAGCTAAGCCTAATAATGCTCCAATTAAACATATAATTAAAATAAACGGCCATTTAGTTCTATAATATTTTATAGCAGATTGAATTTTGGCTAAAATGTCGTCAATGGCTATCTCACCCGAATTATTTGCCTTATTTGATGAATTACCTTGATTCATATTAAAATCTAATTGAAACAGAGAGTTTGTTATCTTATTTGTTTAAACTAATAATTCCAAAAATAATAGCACCCAGTGATGCAAGAGCTGTTGCATAACCTATTATCTGCGAGCCTACATCTGTACGTGGCGGCAGTTTCTTAGGCACATAGATCTCACTGCCGGGGCGTACATCCGGATGGCTGTTCCAGAACAGGAATTTACGTGTTGCTCGTACTGTTCCGTTAGGGTATACAATATAAGCCCCTCTTTTTAATGCACTTGGTGAGTACCCTCCTGCATTATACACATAATCGGTAAATGATTTGTTATTGCTGTATACTACCGCACTTGGGTATAGTACCTCGCCGTTTACCCGCACTATCTGTTGTTGTTTGGGTACCCTGATCTCATCTCCGTCTTCTACCAGTAAGTCTATACTGCTGCCCGGTTGCTGCAATATCTTCTTCAGATCTATCCCTACATAGTTGTTTCGCTGGGTGGTGTCTTGCGTTTTTGCTTTTGCGGTGTCTTTGTAGGTCAATTGTAACTGGTTCATCCGTGTCTGACGGTCACGAACCAGCTCAGCCGTGTCGGCCTTGTTTTTGTCTACACCCAGTATCGCTATATTGCTCCGTTTTAAGGTGCCCCCCTCTACATCTGCCGAGGCTGATAAGCCACCGGCACGCGCTATCATATCCGAGATCTTTTCATCTTTCTTCTGTATCGTATAATAGCCCGGGTATATCACTTCACCCTGTACACGTACTACCCGCTGCTTTTCATAGCCCGGCAGGCTGTATACCGATACGATATCAAACGGATGCAGGCGGAAGTTGGCTTCGCCTTCTACCAGGCCCGCATCTACGTTTACTGTAAATACCTGTGCCACTATACTCTCCTTGGACATCGGGTCGCTGTTATTTACCCGACGTGATACTTCTATCCGTTTCGCACTGGCTCCTTCGGCAAAACCGCCCCCTTTTACTATCAGGTCCTCTACCGTCATACTATCGGCATAGGCATACGTTCCCGGTTTGCGCACTTCGCCCTTTACCATTACCTGGTATTTGTCGCGCAGGTCAAAGATCGATACGATATGGATGCTGTCTTCTCTTTGCAGCGGGATATCGGCTGCTGTTTTCCTGATGATCTCGGTGATATTGAATGGGATCAATGCTTTGCTGTTGTCCGCATTTAGCCGGGTGATGGTTCCTCTGCCGCCAAAGGCGTCTTCTTTTAAGCCGGCTGCATTGGCTATCAGCTGCGATACCGTCAGTCCTTTTTGCAATTCGTATTCACCCGGGCGGAATACCGCGCCGGTGATTACCAATCTGTTTTCGTAGCGGTCCAGGATCTTTTCTACTTTATATTTATCGCCGCGTAAGGGGGTATAGCTTTTGTAATCATTTTCCAGCACATCGGTGATCCGTTTTTGCTGGTCCGCTATCTGGATCACTTTGATCCTTGCCGTGTATGCCTGGTCTGTGAAACCGCCTGCAAAGCCGATCACATCGTTCAGACTTTCCCCCGGCAATACTTCAAACAGTGCAGGGATCTTTACCTCTCCCGCCAGTTCTACACGGGTACGGTACGTGGGTACCTGGATGATATCCTGGTCTTCCAGGGTTATATTGTCTTTTTGCTCGCCTTTGGTTAAAAAATCATATACATCCAGGTGACGGATAATCCGGTTATTGCGGATGATTGCTATCTGGCGGTAGCTGCCTTTATCATTCGGGCCGCCCGCTGCATACAGTGCATTAAATACCGTGGCTAATGAGGGCAGCGTATAGCTGCCCGGCCGGGTTACCTGGCCCGCAATAATAACTTTGATACTACGGATATTGCCTAAACCTATCTGTACCTCGGTACCGTGACCCACGGCATAGTTACTGGCTGACAGCCGGCTCTTGATGGTGGCACTGGCCTGTTCTATTGTTTTACCTACTACATTAATTACGCCTACTCCCGGTACGTTGATATTCCCGTCTGGCGATACTTCCAGCTTCCAGTTGGCTACCGATTTGCCGTATACATTGATATTCAACTGATCTTCGGGGCCGATAATATAATTAATCGGGGTGGCGATCTTTAAATTAGGCTCAAATTTCATATTGCTGTTCCGGAACAGCTCAGATCCGAATACCTGTAACTTTTTGGGGCCGTTATTCTTTACCCGGTTTACCGAGTCGCTATCCGCTACGTAATTTAACCGGCGCGTGGGGCGGTAACTGGTATCTATTCCCGTTGAACCGCTGGTGGTGCCGTCTTTCGCACGGATGTCGGCTATCCGTTTTTGCAGCGCCTGTACCTGGTCGTCAGGCAGACCACGGCTGGCGGCCTGCTGTAACAGCTGGTTGTCGCTGATATTCGCTGCCGAAGCTTGCTGTAACATCTGCCGGATCTGTGCATCGCTCAGGTCGCTCACGTTTACATTCGACAAGTTCTGCGGTATGCTCTGCGATCCTAAACTGCCAGTCTGCCCCTTTACTCCTACTGATACCAGTGTTAAGCCTATTATTAATGTTAAGTACAGTAGTTGTTTTAGTTGTTTCATAAGT
>JABDEQ010000004.1:0-8169 GCA_013286985.1 Bacteroidota bacterium | reverse complement strand
CTAAACTGCCAGTCTGCCCCTTTACTCCTACTGATACCAGTGTTAAGCCTATTATTAATGTTAAGTACAGTAGTTGTTTTAGTTGTTTCATAAGTAGTAAAAAGCAAAAACGCCTTTATTGCCGCAATTAAGTATAGATTCTGCCACAATTATAAGACTAATTTGCTAAAGGTAAACAGACAATTTACAATCATATTAGTTTAAGTTAGTTATAATTTTAATTTAAGTTAACCAATTACGGTTTCTCCTTAATTAATATATTTACAAAGTCATCCGCTTTAAAACAGATTAAATCACACTATTTTATCCTGATTATGCTACCCTCCAATATTAAAAATATCATATTTGACTACGGAAATGTCATTTTTCAACTGGATTTTCCAAAAAGTCAGCAAGCCTGGGAGGCATTGGGAATTGACAACGCAAATACCTTTTATTCGCATAAAATTCAGGACCCCATATTTACCGCTTTTGAAAGAGGAGATATCTCATCGCAGCAATTCAGGGATGGGATACGGGCATTAACTAATAGAAAAGACTTAACAGATCAACAAATTGATCATGCATGGAACAGTTTACTGGTGGGGGTAACCAAAGGTAATCATGAACTGCTGGATAGTCTTAAGTCCAAATACCGTACTTTTTTATTGAGTAATATCAACGAAATTCATTTCGACTATATCATGAACTACCTCAAAGCTGATTTTGGGTTTGATGGTAATGACCATCTTTTTGAAAAAGTTTATTACTCCCACCTGATGGGCAAAAGAAAACCAGAGATTGAAATTTTCGAGCAGGTATTAACTGAAAACAACCTTAATTCAGCTGAAACCTTATTTATCGATGATAGTCCCCAACATATTGAAGGTGCAAAAAAATTGGGCATTCAGACCTATCTGATGACCGCGCCCGATAGTATCCAAAAACTGTTTGGATTTACCGGTTCAGCATCGTAACAAAACATCAACCATTATTTAATCAATCGCCGTCTTTTTACCTCTTTAACTATCAAACTCAATTCGCGGCTCATCTGACCTGCTATTGCGGTATTTTCCTGGGCCCGTCTGAATAAGTAAGGCAATACCGCCTTTATTGGCCCGTAAGGCACATATTTAGCAACGTTATATTGAGCATTAGCCAAATTAAAGCTCAGGTTATCGCTCATGCCTAGCAATTGTGAAAAGTAAACATGAGTGTTTTTATGACCTATTCCTTTTTTATCCAGCAATTCGGCAAGCAAACGGCAACTATCTTCGTTATGTGTACCGGCTACAAATGCTATTTGGTTAATATGATCGGTACAGTAATCTAGCGCCGCATCGTAGTCTTTATCGGCCGATTGTTTGTCAGGTTGAATTGGGGATGGATAACCTTTTTCTTCGGCCCGCTTGCGTTCTTTTTCCATGTAAGCGCCGCGAACCAATTTTGCACCTAAAATAAATCCTTCTTTTGCCGCTATCTGATGATCATCTTTTAACGAGGTCAATTTATCATGACGATATAGCTGGTAAGTATTATAAACAATCGCTTTTCCCTTGTTAAAGCGACGCATCATATCTACAGCCAATTGGTCAATGGTATCCTGTATCCATGTTTCCTCAGCATCAATCATCACCGGAATACCCGCAGAAAAAGCCTTTTCACAAATTGCAAACACCCTGTCCTCAACTTTTTTCCACTCTGCTTGCTCTGCGTCAGTCAATGAAATTTTCTCATCCAGTTTTTCCAATAAGGAGAATCGCCCTACGCCGGTAATTTTAAATACGGTAATAGGGATTGACTTATCTTTTGCTGCGCGCCTTATCGTACGTAAAATTTCATCGCGGGTATTGTCAAATACTTGTTCGTCATCTTCCCCTTCAATCGAATAATCCAATATGGTTCCTACATTTCCTTCATGAAGGCTTTGTATGGTTTTTTCGCATTCGCGGATGGTTTCGCCGCCGCAAAAGTGTTTAAATATGGTCGCCTTGATAAGGCCTTTAATTGGCAGCCCCACTTTTACAGCAAAGTTGGTTATCGGAGGGCCGATTTTAACTAAAAAATTAATGTTAATTACCCTGAATAACCAATAAGCGCGTTTTAGATCAGTATTAGAAGAGTGCTTGAAGGCAATCTCTGTATTTTCAAAAGACAAGTTATTATTTTGACCCATAATTCATCATTCATCGTTCGGGCATTCAAATTGCTTTGTTTTAATTTAAACTGAGTGCCACGAACCAGTAAAGAGGGTGCAAAATTATAAAATGCAAATCAACATATCTCATTATTCCGCGAATAGTTTAATTTTGCATTCCGATGATAGAATTTAAAGTTACTGGCGACTATATCCCGATGATACAATTATTAAAGGCGGCCAACCTGGTGCAAACCGGTGGCGAGGCGCAAATTGTTGTAACTGAGGGCGAAGTAAAATATAATGGCCAGGTTGATTACCGCAAGCGTCTTAAAGTTCAAAAAGGCGACGTTGTAGAATTCAGGGGCGAAACTATCAGGATTATCTAATCATGAAAACTATTCAAAGCGACAATTACCCTATTTTTTTCGATAACAGTATTGAGGAACTGGTGAAATTTGTAAAACAGGGAAATTACTCCCGGGCTTTTCTTTTAACCGACGAAAACACCGCTGAACATTGCCTGCCGCTGGTGAAACCCCACTTTGACGGGATGGATAATTTCGACCTCCTGGAAATACCTGCCGGCGAAGAAAACAAGAATATCGATTTTTGCATAGGCATTTGGAAACTGCTGATTGATTTTGAAGCCGACCGTAAAAGTTTATTAATAAACCTTGGTGGTGGCGTAATTACCGACATGGGTGGTTTTGCTGCGTCAACTTTCAAAAGGGGAATTGATTTTGTACACGTGCCCACTACCCTGCTTTCGCAGGTGGATGCTTCCGTTGGTGGCAAAACAGGTATTGATTTGGATAATGTAAAAAACATTGTAGGCACTTTTACCCAACCTAAAGCTGTTTTTATTGCTGTCGACTTCTTAAAAACGCTTTCGGCCAGACAAGTTCTTTCGGGCACTGCCGAAATGTTGAAACATGGCTTAATTATCGACTCCACCTATTGGAATGCCCTTAAAAGCAGTGACCTGAATATTCCGGACGCTCAATTGATCTATCATTCTGTGGAGATCAAGAATAAAGTTGTAATTGAAGATCCTACAGAACAAGGCATCCGCAAGTCGCTTAACTTTGGGCATACTATTGGTCATGCGGTTGAAACCAACTCGTTAAGTAAGGATAAAAAACCTTTAACACACGGTGAAGCCATTGCCATTGGAATGATCTGCGAATCTTATCTTTCTCATAAAAGCGCGGGGCTTAGCACGGAAGAACTTGAAGAAATAGTAAAAGTATTTGGTGCCCTGTATCCGAAATACAAATTAAAAAAAGAAGATTATAAAGACTTGCTGGCTATTATGCGCAAGGATAAAAAGAATGTTAACGGTAACATTAACTGCACATTATTGACACATATAGGACAATACAAGCTTGATAATTTTTTTACGGATGACGATCTTTGTGAAAGTTTGAACTATTACGCTTCCATATAATATGATTCATTTAGATCACAGGCAACAAACCGCGATTATACTGGTTACCTTATTGGTTGTACTCACTGTTTGTGAGATGTGGTTTAGCTATCGCGAAAATCGCAAATACTACGAAAAGCGCGATACGCTGACAAATATTTACCTAACCACGCTTGCTTTTCTTTTAAACCTGGTGGTAAATGGCAGCACTTTTTTCATTCTTAACTTTACTTATCAGTACAGATTATTCCAGATAAGCAATCCCATTGTTTATTGGCTGGTTTTGGTTGTAGTTCAGGATTTTTTGTATTGGGCTTTGCACTATACAGGCCATTATTGTCGTCTTTTTTGGGCCATACACGTTACACATCACTCTTCAGAGCATTTTAATTTCACCACCGGCTTCCGCTCAACTGTTTTCGAGCCTTTATACCGGGTGTTTTTTTACTTGCCTTTAGCTTTAATAGGCTTTAACGCCGTTGATATTTTATATGCTTACCTGGTTACCCAGTTATATGGCAATATGGTACATACGCAATATAAAGTCCCTTTGCCAAAATGGTACGGATGGATATTTGTAACGCCGGCGCATCACAGGGTACATCATGCATCAAACATTCCCTATTTGGATAAAAACATGGGTATGGTGCTGATTATTTGGGACAGGATATTCGGCACTTTTCGCGATGAAGACTTACCAGAGCCTGTTAAATTCGGGTTAACCAAACAACCGGATAACCTGGGCCCTGTAAATATTCTCTTCCACGAATGGAAAGCTTTGTTGCACGACGTAAAAAAGGCGCCGACTTTAAAAAACAAGATCCAATACTTTCTTAATCCTCCCGGATGGAGTCACGATGGCAGTACACAAACTGCCCGGGTGTTGCAAAAAGAATACGACGAGCATAAAGCCGCCTGATAAGCACCTATTCAATCAAGGTCCATTTAATAGTTTTTCCAAACATAGGTGTACCCTTGAAGGCGCGCATGTGCAAAACGCCATCTTTTATTTCGAGGTTAACGTCATAGCTGCTTCCGGTTGAATAATCATAAATTTTGCCATCAACCCACTTGCCATCTTTATAAACCAAACCCGAAACCAGTGTATAATCTCTTAATGACCTGGATCTTAAAGCAGGGTCGGGATTGTTTACATCCTTTTTATAGGTTTTGCCATCTGCCTCAAGCAGGTCCTTGCCATAAATCATTTTGCCGTAGTAGCCACTCTCGTTTTTCAATATCTGCATTTTTCCATCTTTTTCCACAGTTTCCCAAATGTGCATAATGGAGTCGGCCTTCCCGGCTTTATTATTTTGCGCCATAGCAGATGTAGCTGATAGTATCGCCACAAAAAGAAGAAGCTTTTTCATAGTTTCAAAAAAGACGTACAGGTAAATGATTGCTTACACAATATAAATATTTATGCCCGATTATGTAAAGTTTACAACCGCAATAAATTTATTTTTTTTGCTATCTTCAATTTCTTAACCCTAAAAACTAATTATGCAGCCTTTGCCCTTATCTAAGCGACCAATTGATATTGCGTTGATCGTGTTTTTCTGTGTCAATTTATTTTTCATTACTTATATTGTAGATATTGAACAACTGGTAATTGCCAATGTCAGTAATTTTAAATATCCTATTTGGCCGCCAGCCAAAATGGTTGATTTGGTGCATTGGTATGGCCGCAATTTCGACCCGGTTTTAATGGCAAGGCCTGCGTGGTGGCGTGCCACGATCTGGATTGATTCCATTTTCTTTGGCCCCTTTTATGCCATCGCCATTTACGCCTACGCAAAAGGCAAAAATTGGATTCGCTTTGCAACTATTGTGTGGGCATCGGTAATGCTCACTAACGTAACTATTATATTATTTGAAGAGGTAGTGGGCGAACATGCTTCGCCGCAGTTACCGCGCGTATTTTTATCAAATGCAGCCTGGATAATTTTCCCGTTGATTGCCATGTACCGCATGTGGCAGTCCGTTTATCCATTTTCGGCAAAACCAGCACCAGCCAAATGACTTTTAAAGAAAAATACGGCAACACTGCATTAATAGCAGGCGCGTCAGAAGGTATGGGTGCAGCATATGCCCACGCTTTGGCAGCCAAAGGCATGGATCTGGTATTGATAGCCCGCCGTAAAGACCTATTAGAAACTACCGCAGCACAAATTGCCGCACAATTTGGCGTAAAGGTGATGCCGGTAGTTTGCGATTTGGGGGCACCGGACGCTACAGCACAAATAGTGAGCGCTATAGGCGATACCGAAATTGACTTTTTGGTATACAATGCGGCGTTATCTTACATCGGCCCTTATCTGGCTACCAGTGTATCAACCCATAACAATATAGCAGCAGTAAATATGCTTACGCAACTTTCGTTGCTGCATTATTTTGGTGGTCAAATGGTTAAACGGCGTAAGGGTGGTATAGTAGTGATGGCGTCAATAGCCGGTTTCCAGGGATCGGGTTATCTATCAACCTATGCGGCAACCAAAGCGTTTAACCGGGTGCTGGCCGAGGGCCTTTGGTATGAATGGCGACCACATGGTGTTGATGTTATTACTTGCTGCGCGGGTGCAACTGCTACTCCAAATTATATTAACACCAAACCCGGCAAGGCCAGCGCGCTGGAGCCCAAGCCCCAATTACCCGAACAGGTGGTTGAAGAATGCTTAAAAAGAATAGGCACCGCCCCGGTTTTTATAAGCGGCACAGGAAACAAGCTGGTTTCTTTTTTAATGCAGCACATTTTTAGCAGGAAGAAGGCCATAGAAATGATAAGTGATGGCATGAAAAAAATGTACAGGATAACAGATTGAATTGGCCCTACTCCCACTTAAATGATTTTACAGATATCGACCCAATAATAAGCGTCCAAACAACCAAACCGCCAATGGTTAGGGGCAGTTGCACCAAATGAGTACCCTCAAAAGCTATTTTACGGAGCCCATCCACAAATAAAGTAAGCGGTAATATATTGCAGAACTGCTGCAGCCAGTGCGGATAATTTTCTATCGGAAAAAACAAACCGCAAAGCAAAATCTGCGGCAACACAATGGTGTTGGCAATGGGCGCTATCGAGTTTTCATTCTGCACCACGCCGCTGATGATGAATCCTATCCCCATAAATATAAATAAGCCGAAAAGAGAAAAGAAAAGCATCTCAACCAGCGTTGCAAAGCCGTTTATCAGCGTAAAATCAAAAACAAAAAAGCCCAGCATCACCATAATAATAAAGCTGATGACATGGAAAAATAAATGACTAAGCATTTCGCCGGCTATAATTGTCCGTCGTTTTATAGGGGCAACTCTGAGCCGTTTTAGCACTAAATCTTTACGTAAACTAAACAACAGGAATGAAGATCCGTACACACCAGCCATCAGCAGTGAAAAACCCAACTGGCCCGGTAAAATAAAATCAATTGATTTGTAAACCCTCCCTTTGCTTTTGGTGAGCTCAACATTTGCTATAGAAAGATTAGCCGGAAAAGCCTTTTTATTGATTTGCGCTATGGCGGCGTTAATTTCTGTTTCCAGCATCCCCACGCTTTCGCCCGAAGCCCCCGCCGCTTGCAGATGAACGGTATAATGCGGTATTTGATGGTTCGTGGCATCTTTTGTTATATCCAAAAGAGCGGTTATCCGTCCTTTATCCAAATCTTCCTTCAGTTGGGCGGCGGAAAGCCCTGTAACAATGCTGATGTTGGAGATTCCCTTTATCGCCTTAAATACAAAATTGGAGGTATCGCTACCCGGGATAATCGCCAATTTCATTACCAGAGGTTTACCGGGGTTAATGGATCCAAAAACGGTAATAAAAATAATGGGGAACAGTAATGAAAACACTATAGAAGTCGGACTTCTGAACATTGCCAGCAAACTATACCTGGATAAGGCAAAAGCGGCTCTGACCTGGTTAAGCGGTTGACTCATAATAACAAAGAAAGAACTTTTTAAGATGATATGCAATACTATTAAGGTGCAATTCAAATTGTCGCTTTGGCACGAAACGTTCCGATGGAACGTAAAAATTGTTGAATATTTTTTCTGCCAACCAGCCGTCCTTACAGGACGATCAACTCCATTTTTCATCCTTACAAGACGGTCGGTTGGTAGTCCAGCATTAAAACAGGTGTTAACGTTCCATCGGAACGTCTGGTGTGTAAACGCGACAATTTGATTTGCACCCTACGATTAATTGCAGGTGTTCATTTTTGAACGCATGAACACCGTGAACGCTTCATTACTTCGCTCCGTAATTGCTTGCCAAAGTTTTAACTTACATTACCATTATCATCTGTATTGGTGCTTTGGTTTTGAAACCTGAAAAACATGGCTACCCAGGTATTGGTATCTTTAAAATAAAAGAACAGCGCTCCGTCCTGGTTAATGCCATTGTATTGTGCTTCATGCCCGGTATCACCCTGATTCATGTGGATATCATGGATCCCAACCGGCGGATCAGGATTAAAATACGGATGTAGATCAGGATGAGCACCACCGGCATTATCGTCCCAGCCAGACCCAAAAGCAAAAACTTCTGCATTTGGGTTGCTTGTAGCTTTGGTTACCCAGGGACCTATGTCATCGTTCAGGTTATTGCCCGGATTACCGGCACTCT
>JABDEQ010000003.1 GCA_013286985.1 Bacteroidota bacterium | reverse complement strand
AGATTTCGATGAAAATCATCAGCTATGGCAATATCAGCGCCGCAGCAGATACACCGAATTTAACTTGGTTTATGACGCGGGCACGCGGTTTGGTCTTGAAACGAATGGTCGCATTGAATCCATATTGATGAGCCTGCCCCCAACAGCCAAATGGGTGTATGATTATAAACCCCAACCAGGCAGCGAAGAAGAAAAGACCATGTCTTTACTAAAAAAAGGAATTAACTGGGTTTAAAAATCGACTTATGTTAAAAAAATCGGGTCTTCTTTTTGCAGCTTTACTCCTGTGTTCGTTCTCTAAACCAGTAAGTCTTAAAGGCACCTGGGAGTTTGTGGGCGGTGTTTACAATGGTAAAAAAGAAGGAGCGCCAACTGAGTATGCTTTGCACCGCAAGTACAACGAGAATAGCTACGAAGCTTTTGCGGTTGAAAAAGGGTACGAGCCCGAAAAATTTGAAGCTGGTAACTATGTATTAAATGGCGATACCTGTGTTGATACAGAAACTTTTTGCAGCCAACCCTCAAAAATTACCAATATCCCCATCCATTATCTGTATACCATAAAACACGATACGCTGACTCTCAAAGGTACTTTACCCACTGGCATGCAGGTTGAAGAGTACTGGAAAAAAATAAAATAGCCTTATCCCCAAAAATACCTTGATGAAATAAAACACTGGTGGGTATAAAATACTTCATCATGTGGATAAAACCTCGATTGTTACTAAAAATCACATGGTAAAACCATTAATTTTCTTAACTTCGCAGGTCGTTTAAAAAACACTTTTTGAACGGGCAATTATAGAGAAGATTCTACAACGAAATAAAAATGGCCGAAGGAACAGACAACGATAATTCACAAAAAGAAGACAGAATAATTTCGATAAATATTGATGAAGAGATGCGTTCAGCTTACATTGATTATTCAATGTCGGTTATCGTGTCAAGAGCATTACCTGACGTTCGTGATGGTTTAAAACCGGTACACAGACGCGTTTTATACGGTATGCTTGATCTGGGCTTAAATAACAATAAACCCTATAAAAAATCAGCCCGTATAGTGGGTGAGGTGCTGGGTAAGTATCACCCGCACGGTGATAAATCTGTTTATGATGCAATGGTACGTATGGCACAGGATTGGAGCTTACGTTATCCATTTGTTGAAGGACAGGGTAACTACGGCTCAATTGACGGTGATGAACCTGCAGCAATGCGATATACTGAAGCGAGGCTTGAAAAGATAGCTGAAGAAATGCTTGCTGATATCAATAAAGATACTATTGATTTTCAATTAAACTTTGACGATTCATTACAGGAGCCAACAGTATTACCGGCAAAATTTCCCAACTTATTGGTAAATGGTGCATCGGGTATTGCGGTGGGTATGGCTACCAATATGGCCCCTCATAACTTAACGGAAGTAGTTAATGCAACCCTTGCATTAATTGATAACCGCCAGATTGAGGTTGCCGAATTGATGAAGTACATAAAAGGCCCGGATTTTCCAACAGGAGGTATTATTTATGGCTTTGAAGGTGCACGTGAGGCATTTGAGACTGGCCGCGGAAGAATTGTAATCAGATCAAGAGCTGAAATTGAAACTTATAATAACGATAGGGAGCGAATTATAGTAACCGAAGTTCCGTACCAGGTAAATAAATCATTAATGATTGAGCGTACTGCTGAATTGGTTAATGAAAAGAAACTGGAAGGCATTTCAGCCATAAGAGACGAATCAAATAGGTTGGGTATTCGTGTAGTTTATGAAATAAAACGCGATGCTAACGCTGCTATCGTTTTAAATAATCTTTACAAATACACATCGCTGCAAACCTCATTCAGCATCAATAACATTGCGCTGGTACATGGCAGGCCGATGCTGCTGAATCTTAGAGACCTGATTCACCATTTTGTTGAACACAGGCATGAGGTTGTTATCCGCCGTACGAAATTTGAGCTATCTGAAGCTCAGAAACGTGCCCACATCCTTGAAGGTTTGCTGATAGCCCTTGATCACCTGGATGAAGTTATCAGATTAATACGTGCTTCAAATACGCCGGACGATGCAAGGGAAGGTTTGATAACCCAGTTTGGTTTATCAGATATTCAGGCCCGTGCTATTCTGGATATGACGCTAAGAAGGTTAACAGGACTTGAGCGTGATAAGATTAAAGATGAGTATGAAGGCTTAATGAAACTAATTGATTACTTAACCTCTATTTTAGCAGATGAAGGTCTGAGAATGCAGATTATTAAAGATGAGTTAATAGAAATACGCGATAAATACGGCGATGAGCGCAAAACCGAAATGGTTCATTCATCTGCCGAAATGCAAACAGAAGATTTTATTGAGGATGAAGACGTTGTAATAACCATTTCGAGAGAAGGCTATATTAAGCGTACGCCATTAACAGAATACCGCAGGCAGGGTAGAGGCGGCAAAGGATCAATAGGTAGTAACAGTCGCGATTCTGACTTTATTGAGCATTTACTGGTTGCTTCTAACCATAATTACATGTTATTCTTTACCGAATCGGGACAATGTTTCTGGTTGAGAGTATTTGAAATTCCTGAAGGAACCAGGACATCTAAGGGTAGGGCGATTCAAAATATTATCAATATTCCGAAGGAAGAAAATATCAAAGCTTATATCAAGATAATCAATCTGAAGGACAAGGAATATCTTGAAAATAACTTTATTATTATGTGTACCAAAAAAGGTACCATCAAAAAAACCTCTCTCGAAGCATATTCACGTCCGCGTGCAAACGGTATCAATGCGATCAATATCAACGAAGGCGATTCATTGTTAGAAGCAAACTTAACCAGTGGCAGCAGCGAAATTGTGATGGCTTTAAAATCGGGTCGCGCTATTCGCTTTAATGAGGCTAATGTGCGTCCGATGGGTCGTACTGCAACCGGCGTGCGTGGTATTACGTTAGAGAATGAGAATGACGAAGTTGTAGGCATGATCAGTATTGATAACCCGGAAACAACCGTGTTGGTAGTTTCGGAAAAAGGTTATGGTAAACGTACTGATATTGATGACTACAGGGTAACCAATAGGGGCGGTAAAGGCGTTAAAACCTTAAATGTCACCGAAAAAACCGGAAAACTGGTTGCCATAAAAGGAGTTACCGATAATGAGGATCTGATGATTATCAATAAATCGGGCATTATTATCAGAATTGCGATCAGCGAGCTTAGAACCATGGGCAGAGCTACCCAGGGCGTAAGATTAATAACGCTGAAAGAGAATGATGAAATTGCATCAATAGCCAAAGTTGAGCACGACGAGGACGAAGATAAGGAGTTGGAAGAAGGCGGGGAAAATAATGGAACAGAGCCAACTGCCGACGATGCAGGCGAAATAAAAGAATAAACAGCATGCAAGGCCGTAAAATTGTAATTCCGGTTTTAATTCTTTTGTTCACCACATCTGCTGCCTTTTGTCAAACAGAGGCTTTAAAGAATGTGGTGAACAATCTTGCTTTTTATAAGCAAAAAAAGGATCTGAAATATTTAAGCAGCGCAAAAAAATCGGTAGACAGTTTATTTACTACGCGAGCTGATTCGTTGGATGTTGAAAAATTGGTTTACAGAGCCATTGTTAATTCGAGCATCCTTTATATCGATTCATTAAATAAACTTAAGCAACCTGATAAATTTTTTGCCCAAACAACTGATTTGGTTGACAAGTTATCTGGAAATAGGAAGATTTACAGGTATCAAACCGAAATGGATTATGTAAAGCGTTGCTTAACAAATGTTTATATCAGGAAAGCCTTTGCTTATGTAAATACATCTGACTTTATAAATGCGTTACAATTATTTACCGAGGCACAAAAATATTCGCCAGACTATAAACAATTAAAATCTTATATTGCTTACGCTAATAACAAGCTGGGTAATTTGCAAATTGCAGCAAAATATTATACAGATTTAATTAATACCGACAGCGTTAAAGCAGAATATGTAGAAGCGGCATCTAATATTTATAAATCAATAGGAGATACGGTAAGTGCGCTTCAAATAATTAAAAAAGGGCGCAAATTATTGCCAAACAATAAATCGTTGCTGGTTGATGAAGCAAATATTTATAATAACCGGAAAGATTATAAAGCATTAGAGCCATTATTACCGGCACTAATTGATATTAATACAAACAACGCCGACATTGCGTTTGTGGCGGCAAATTGTTACGATCACCTTAATCAATATGATAAGGCCGAATCGCTTTATTTGAGAGCTATTGAGTTAAACAGCTCGGCGTTCGATCCTGTATTTAATCTGGGATTGTTATATTTTAAGCAAAGTCTATCGAAAAGAGAAAAAGATAACCAGCAAAATGAAGCGCGGGCCGTACAATGGCTTGAAAAAGCCAATGAAATATCGCCCAACGATGTAAAATGCCTTGAGGTATTACAGTTGGTTTATAATCAAACCGGAAATCAAAACCAAGTAAACAAGATAAATAATAAACTAAAACAGTTAACCAATTAACAAATAATCATGAAAATCAAACTATTGATGGTGGGCCTTTTGGGCTTAATATCAGCAACAACGTTTGCACAAAAAGGCGAATTAAATAATGCCCAGGACTCATATAATCAATACCAGGTTTCCAGTGTTTCAACGGTTCCGGTAATTGTTGCAAAAGCTAAAGCAAGCCTTACAGATGCTAAAACATCTATTGACAAAGCTTCGGTTAACGCAAAAACTTCAGCGCTGCCGCTTACCGTTGCTTTAAAAGCCGCTATTTATTCGTCTCTTGCACTTACAGATTCTGTACAGACAAATTCGGCTGTGGAGTTCAATACTGCATCTGAAGCATTAAAACAAGCTAAAACCCTTGATACCAAAAACGAAAATGCAAAGCTGATTGAACACACCAACATCCAGCTTGCTCAATATTTATTAAACCAGGGGATAGCCAACTTCCAAAATAAAAAGTTTGATGATGCATACAAATCATTTGATAGTGCACGCCAGTTAATCCCAACTGATACTACTACCATTTTGAATACGGCAATAGCCGCCGTTAATGCAAAAAATTATAACGCGGCTATTACCAACTATAAAGATCTTTTAACCACCAATTATTCGGCAAAAAATAAAATATACAACGATTTGCCAAATATTTACCTGTATAATAAAGATACTACAGGAGCACTAAAGATAATTGATGAGGCCTTGGTTAAATATCCGGGAAATACTACTTTGCAAAGAGAAGAGATAGAAATAGCTTTGCAAACAGGCAAAACTGCTGATATAACCGGTAAACTTCAGGCAGCTATAGCGAATGACCCTAAAAATAAGGTTTTATATTACTATGCAGGTTTAACCTACATCCAGATCGGCGATGCAGCTAATGCAAGTTCAGCTAAGGCTAAAGATGATGCAACAAAAAAAGCTACTTATCAAACTGCATTAGATAACTATAATAAGGGGGTTGATTACTGCAAAAAAGCACTCGAAATTGACCCGGATTATTTTGAAGCAAATTTAAATTGCGGCTACGCACTAATCAGACCGGCAGTTGATTTGTATAATATTGCGAGAAATATACCTGTAAATAAAGAAAAAGAATATCAGGCAACAATTGCTAAATCAAATGCACAGTTTGATTTAGCGAAACCGTATCTTCAAAAAGCGGTCGATTTAAATCCTAAGTCTGTTGATGCTTTAACAAACTTGAGAAACTATTACAGAGGTAAAACAGATCCGGCACATGCTGCAGAAAATACTGCCAAGGCAAATGATCTTAAAAAACAAATAGATGCTCTGAACGCAGGGAACTAAAATATAGAAGAGGGACTTTATGTCCCTTTTTAAACAAACTACTACTTAACATAATGTTAATTATATGAATTAATAAGATAATTGAAAATACGTGTAATTGTCAGGTTCATTACATCTTTCCTTAAATTTTATAAGCCCGGCTAAAACATCGTTAACTTGGTATAATTAGTTTATAAAATTGTTATTATGGATTTAAAAATAAAAAACAAAACCGCATTGGTAACCGGATCTACAGCTGGTATTGGATATGCAATAGCAAAAGCACTGGCAAATGAAGGTGCAAAAGTAATTGTTAACGGCCGTACAGCCGGCCGTGTAAACAAGGCTGTAGAAAGTTTAAAAAAAGAAACAGGAAATTTGAATATCACCGGTTTGCCGGCAGATTTTTCGAACAAAGAACAAATACAACATTTAATTAACCAGTTACCGGAAGTTGATATATTGATTAATAATGTGGGCATTTTTGAGCCGAAGGCTTTTAACGATATTACTGACGAAGATTGGTTTAAATTTTATGAGGTAAATGTGTTGAGCGGTATCAGGCTATCAAGAGCTTATTTTGATAAAATGATCAGCAAAAATTGGGGCCGTATTATATTTATTTCGAGCGAATCGGCTATCCAGATTCCTGAGGAAATGATCCATTACGGAATGACCAAAACTGCGCAGATAGCGGTTGCACGCGGGCTTGCCGAACTTACAAAAGGAACTAATGTCACTGTAAATACGGTACTGCCGGGGCCTACTTTTTCTGAAGGCGTAGGTGGTTTTATCGAAAACCTGGCAAAAGATAAAGGCACAAGTACCGATGATGTTGAAAAACAGTTTTTTCAAACGATGCGGCCCACTTCGCTTTTAAAACGTTTTATTGAGCCTGATGAGATTGCCAGTTTAGTAGCATATTTATCAAGTGATTTATCTATAGCAACCAATGGAGCAACGGTTCGTGCAGATGGTGGCGTGGTTAAAAGCGTATTCTGAAAAAGCGTTGTCAAGAAATACAAAAATGATAATTAAAGTAAAATAGCCTGGTTAACCGGGCTATTTTACTTTAACGATTAATGTATCAGGCATTGAGCTAAATAATCACATCCGTACTATGTAAATTTTGCAGCACCTGTTATAACATTACATGATTTTTTCTGATATTTAGCCAATATGTTAGTATCCGAAGGTGTATTGAAATGGGCCATCAACCTCTACCCTCCTCTGTTTTTTCAGCGCATCCGGGTAATTAAATTTAATAGAGGGTTTATCGGCGCCAGCATAAAAATCAAAAAAAGCATTTTCAACACCAACTATCACGATTCCATTTTTGGCGGCACTATATTTTCAGCGGCCGATCCTTTTTACCCCGTTTTGTTTTACCAGGTTTTAATACGTAAGGGCTACAAGGTAAAAGCATGGTCGAGGTCGTCGGCTATCAGGTTTGTAAAGCCGGGTAAAACAAGTCTCTATTTTAAAGCAGCTATAACTGAAAATGATATAGCAGATTGCGAATATCATTTAAATACTGCGGGGAAGTATAGAAAATCATTTCCGGTTGACATATTTGATAAGAATGATAAATTATGCGCATCACTCATAAACGAAATATATGTACGTAATTTAAATTTTAATGATGGTAAAACTGATGACGCGTCTGTTGATGAATTATAAAAATCCAGTTTTATAAAATGCAGGCAATAATGAATGATGAGGTATATCAGAAAAAAGGTTTTCTGATATCTACAGATAAAAGTCTTTTAAATATTGAAGTGATTTACAAATACCTGAACGAAGATTCTTATTGGGCGCAAGGTATGCCTTTTGAGCGGTTAACAAGAGCTATTGAAAACTCACTTTGCTTTGGTGTTTATAGCCGGGAACAGTTGGCTGGCTTTGCAAGGGTAATCACCGATAAGGCCACCTTTGCTTACCTTTGCGACGTTTTTATATTGCCGGGTTACAGAGGCCAGGGTTTGTCGAAATGGTTGGTACAAACCATTGTGGAGTACCCGGAATTAAAGGGATTAAGAAGATTGTCTTTAGCCACTGCCGATGCTCATGGATTGTACAGCCAGTTTGGGTTTTCGCAAATAACAAAGCCTGAAAATTGGATGGAAATATTTACACCTTATCAACCTATAAAAAAAGAGGAAAAATAATCATGAATGTGAAAAGGCTGATTTTTGATGGTGAGGGAGTGTCTCTTGATTTCAAAAAAACCATTACCAGTTGCGAAAAAATTGCCCGCACTATGGTTTCATTTGCCAATAATAAAGGCGGCAAATTGTTAATTGGCGTGGCTGATGATGGTACAATAAAAGGGGTGAAATCAGAAGATGAGGAGCGTTATATGATCACCAAGGCGGCCCATCTTTTTGCCCGTCCGGCCCTTGATCCAAGCTTTGAAGAGGTTTATGTTGATGAAAAACTGGTGTTGGTGGTTGAGATACCCGAAAGTAATTTAAAGCCTCATTATGCCCTTGCCGAAGATGGAAAATGGTGGGTGTATGTAAGGGTAAGAGATAAAAGTGTATTGGCCAGTAAAATTGTAGTTGATGTTTTAAAAAGATCGGCATCAAACCAGGGTGTATTAATTGAATATTCATCCATGGAAAAGACACTGCTGGAGTACCTTGACCAATCAATAAGGATAACCATCAAAGAGTGCTGTGAGCTGCTTAAAATAAGCCGTAAGCGCGCCCAACAGCTGTTAGTTGATCTTATCCTTTCAGGCATCATTCGTATTAATACTACGGAGAAAGAAGAGTTTTATACAGCAACGGTTCGTTAAAGTAAAGTTTATTGAATTGCCGGAATGATATAATGAATAAACAATGCCTGCGAATCATTCCTTAATGTTTTATTGTAATTGCCAGCGGTTATTATAACTATCATATGGTAGGGGTTTAATATAAAGATGCGCTGACCGCCATTACCTTTTGCGGCTACCGCTTCCAATTCTTTTCCTTTTATATGTACTTTATCTACCCAGAATTGATATCCGTATCCTCCCGGACCTTCTTCGGCAGGTCTTTTAATAGCATTCACACAAGTGGAATCAACCCATTTTGAGGGTAAAATTTGTCTTTTTTGAGCCATGCCATGATGAGAATATAGCATCGCAAATTTTAACAGGTCCCTGGATCGTAAACGCAATCCGGATGCTGCCGCCGGATCTCCCCCATCCATTTTTACCCACTCATGATTACTAATTTGTAAAGGGACAAACAAATTTTTAGTGGCAAACTCGTCAATATCTTTGCCGCTTACTTTTTTTATAACAGCCGCAAGTAATTGAGTGCCGCCGCTGTCGTAATTCCAGGTGGTGCCGGGAGCAGCGGCGATGGGTCTGCTCAAAATAAAAGCAATCGGATTGCTGCTTCGTTCCATAATTGCTTCACAATTTTTTGAATCGTCTTTATTCTCTTCATCCCAATTTAAACCAGAGCTCATGGTTAACAGATGGCGGATAGTGATGCTTTTTTTCTCGGCGGTATTGTACTTGCTGTATTCGGGGAAGAAAGAAAATACAGGTTGATCGATATCGGTGATCAGATGCTGGCTAATAGCTATGCCAATACAAGCCGAGACCACACTTTTTGAGATGCTTCTTACATCATGCAAATCGTTAACTGAGTGCTTTATATTCCCCAGTTTTTGACCCCAAACTTGGTCATTCCCTGAAAAATATTGTTCGTAAACCAATTTATCATCCTTTTCAATAAGCAGGCTATGGATGTTAGGGATACTGTCGGCCAGAATAAGCCTTGTGAGGGCATTTATTCTCTGCGTATCCAATCCCGAATTATTTAAAGTGCCTGTCGGGATGCTATCATTTAACTGTGGTGGTTTTGAATAAGGGTAACCAATATCCCGCTTACTATTAAAGCTGAGCAATATCGATACCAACGATGCGCAAAACACCGGCTTAAGTAACTGCATCGTCTTAATGATCTTCATATTATGTTGAATGGATTGGTTTAATTGAGGATGAATTATTGTTGGATAGGACATTGAAGAAAACCGGATGTTGCACAGATTTAAAAAAGATAGAATGTTTAGCAAACATCAAATTTTTAATAACTTTTAAACCAATGGGGAATAAATCAGCTTTATTTGGTATTTTAGTTTTTTAATCCCCCTCTTCTTTATAAACTTAATTAGCAACGCTATTGGTGCGTACTGCCATATAGAAGTACATTTTCAGAAACTTTATTAATCATCATAATTGAAAAACAAATGAGCAAAATTACAGTAAAAGACGGAACCGAAATTTATTACAAAGACTGGGGAACCGGACAACCACTTTTTTTTCATCACGGCTGGCCTTTGTCAGGTGATGACTGGGATGCACAGATGATGTTTTTTCTTGCACAGGGATACAGAGTTATTGCCCATGACCGCCGTGGACACGGAAGATCTACCCAAGCTTCCGGCGGCCATGATATGGACACCTATGCAGCCGATGTTGCAGCGCTTACCGAGGCACTTGATTTGAAAAATGCTATACACATCGGTCATTCCACAGGTGGTGGCGAAGCTATCCATTATGCCGCAAAATTTGGAAAAAGCCGTGTATCCAAAGTTGTGCTAATTAGTGCCGTTACGCCGCTTATGGTACAAACTGAAAGCAATCCGGATGGTGTTCCGATGTCTGTGTTTGATGAAATACGTGAAGGTACTGCTTTTAACAGAGCGCAATATTTTGAGGATTTTACCATTCCATTTTACGGATATAACCGTGAGGGTGCAAAAATATCTCAGGGAATCAGAGACAACTGGTGGCGTCAGGGAATGATGGGCGGAGTAAAAGCTCATGTGGAAGGCATTAAGGCCTTTTCAGAAACGGATTTTACCGAAGATTTAAAAAGCGTAGATTTCCCCGTATTGGTTTTGCATGGCGAAGACGACCAGATTGTCCCCTTTCCAATTTCGGGAGCAAAAGCAGTTAAGCTTTTGAAAAACGGGAAATTGATCTCCTATCCGGGTTTCCCCCACGGAATGCCGGCAACAGAAGCTGCAACTATCAACAGGGATCTTTTAGCCTTTATCAAATCATAATTCAGTCTGCATTTCAGATTAAAGCAAAAGCCCTGGAAGTGCAACTTTCAGGGCTTTGTTGCTTTTAAAGCATCGGCTATACGAATTGAAATATTAATTTTAGGTCACGATAGTTTTGATTACTAACTTCGGTGCCTCAAATCCACATCATTCTCAATGAAATCCATCTACCTAAAATATAAAAGTCATTATTTTGATAACCTGAACCTGGCTATTCCGGTTGTTATATCTCAACTGGGGCATACACTGGTGCAAACTTCTGATACCATTATAGTAGGCCATTTTGCTGGCACGGTATCGTTAGCTGCGGTATCATTAGCCAATAGCATTTTTGTTATTTTACTGGTTATCGGCATTGGCGTGTCTTATGGCATAACGCCTTTAATAGCCCAGCACAACGGCCGTGATAATTATGCTGAATGTGGTCAGCTATTATCAAATAGTTTATTTATAAACGTACTTACGGGGGTAATACTTTTTACCGTTACTATGGTCGGCTCCATATTGTTGCTAAACCATTTGGATCAAACCCCGGCAGTTGTTAGCCAGGCAAAGCCGTTTTTGTTCTTGTTGGGTTTATCTATTATACCCATGCTTATTTTTAACACCTTTAAGCAATTTGCCGAAGGCCTCGGCTTTACTAAACAGGCTATGCTTATTTCCATTTGGGGTAACGTACTTAACATTTGTGTAGGCGTAGTTTTTGTAAAAGGCATGTTTGGCATTAGCCCTATGGGTGTTAAAGGGGTTGGCTACAGTACACTTATCGATCGTTGTTTAATGGCATTGGTAATGTCGATGTATGTTTTCAAATCGGCCAATTTCAAAAAGTATTTAAAAGGGTTTTACGTTACCAATATCAGCCGTGAACGCTGTTTGCAAATTTTGCGTATCGGCGCGCCGGTGGCTATGCAATATGCTTTTGAGATTAGCGCATTCAGCGCGGCAGCTATTATCATTGGTACTATTGGTTATCATGAGCAGGCTGCGCACCAGGTAGCCATTAACCTGGCTTCAATAACTTATATGATGGCAAGCGGCTTATCTGCTGCGGCGGCAATAAAATCGGGTAACTATTTTGGCGTCAGCGATCATCAGAAGTTGAGGTATTCGGCTATATCCAGTTATCACATTGTTATAGCCTTTATGTGTTGTACCGCAATTATCTTTATGCTGTTTAACAAAGCCCTTCCATGGATTTACACTTCTGATACCATAGTAATAAGCATTGCTGCACAGCTACTTATCATAGCGGCGCTGTTTCAATTGTTCGACGGTACGCAGGTTGTTGGCCTGGGCATACTGCGCGGTATGGGCGATGTAAATATTCCTACATTAATTACTTTTCTGGCTTATTGGGTGGTAGGCCTGCCGGTGGGATATGTATTGGGCCTCATCCTGCATCTGGGCGTTAAGGGCGTATGGTATGGGCTGGTTTTAGGTTTGATGGTTTCTTCCATTCTGCTGTTCTTCCGATTCCAGTTTATCAGCAAACGGAATGAAGATAAAACGGTGATGATACCCGCACAAGATTAAAAGTATAATTCATTTGCCAACCGGTAGGTGTTGCAATGAGCATCAACAATATCCCTGATATTGGGCGAGTAGCCCCCTCCCATGCTCACCTGCAACGGAATGCTGTGTTTGATGCACTGTTCAAAAACAAAACGATCGCGCTCTTTGCATCCGGTTTTGCTTAAAGCCATCTTGCCCAGCTTGTCTGTTGCCAATACATCAACTCCCGACAGGTAAAATATAAAATCGGGCTTTTGTTGTTCAATCAACGCGGGCAGCGTTTGTTCCAATAGTTGCAAATATTGTTCATCACCAGTGCCATCGGGTAAGGCAATGTCCAGGTCCGATTTTTCTTTACGGAACGGGAAGTTATTTGCGCCATGCACCGAAAAAGTAAACACCCTCTGCTCCTCTTTAAAAATATCGGCCGTGCCATTTCCCTGGTGAACATCTAAATCAATGATTAAGATGGATGATGCTAATTTATTGTTTAATAAATAATTAGCTGCAATTGCCTGATCATTTAACAGGCAAAACCCTTCGCCCCAATTACTGCCGGCGTGATGTGTGCCACCTGCAACGTTAAAGGCTACACCGTGGTCAAAAGCGTAATGACAGGCTTCAATAGTTCCCCCTGCAATGCGTACTTCGCGCTCAACCAATTGAGCTGATAAGGGGAAACCCGTACGCCGCTGCTCCTTCGCTGGCAAAGTTAAATCCCTTAATTGCTCCCAATAGCTTTTTTCATGTGTCCGGCAGATCACTTCTTCGGATGGTACTGATGGCGCGAATAAATTATCCATACTGATTAGCCCCTCGTGAAGTAATTGTGCAGGTATTAATTCGTACTTCAGCATGGGGAAACGATGTCCTTCAGGCAGTGGATGTATGTATATCGGGTCGAAAGCGATTTTGAGCATAGATTTGTTTTATCAGCCTGTAAAGTTGGTAAGAAAAATTAAAATGGATATCATCATGAGCGCTTGACTTGATTAGAGGCGCTGTAATCGATTTTTATTTGCAGAACGATTTGTAGTGCGGTTGTATGGTTGAAACTCGTTCTGAGTAATTAAAATGCCTGTACAGATGAGATTCTATCCGACCAGACGTCTTTGAAATTCATGATTTGAATTTTAAAAACGTTAATGCAGAAATGTGATACAAAGGTTTGAGCTTTTAAAATTACTGTCGGTATTACTTCAATTAAATAAATATAAATATATGTAAAATAGTAATTTATGTATTTTAATTATATAGCTTGTTGACTAATTTAAGAAGACTAACTAAAATCAAGGATGAGCCTCCATGCCAAATAATGCCACGTTGAAAAAAAGATCGGCGTGATCTGTGATTTAAGAACGAAAGCTCAGACATGCCCGGCTACGCAAAGTCGCCTGGTGTAATTTAAGGCCCGTAGATTAATTTTCCTCCAGTGAGCGGGCCAGAATAGATGCCGCGCTAAAAACCTGTTTAAAACTGTTGTAAAGCGGCACAGGGCTTAAACGAATTACGTTGGGCTCGCGCCAGTCGCCTATCACACCTTTGCTGGTCAAAAAATCAAAGGTTTTACGGGCGTTATTTTTGCAGACTATTGAAAGCTGGCAACCGCGTTCGCTTTTATTTTTAGGAGTGATGATCTTAAAAACCTCCTCACCCTTACTCCTGTTAATTTCTTCTATCAGAAACTCGAGATAACCGGTTAATAGTTCGCTCTTTATGCGTAGAGGCTTTAATCCGCCAGCCTGCTGAAAGATATCGAGTGCGGCCTTGTGCAGGGTCAGCAACATAACCGGGCTGGTACTGAGTTGCCATCCTGCCGCACCCATCTCCGGCTCAAAATCATGCGTCATCAAAAAGCGTTTATCCTCGCGGTAGCCCCACCAGCCCTCAAAACGACTAAGCGATTTATCATCGAAATGCTGTTCGTGAACAAAAATCCCGCTTATACCGCCCGGGCCGGAGTTCATGTACTTGTATGAGCACCAGGCCGCAAAGTCAACGTCCCAGTCATGCAGTTTCAGTAAAACGTTCCCTGCTGCATGCGCCAGATCAAAACCTGCAAAGGCACCAACCTGGTGAGCCGTTTGTGTAATTGCTTCAATATCATAAAATTGTCCGGTAAAGTAATTTACGCCGCCAAATAGCACTAATGCCAGTTCATCGGCGTGGTCATTTATCGTTTTCAGGATATCTTCAGTTCGTAAAATCAACTCGCCTTCGCGTGGGAAAACTTCAATAATGGCCTCTTTCGGATCATAACCATGAAACCTGGCCTGACTGGCAAAAGCATATTGGTCAGAAGGGAAAGCGCCGCCTTCCATAATGATTTTGTATCTTTTACTTGTTGGTTTATAGAAACTTACCATCAGTAAATGAAGGTTTACTGTCAGCGAATTCATTATGGTAATTTCTTCCTTCTTTGCTCCAAGCAGGTCGGCAAGTGTTCCTATTAGCTTTTTGTGGTAGCCCAGCCAGGGATCATCACCCTCAAAAAAACCTTCAATACCCAGGTTCTTCCAATTGGCAAACTGATCAAGTACATATTGCTGCGCAGTGGCCGGCTGAAGGCCCAATGAATTTCCGCAAAGGTAAATGACGTCTTTTCCATTATGCTGCGGCACCAGAAACTGTTTGCCAAAGTCTTTTAACTCATCCTGTTCATCAAGTGTTGCAGCAAATGCTAAATTGTTCTGGTAGTTCATGCGTTGGGTTTATAAAATTGATGGGGCAAAATTAATTAAATTAACTAATTGAAATGATTCGGTATATGTATTTGATAATCAATTGTTAGCGATGGGATTTTAAACCCGTCGCTATGATTACGATTGAATTTATTTATTTGGCTTGCTTACGTAAGCATTCCCTTTCACATAGAAGCGATAAGGTAAAAGCGCATCCTCAGCGGCATAAGATACGCCAATACGCGGAACGGCAGCAATTGCGGAGTCGGGAAACGACAAGCCGCGATCTTCAATCCAAATGGTATCGCTTTGCAGGCTTAATGCATTTATTTTGCGAGATATGCCCAATGCTTTAGCAACAGAGCCGGGTCCTGCGGTAATATTAGGTTTTACCACCGGCATATTACGACGAAGCTGCATCAGCTCTAATCCTTCAGTTGGATTAATGGCTCTTATCAGGATGGCATGCGGCGTTCCTTCAACCGAAGTAACGATATTAAACATCTCGTGAATACCATAGCACAGGTAAACATAACTAATGCCGCCCTGGCTAAACATAGTTTGCGTGCGGGGTGTCTGTTTGTTACCGAAAGCATGTGAAGCTTTGTCAATAACACCGTTATATGCTTCTGTTTCAACTATATATCCGCCTGTTGTTATACCGTCAATACAGGTAAATAAGTATTTGCCAAGCAAATCTCTGCTAATGGCAACTACATCGTTGCCCTGGTAATAGCTTTCAGGTAGTTTCATTTCTTTAGTATTCGCTTCAGTATTTTGTTCACCTCTTTGGCCATTTCAAATATCATAATGTGCGTTCCGCCTTTTATAATAATGGCATCTTTAATCTTTTGGTATGGAAATATCAAGTCTTTGTCGCCGGTAATATGAACCACATTTGGCGGAATAACTTTATTATCCCATTTTAGAATAGCACCCATGGCCCACTTTAAAAATATGGGCGACGAAGTTTTAAGCATATCTCTGAATAGCCAGCTGTCGGCCTCGTTCATATGACCAAAAAAGGGTTTGATTAAAAACTCCATCCCGGTAAATGCTTTTCCAGGGATGATTTTGTAGATGGGGACTGCCCGGAAAAATTTAAAATACCGGGGTGCCTCTTCAATGGTCTTAACACTCGAGATGAGAATTACTTTTTCAACCGGTATCAGTTTGGCTATTTCAATGGCCAGCATGCCACCCATTGAATTGCCTATTACAATTGATTTTGGCTTTATATCGTATTGTAAAACAAGCTTTTGTGCGTATGTTGATAAAGTGTCGGTTGTGTTTGGTTGTATCCAATCAACGCAGGTTACGTCGTGATTGTTTAAGTCGATATTGTTATATACCCGGGTATCGGCTCCTAGTCCGGGTATTAAAAATATCCTGCTCATTTAAAAGTTAACCAGCTTCACTATGGCTTCCAGGTAATGGGCGTCTGTTTCATCGAATTGATCTAACTCTTCGCTGTCAACATCTAAAACAGCCATTACTTTATCATTCTTAAAGAGAGGTATCACTATTTCAGATTTAGAAAGTGAACTACAGGCAATGTGCCCCGGAAACTGTTCCACATCTGCAACAACTAATGTTTTTTGCTGTAGCCATGCTGCGCCGCAAACACCTTTACCCAAACCAATACGTGTACAAGCCACCGGACCCTGGAAGGGCCCTAAAACCAGTTCATCATTTTTTACCAGGTAAAATCCAACCCAAAACCATTTGAATTGTTCTTTTAAAGCAGCGCAGATATTGGCAAGATTTGCCACTAAATCAGGCTCGCCATAAAGCAAAGCCTCAATCTGGGGTATTAATGATTGATATTGTTCCGCTTTATCGGTTGATGTTGTTATGTTTAAATCTTCAGCCATGGTACAAAAATAACATTGCGATGTTAAAAGTAATTAAGATGAATCTCATATTTAATCTTTTATTTAGCATTCCTTTTACTACAATCCTTCTGTCATCCATAACCGCGTTCAGCATGGCAGGGAAAGTAAATATTAAAATTTCAATAACATGAGAATCATTGCCGAATTGCCGCACCCGGAATTTAAGATATCTATCCTCAATATGAACCATAAATTTATTGTGAAGATGGAGCAGGGAAACCTTGAACAGACTTACAAAATTGCCGAAGCAGATTTATTGGATGGCGTCAACAGCGTATTTGGATTATTGGACGAAGAGTTTCTGAAGGTAGTTTTGGCCCGCTTCCACGAGATGCGTAAGGATTTTAAGGAAAGTTACGATAGATATAACTATTAGTTTTTTGTTTAATATGTAATTATCTGAAAATTAGATACTTATATTGTTAATTTATATTAAACCAAATTTAATTTGGTGAGTTTTATTGAAATCAGTTGAAGAAATAATTAAAGTGAATAAATGGTCTATTTAGATTTAATTGTTAAAATTCTGATAAATAGTTAGTTATAAAATATACAAAATAATATTTGGTGAAGGATATGAAAGATTTTAAGGTAAAAAAGGTTGAAAAATCACTCGAAAAGGAACTTCAACACAAAATTGATTTTAAAACAAAACCGATTGGTTCATTGGGTAAACTGGAAGACCTCGCTTTACAGATCGGGCTGATTCAGGAAACTTTAAGTCCGAAGATTAAGTCTCCTACCGTGGTAGTTTTTGCAGGCGACCATGGAATTGCCAATGATGGTGTTAGCCCCTATCCGCAGGAAGTAACTTACCAAATGGTGATGAACTTTTTAAATGAGGGTGCGGGCATCAATGTGTTTGCCAAACAAAACGGTATGGCCCTTAAAGTAGTAGATGCCGGGGTTAATCATAATTTTGAAAGTACTGATCATTTACTTCATTACAAGGTAAACAAAGGCACCCGCAGTTTTTTAAACAATACCGCCATGGACCGGATAGAATTGAGTGAATGTTTTATCAAAGGGTCGGCCATTGTTAATGATCTTTTTGAAAAAGGATGCAATTGTATTGGCTTTGGCGAAATGGGTATTGGCAATACTTCATCGGCTGCCATGTTGATGCACTACTTTACCAATACAGATCTGCATGATTGTATTGGCCGGGGCACGGGTTTGGATAATAAAGGCCTCAAAAAAAAGACCAGCATTTTAGAAGCCGCCATTGAGTTTCATGGCGAAATAAACGATTGGGAAAAAATCATGTCGACTTTTTCCGGTTTCGAGGTTGCCATGATGACCGGCGCTATGTTGCAGGCTGCTGAAAATAAAATGGTTATTTTGCTGGATGGTTTTATCGCCAGTACTGCTTACCTGGCTGCTTACAAACTTTATCCTGAAATTAAAGATTATGTAATAGCCTGCCATTTATCTGATGAAAAAGGCCATAAACTATTATTGGAATATTTGGGATTATCGCCCCTGTTAAATTTAGGTATGCGATTGGGCGAAGGCACAGGTATGGCCATCGCTTTCCCTATAGTAAATGCATCAGTTAACTTTTTAAATGAAATGGCCAGTTTTGAATCAGCCGGCGTAAGTAATAAGGAATGAAAAAGGAGATCCGTATTTTTTTTACTGCATTAATGTTTTTTACCCGGATTCCCTGTCCAAAATGGGTTGATCATTCTGAAGAATATCTAAACAAATCATCACGGTATTTTCCGGTTGTCGGTATTTTGGTTGGATCGATAAGCGCTTTGTTTTTTTACGGATTTCAGTTTATTCTACCCAAAGAAATTGCCTTGCTATTAAGTATGGTTGCATCGGTACTAACAACCGGGGCTTTTCATGAGGATGGCTTTGCCGATGTATGTGATGGCTTCGGCGGCGGCTGGACTAAGGAACAAATCCTGCTGATAATGAAAGATTCGCGCCTGGGGACTTATGGTGTTATAGGTATTGGATTGATGTTATTGTTAAAGTGGACAAGCCTAAATTCCTTACCGACGGAACTTGTGGTAATAGCCTTAATAGCTGGACATGCAATAAGTCGTTTAAACGCCGTTTCGTTAATTTTTACGGATGAATATGCCCGCGAAGATGATACCAGCAAAACCAAGCCACTTGCCACTAAAATGAGTACAGGCGGATTGATATTTGCCGTCATCACCGGTCTTGCTCCCTTGTTGTTGTTTGCCAATCTTTACGTTTGGATCACCTTGTTACCTTTGCTGTTTGTGCGATGGTATTTTTCAAGATATTTTAAAAAGTGGATCGGCGGCTACACCGGCGATTGTTTAGGCGCGGTGCAACAGGTTTCCGAGGTGGTATTTTATCTTTCCCTACTAGTCATATTCAAATACGTTAAATAATGGAAATTTATCTGATCAGGCATACTGCAGTGTACAATCCCGGTAAACTTTGTTACGGGCAATCAGAAATTGAATTAAAAGCCGATTGGCAGATATCATTTAATAACCTTAAAAAAGAGCTGGGAAAAGAAACGGGTGATGCCGTGTTTTATTCTAGCCCATTTGAGCGTTGTACCCAATTAGCGCAGTTCTTATCGGTCGATAAATATGCGGTTGATAACAGGCTATCGGAAATGCATTTTGGCGACTGGGAGCAAAAAGCATGGACTGAAATTGACCAGGCCGTTTTAAATTTATGGATGGCCGACTATGTGAACTTCCGCGTGCCAGGCGGTGAGAATTTTGTTAATCTGTATGACCGCTGTGCCCAATTTTGGGATGATTTGCAATTACAAACACAGCCTAAAAGCTATATTCTTAGCCATGCCGGTGTGATCCGCTCACTGCTTGCCTACGTTTTGAAAATTCCGCTCGATAAAGTTTTTCAATTGGATGTTGATTATGGAGCCATCACAAAAATTACTACCAGCGGCAAAAATAGCCAATATCAACAAGTGAATTATGTTAATTATCGGGCAGCAGATCACAATACCAAAAACCGGATATTGTAGTAACCGGGTTTGATGAAAAACAGGTATCATCCGTGCTTTTGGGCGCAGCATATTGCTTAAATACCTTTTCGCCTGTTTTATAATTTATTGGGTTGTTGAATATCGGCCCTTTAAAAACAAAAGTATGGAACTCGCCATTTTCACCGCAAACATCCACATCTGCGGGTAGTTCACTGATTAGTTCGGGGCTAATTTCCCGACCAACAAAATTTTCAAGGCGGGCCTGGGTGCAGGCAATTACCGTTCCGAAGCCCAGAGCTAAAAACTCATTGATCAGTTCGCGAGAGTCGCGTTTCCAGAGCGGGTAAATACCGGTCATCCCAATTTCAGTAAGCCGTTCATCACGGTATTTTTTCAGATCCTCCAAAAAAATATCACCGAAAATAGAATGAGTAATCCCCTCTCCTTTTAATTTTTGCAGATGCATACTCATAGTATCATCATACTCCTTCATACCAGGCATTTCCGGCAGCCTGATTTCATATAATGGAATGCCGATATTTTCAGCCTGCATAACCAATAATTCTTCCCTTACGCCATGCATGGAAATGCGGTTAAGGGCGTCGTTAACCGTTGTAACCAAATATTTAATTTCAATATCAGGATTCTGTAAACAATGGTATAGCGCCAATGCACTATCTTTTCCACCGCTCCAGTTAAATATGCATTGTAGTTTTTGAGGCATGTTAATGTATTGTGATGTTGCTTTTAATAGGTTTCGTTGAAAATCAGATCGGCCACTTTTTTGCGGTTTTCCCACTTTAAAAGCTCCAATTCCGGTTGTGGTAAAAAGCCATTGGTATAACCCAGGCAAAAGTAGCCCACCAGTTTATTGCCATCAGGGGCTTTAAGTATCTGCTTAACCTTTTCGGGGTCAATAATGCTTACCCAACCCATGCCAATGTTTAATGCCCGCGCCATCAGCCACATGTTCTGAATGGCGCATACTACACTATACAGGCCTACTTCGGTCATTGTTGTTTGCCCCAGCACAGGTTTATCGGAATCTGTATAAAAAATGGCAATATTTAAGGGTGCTTCAAAAATGCCTTCCAGCTTCAGTCGGTTATATTCCTTTTGTTTCTCGTCTTTAAAAAGTGCAGATGCTTTGGTATTTTCCTGGTTAAAAGTAGCCTTTATCTGCTCTTTTATCTCCTTACTTTTGATAATTACAAATTGCCATGGTTGCGAAAAGCCAACCGACGGCGCATTTACTGCTGCCTGTAATATCTGATTGATCTTCTCTTCTTCCACAGGCTGGTTGGTGAAACGGTTTCCCCTTACATCCCTCCTGTTCATGATTATCTCTAACAGTAGATCGGCTTCGTGCTGCAAAAACAGCCGGTTTTCAGTTTCTTCCATTTTATCAGGCATTTAATAGTTCGTCAATCAGTTTGGGAACGCCAACGGTTGCTTTTTCTTCAATTTTCACTACCCCGGTTAGGTTATAAACGGTTGGTATTTTAGGGTCGATGATATACTTAGGTATTTCCGGTCGCGCATAGCCAACTAAACCCGCCGCCGGGTAAACGGCCAGCGATGAGCCTATCAGCATAAAAATATGTGCTTTACGGCAAATGTTCATGGCGTTGCCAATCATCGGCACATCTTCGCCAAACCAAACCACATGCGGGCGTAATGGCGAACCTAATTCACACTTTTCATCCATGCCAATTTCCCAACCGCTTATCGGGTAAGTTAGATTTGGATTTTTGCTGGATTGTGATTTGGTGATCACACCATGCAAGTGCACCACTTCGGTTGAACCGGCACGCTCATGCAGATCGTCAATATTTTGGGTGATGATAGTTACCCGGTATTTTTCTTCCAGTTTAGCTAAAGCCAGATGCGCCGCGTTGGGCTGTGCTTCCAATACAGATTTTCGCCTTTCATTATAGAACTGTTGCACCAATACCGGGTTACGGTGCCATGCCTCGGGTGTCGCAACATCCTCAATATTATAGCCTTCCCACAAGCCATCACTGTCGCGAAAGGTTTTAAGGCCACTTTCGGCGCTTATGCCGGCCCCGGTAAGAATAACTACGTGTTTCATTGCTTTAAGTTTAAAGGTAGTCCTGATACCATAAAAATAGCTCTATCTGCCTTTGCTGCAATGTGTTGGTTGATCCAGCCCTGTAGATCAGCAAATTTTCGACCTATTTCGGTATCAGCGTGCATGCCCATACCAATTTCGTTGGAAATAATGATCCAGGTGGCATCTATTTTGGCCAGTTGATCAAATTCCTCTTTAATCAAACTCAAAGTATCATCCACATTGTATTTGGCATCCGAAAAAAAGTTGGTAAGCCATAGCGTAACGCAATCCAATACCACTACCCTGCCTTTTAAGGCCAGTTTTGAAGGATTTTTTTCTTCTTCGATATTTTCCCAGCGCTCATCCCTATCCTGCTGATGGCGCTTGATGCGGTCTTTAAAATCATCGTCCCATTTGCGGGCGGTGGCCAGGTAAACAGGATTATCGCTCAAACTTAAAGCCAGCTGCTGTGCGTAGCTGCTTTTACCAGAACGTGTTCCACCGGTAATATAATAGATCATAAAATTCAACTTATAAAAAAAGCGACCTGCCTTACGACTGATCGCTTTTTATTAGTTTTTTATTTAGTTAAACTGCTAATTCGTTACTTACACGTAAGAAAGTAAACTTTCTTTGAGCCAGCTCAAAACCGCCAAACAAAATAGCGCTAAAAATCAGTGTAGCATAAAGGCCATTCAGTTCATAAGGTATTGCCGCAGCTAATGATTCAAAGTATCCATAAAAACTCTTTGAATATAATATGCCGCTCAACCATGGATCTATATCGGTAACTAACCAATGAATAACCACGGTAAGTACCGAGCCTGCTGCAACATTTACAAAGGTTACCTTTCTGATAAAAGTCCCTACCAGCACCATAAGTGCATAGGCTATATAAACTGGTAATGCGCCGCTGTAAAAGAGCATAAATTTACCAAAATACATATAGTCCAGCGGTATATCACTAATAAATAAGATAACCAAAGGAACAAGAAACGCTTTCCATTTATCAGCAAAATAAGCCCCTCCAAACAGTGCTATAGCACCTACCGGAGTAAAATTACTCCAACCTGTAAGATGATTAAAGTTAATTAACCTTGTTGCTGCGGCACAAACAATCATGAAAATTAATGCGCCGTTTCTTAAGTTTATTTTTTTTAGTGACATAGCTAAATATATGATGTAAAAATACGGATTATACTTTTAAATAAACAATGCTTAATTGATCTGGTATTTTATCCCAGCCATAAAATTAAACCTGGCAGTGTTGTATCCTAACCAATCGGTATATTTCTCGTCAAGCAGGTTCTTTAAATCGGCAAATAAGCTAATGTGTTTATTTGCTTCATATTGCAAGTGGGCATCAACAAGGTTATAGTGTTTCAATGTAACATTGGAGCCGGTTGTGAAGTTCTCATCAGTTCTGTCGCCGGTATAGCGATAAGTTAAACCCGCTGAAAAGTTTTTGATAAACTGATAATATAAATTAGCACCATAAGTGTTTTTTGGGCGGCGAATAAGATAATTGGTTACCACTCCGTTTTGATCTGTCAATGCACCTGTTACGTAAGCATAATATACAGATCCAGTGAAATCGTTCTCTTTATATTTTAGCTCACTTTCAAAGCCTTTATTTTTCTGACGTTCGCCATTTTCGTATTTCCCGTATGGCGCAGCTGTTTCTTCAAGAAAATAGATTACATTTTTAGTGTTATATTGATAAAATACCGTATTGAATGATAATTTGTTGCTGATAACATCCCAGTTAAAGCCGGCCTCGTATGAAGTAGTTGTTTCTGGTCTTAAATCAAGGCTGCCATATTGTGAAAATAATTGGTACAATGATGGTGTTTTATATGCTGACGCTGCTGTTGCAAATATTTTAAGCTGATTAAACAAGTATACGGAAGGGTTTACCGTGTAGGTGAAGTTGTGGCCATAATTGTTAGTTTGATTGTATCTACCACCCAGTTCCATATGAAATATTCCTTCTTTCAAAAATAACGAGGTGTAAATGCTGGCGATACTCTCGTTTACGCTTTTTATAGTGTCATAAGTACTGTATTGGTTGGTGTTGCTGTATTTAAAGCTGGCGCCGCTGGTAATACTTAGATGCTTTTCCAGTTCGTAATTAAAAACAGCTTCGGCATTGGTAATATTTCCGGTATTTTTCTCATACGAGGCAAAATCAAAGTTGGTTGGGCCGGCCAGATCATTATAATTATTTTTAACATTGTTCTCGCTAACGTTGATTTTTAAATCACCTTCTTTAAGCTTTAAATCAGCGCCGACACCTTCAAATAGGAAAGTATTGGCATAAGTGTAGTTCTGATCATCGGTAAAAGCGCCTTGAGGCAAATGACCTGTATTATAACTACCCTGAAAATTTCCGTTTATTGTCAGATTATCTGATACTTTTTGATTGAGGTTTACGCTTGCAGAGCGTTGATGAAAATCATCATTCCTGAATCCGCCTTTGCCTGTAGTATCAGTAGCTCCCGGGAAGCCATGCGAATCTGTATTGGATAAATTGACCGCTATTCCGGTGTTTTTTATATTTCCGTTTACTCCGGCCGACTCCTTAAATGTATCGTAAGTACCTCCGCTAAGCTGAACATTAGCTTTTAAGCCTTGACCCTGCGCATGTTTGGTAATTATATTAATTACGCCTGCTACCGCATCAGATCCATATAAAGTAGAGCCACTTCCTTTTAGTATTTCGATATGATCGATCTGGTCAAGCGGGAATGCATTAAGATCATAACTGCCATCAATTTGCGAAGCATTGTTTACGGGGAAGCCGTCAATAAGGATTAGTGTATTGCCGGTTGTTGCACCGCGTAAGTAAACATCAGAACTAATACCGGGCGCATTTCCGGCTCCTGAGAAAACAATCCCCGGAACAGTGTTTAATAATTGGGGCAATGTTTTGCCTTGTGCGTGTTTAATGTCATCTGCTGTAATAACAGAAACTACACGACCAATTTCTGATTGTTTTTGTGGTGATCTGGTCGCCGTTACCACCACGTCATTAAGTACTTTTGTGGTGTCCTGTGCATGCGCTGCCGTACTAAGCAACACCAGTTGAACAAGCCCCAGGCCTGCCGCAACTAAAACATAATTTTTTTTCATGTTGTTGTGAGTTTAAACCCACAGCATACAGAAATGAACAGAATGGAAACGAATCAATAGAAAGAGTTTCACATCCAAGCTTCAATCCCCGAAAGCTATGAATAATATAATTGCTGAGGCAGGTCTTCTGACTTACTCCCCGTTTACCCGGTCTTCCCGTTCCGTTTTAGCGGAACAGTGACCAATTTGATTGGGCAACAGTTTATGGAGCTTACAGCTGCGGGACAGTTACGGAATTACACCGTATTCCCTTTTAATTCCGGTTATTCACCGAAAACCTAAAGCGTTGCAAAAGTAGGATAAGAATTAATAAACACAAACTATCCTTGTATATTTAATGTAATGAAATACTATTATACCATAGCCCTTTTAATGATAAGCATGCTTTCCTCGGCACAATCGCCTGATACCATTTTCCTAAAAAACCTGCTGGAATCACATCCGGAACTGTTTAGCCATATTCTTAATCATCCTACGCATAACGAGGTGCAAATACTTTACACCCAAATTGACCGGGATGAAAACAATATGCCGCACTTTAAATCATACAGCTACCGGCTTAATGCGCATCACTATTTTTATCCAGCCAGTACGGTAAAACTGCCTACAGCTATTTTCGCCCTCGAGAAACTGAATGAGCTGAATATCTCACACCTCGATAAAAATACCGTGATGAAAACCGATAGTTCATTTGACGGTGAAACAAGGATGGAGCAAGACAGTTCGGCTTACAATTTGTTGCCCAGTATTGCTAACTACATTAAAAAGATATTACTGGTAAGCGATAACTATGCCTATAACCGGCTTTACGAATTTGTTGGCCGTGCCGAAATCAATGCCAAACTAAAAAAATATGGCTTAAACAACACCCGTATTGTTGGTCGATTGGCCATTGGTGATGGTGGCGAGGCGGCGAAACATACTAATACTATTGATTTTTACAAAGGTCAGAGCCTGATCTATCATCAGCCCGTTCAGTACGATGATAAAGATTATCCTATGCATCTGGACAATATGCTGCAGGGAAAAGGCTATATTAATAGCAATCATCAGCTGATAATGGAGCCGTTTGATTTCAGTGGGAAAAATGTTTATACGATAGCTGATCAGCAGATGGTATTGAAACGTTTGTTGTTCCCGGAGGCGTTTCCAAAAGATCAGCAATTTAATTTAAAACCCGCCGACTATAAGTTCCTTTATCATTATATGAGTATGTTCCCTAATGAAAGTCATTTCCCATCTTATAGTGCGGACTTCTGCCCTGCTTATTGCAAGTTTTTGTTTTATGGCGGCGATAGCACGGCTGTAATTGATCCCAATATCAGGATATTTAATAAGGTGGGCGACTCGTATGGTTATGATATCGATAACGCTTATATCGTTGATTTCAAAAATAAGGTCGAATTTATACTTACCGCAGTGGTACAATCAAATGACGACGGTATTTATAACGATGACAAATACGAGTATACAACCGTGTGCCTGCCTTTTTTGAAAAATCTGGGACAGTTAATTTATCAATACGAACTTACACGACCCAAAAAGTATTTGCCCGATTTGAAGAAATTTAAATTTAACTATTAGTCAGGTTTTAATATCTAATTTCATTTAAGGAAAACCACCCGTAATAATGTTTGTTCAAATAGTATACTATTTAAACAATATTATGGCAACAACAACTTTGCAGCGGATAAACGGATATAAGACCGTTTCTGCGGCTGACAGCATAAATTTAACCTGGCCCGAGCGCTATGTTTCTATAGCGGCGGGTGTGAAATTGAGTCTTTCGGGAATAAAACATTTATTAAAGAGCCCGTTTGCCAGCATATTAAAACTTGGCGCAGGCGGATACCTGCTGAACCGTGGCGTTACCGGGCATTGCGAACTGTATTCGCAGATAGGCAAGGTAAATACCGACCCTGTAAATATCCGGATCAAATCCTCTTTTAAAGTGAATAAAAGCAGACAATATGTTTATGATTTTTGGCGTAAACTGGATAACCTGCCTTTATTTATGAACCATTTGGAAAGCGTAAATATAATTGACAACGAGCGCTCCCATTGGGTGCTTAAACTACCAGCCGATATAGCAAAAGTCAGCTGGGATGCTGAAATTGTAATGGATGTGCCTTATGAGCTGATTGGATGGAGTTCTGTTCCTGGTTCTATAATTGATAATGCCGGTAAGATACGATTCAGGGATACCCTGGATGGTGGAACGCTGATTGATCTGATAATCAGTTATCAGCCACCGGCAGGCGGATTAGGTGCCGGTTTAGCCCAGGTGCTTAACCCCGTATTTAAAAGTATGATTGATACCGATGTGCAGAATTTTAAGCAATATATGGATCTTGAAGATAAGGATGATGTGGTAATTATTGTTAACTAAAGTGCAGCGTTCATTTTTGGAGACATGAACCGCATGAACGCCGTGAACACCGTGAACACTTTAGCTTAAGGGATAAAATTGGGTGATTCAATAGTTTAAAAAAATATAAAAATCTTAGTTCAAACACATGGAGGCCGGTTCATTAATATGAAGCCGGCCTCTTTTGCTTTTACACTGGGGTTATATACTTTTGATTAGTTTTGAGCCTTACACCAGACACCAAATGGCTTCGATAACAATCAACAAAGATTCAATTGAATTTCTGAAAGATCTTTCAAAAAACAATAACCGCGAATGGTTTAATATCAATAAGGACCGGTACCTGCAAGCCCAGAGCAATATCATAGCATTTGCTGATGCGCTGATTATAGAAATGAACAGGCATGATAAAATCGAAACCTTATCAGGCAAAGAAAGCTTATTCCGTATTTACAAAGATGTCCGTTTTTCAAAAGAAAAAACACCTTACAATGTTCACTGGAGTGGTGCTTTAAAAAAGGGCCACCAAAAAGCTTCGTGGTGGTTATTATTTTCGATTCGAGCCCGGAAATTCATTTATCGCCGGTGGTTTTTTTGGCCCCGAGCCGAACGATATGAAGAGAATTCGCCAGGATATAGATGCCAATTATGAAGATTGGACAGCAATGCTCGCTAACCCACTGCTGACAGAAACTTTTGAAAAAATGAGAGGTGCACGCATCAAATCGGCTCCCCGCGGCTTTGCAAAGGATCACCCGGCTATTGACCTTTTACAATACAAACAATTTATGTTTAAGTACGAGTTCAGTGATGAGGAAGTACACAGCCCGGACTTTTTATTTAAGGTGAACACTACATTTAAAAACATGCGCCCTTTTTTGGATTATATGAGCGAGGTATTATCAACCGATGCCAACGGCATATCAATTGTGGATTAAAAATATACTGTGACGGCTAAAATTCCAAGAAATAGTATTTGAACAAAATTGAACAGAGAATGAACCGGTATTAACGATAATTACACCTAAGTTTATTTGAACAAACTTAAATACCAGTATGAAAATATTATTCTCCTTCCCTCCTGCTATAATAATGCTTTTTATAGCATTAAATTGTTTTGGTCAGTCTGCTGATGATCTGCAAAAGCAATACACAGTAGTTAACCGTACCATAAGTGCCGGATCTGATGCAGGCAGCGTGCATTTAAATGATGCGCAAAGCGTTGGTATAGCATGGGTAAATCACAAAAAATTCAATTATGGAACTATCGAAGTTGATATTAGAGGCAAGGACGTACTTCAGGCAAGTTTTGTGGGTATTGCCCTTCATGGCTTAAACGATTCAACTTATGAAGTGATCTACTTCCGGCCGTTTAACTTCCGGGCTGATGATCCTTTAAGAAAATCACATGCTGTTCAGTATATGGCATTGCCTAATTACGATTGGCAAAAACTCAGACAAGAATACCCCGGCAAGTATGAACAACCTATTTCACCTGCGCCCGATCCCAATGTATGGCTGCATGCACGCATAACTGTCGACAATAAAAATATTAAAGTGTATGTTAATGGAAATGCCACGCCCTCACTGGTTGTAGAGCCGCTTGCACATACTGGCGGTGAGATGATCGGCCTTTGGGCTGGAGGAACAGATGGCGACTGGAAAAACCTGAAGATTATTCCTAATTAGACTAATAGAATTAAAACAAAAAAGCCGTCTCATTTTACTGAAACGGCTTTTTTGCCTTGTTTTTAAAACGATATTTTTTAATTATTTTACTGCATCAACAACTGCTTTAAAAGCATCCGGATGATTCATAGCTAAATCAGCCAAAACCTTACGGTTTAAACCAATTTCTTTTGCTGTTAATTTACCCATTAATTGAGAGTAAGAAATTCCGTGCTGACGGGCACCAGCGTTAATACGTTGGATCCATAAAGCTCTGAACTCTCTTTTCTTGGTTTTACGGTCACGATAAGCGTACTGTAAACCTTTTTCAACTGTGTTTTTAGCAACGGTATACACCTTGCTACGTGAACCCCAATAGCCTTTGGCTAGGTTCATGATTTTTTTCCGGCGTCTTCTCGACGCTACTGCGTTAACTGAACGTGGCATGATTTTGTTTTTTGGTAGTGAGTGCCAGTTTACACTGAACTTAAAACTCTAATACCTGGTTAAAAATTTGTTAATTACTTACCTATGCAAAGCATACGTTTTACGTTACCCATGTCAGCATCAGAAACTAAACTGGTGTGAGTAAGGTTACGCTTACGTTTTGTCGACATCTTGGTTAAGATGTGGCTTTTGTAGGCGTTCTTCCTGGTGATTTTACCTGTTCCAGTAAGCTTAAAGCGCTTTTTGGCACTGGAATTGGTTTTCATTTTTGGCATAACCGTCTGTATATATATTTATTTAATTAATTCTTCTTTTTGAGGTGAAAGCTGAAAGCAAAAAGCCGAGAGCTAAATCATCCACGCTGATCACTAACCTCTGATCTCTAATCACTAACCCCTACTTCTTAGCCGCTTTAGGCGTAACGGTTAAAAACATCCGTTTTCCTTCAAGCTTTGGTAATTGCTCCACTTTACCTACTTCTTCTAATGCCTGTGCAAAACGAAGTAGCAAAATTTCACCCTGCTCCTTGTAAACAATTGCACGGCCTTTAAAGTGTACATAAGCTCTTACCTTTTCGCCGGCTTCCAAAAATTTGATGGCATGCTTTAATTTAAATTCAAAGTCATGGTCATCAGTGTTCGGTCCGAAACGAATTTCCTTAATAACGGTCTGCTTGGCATTGCTTTTTATTTCCTTTAACTTTTTCTTCTGCTCGTAAATAAACTTGTTATAATCAGTTACTTTACAAACAGGAGGTACCGCATTTGGAGATATCTCCACTAAATCCAATTCCTGCTCTTCGGCTATTGCCAGGGCGTCCCGTAATGAATAAACTCCCTGCTCCACATTGTCGCCCACAAGGCGAACTTCCTGAGCACGGATAAATTGATTGATGTTGTGTTCAGCTTCCTTTTTCTTAAATGGTAGCCTTGGTCCTCTGTTGAAAGGTTTGTTTAATGCCAATTTATACTGTTATTTCTTTAATTATTTGTTTTTTAAAATCCTCAATGCTCATACTTCCCAAATCTCCTGTGCCATGTTTTCTAACGGAAACCAGACCCTCGGCCTCTTCCTTTTCGCCAACAATCAGCATATAAGGGATTTTTTTGACTTCAGCATCGCGTATCTTACGTCCGATTTTCTCGTCCCTGAAATCAATAAGCCCGCAAATATCGGAATCTTTTAATGATTCTGAAAGTTTTTTTGCATAATCTTCATATTTTTCAGAAATAGGCAAAATAATAAACTGCTCAGGAGATAGCCAAAGCGGGAAATTACCGGCGCAATGTTCAATCAGTACAGCAATGAATCTTTCCAATGAACCAAAAGGCGCCCTGTGGATCATTACCGGGCGGTGTTTTTGATTGTCGCTGCCGGTATATTCCAGTTCAAAACGCTCGGGCAGGTTATAGTCAACCTGTATAGTTCCCAGTTGCCATTTTCTGCCCAAAGCATCCTTCACCATAAAATCAAGCTTAGGGCCGTAAAACGCGGCCTCACCTAATTCAACAACGGTTTTTAATCCCTTTTCGGCAGCAGCTTCAATAATTGCGGCCTCAGCCAATGCCCAGTTTTCATCGGTACCTATATATTTTGATTTATTTTCCGGGTCGCGCAAGGATACCTGTGCAGTATAATTCTCAAAACCCAAAGCAGTAAATACATATAATACCAGGTCAATTACTTTTTTAAATTCTTCCTTCACCTGGTCGGGACGGCAAAATAAATGCGCATCATCCTGAGTAAATCCGCGTACACGGGTTAAACCGTGCAGCTCGCCGCTTTGCTCGTAACGGTAAACAGTACCAAATTCAGCATAACGAACCGGAAGATCCTTATACGAACGTGGTTTGGTTTTATACATTTCGCAATGATGCGGGCAGTTCATCGGTTTTAAGAAGAACTCCTCACCTTCCTGCGGTGTTTTTATAGGCTGAAAAGAATCCGCACCATATTTTTCATAATGGCCCGAAGTTACATATAGGTTTTTATGACCGATATGCGGCGAAATCACCTGCTCATAACCGGCTTTAACCTGTGCTTTTTGCATAAAGTCAACCAGGCGTTGCCTTAAAGCCGCACCTTTGGGTAACCACAGAGGCAAACCCATGCCTACCTTTTCAGAAAAGGCAAATAACTCCATTTCTTTACCCAGTTTGCGGTGATCGCGCTTTTTAGCTTCCTCCAGCATGTGCAGGTAGTCGGTAAGCTCGCTTGCTTTAGGGAAAGTTACGCCATAAATACGGGTAAGCTGTTTGCGGCTTTCATCACCGCGCCAGTAAGCGCCTGCAACACTCATTAGTTTTACAGCCTTTATAAAGCCGGTATTGGGGATATGCGGACCGCGGCACAAATCGGTGAAATTACCCTGTGTATATAAGGTAATAGAACCATCGGCCAAATCTTTAATCAGGTCAAGCTTATATTCGTCTCCTTTTTCGGTAAAATATTCAACGGCATCGGCTTTGCTAACCGGTTTGCGAACAAATTCTTCTTTGGTTTTAGCCAGTTCCAGAATTTTGTCTTCTATCTTTTTAAATTCTTCTGATGAAAAATCGCGGTCGCCGAAATCAACATCATAATAAAAGCCGGTTTCAATTGCCGGGCCGATACCAAATTTAGTACCCGGATAAAGTGCTTCCAAAGCCTCGGCCATTAAGTGGGCCGATGAATGCCAGAAGGTTGATTTACCCTGCAGATCGTTCCAGGTTAATAGTTTAATGGAGGCATCCTGCTCAATGGCGCGGCCTGCGTCCCAAACCTGTCCGTTTACTTCTGCTGCTAATACGTTTCTTGCTAATCCTTCGGAGATCGACTGCGCGATCTGCATGGAACTTGTTCCTTTTTCATACTGACGTACTGAACCGTCAGGGAGAGTAATGTTAATCATCTACAACTATGATTTGAATTTTAAAAAATTGTGTTTCAATTTAATCACCTACCAAGTGATCTTTAAATTTTGTGGTGCGAATTTAAGGAATTATTTTGAAAGGGATGTGGTGATATTGTAATGATTTTTGAAAGGGAAATTGGCGACAACTCAGCAAAACCATTAGCATTAAAAAATTCCGCAATCCAAATTCCGACTTCCGCAATCCTTAAACATTCCCCCATCCCATTGCCAAAACATCAGCCAGGTGGTAGGTTTTTATGGGAAGATTATTTTTGTCGATATAGCTTTGCAAATGCATCAGGCAGGATGCATCGGTTGAGATGATGTATTCAGCTTCGGCAGCCAGGGCGTTGTCGACCTTTTGCTGCGCCATAGCTGTTGATATAGCATCAAACTTAACAGCAAAGGTGCCACCAAAGCCGCAGCAGGTTTCATTATCCTTTAGGTCTACCAAATCTAACCCCAATACTTTTGACAGCAGCTGACGGGGTTCTGTTTTAATTTTGCATTCGCGCAGGGCGGCACAACTATCGTGATAAACTGCTTTACCATCCAGCTCGGCGCCAAAATAATCAACCTGCAAAATATTCACCAGGAAGTCTGAAAGCTCATAAATATTGCCCTGTACATTGCGGCATTTGTTATGCACCGCAGTATTGGTAAACAGATCGTTATAGTAATTTTTCACCATGCCCGTACACGAGGCTGAGGGGGTTACGATAACACTATCAGTCGGAAAATCATTTAAAAATTTACTACCCACGGCTTTGGCATCATCCCAAAAACCGGCATTGAAGGCGGGTTGGCCACAACAGGTTTGCGATGGATTGTAATTAACTGTGCATCCTGCTTTTTGCAGCACTTTCAAGGTATTAAAAGCGGTTTCGGGAAACAATTGATCAATAAAACAAGGAATAAACAGTTCAATATTCATCAGCAATAATTATGGCGCTAAATTCCGAATTTTCCTTAAGCTTTCGACTGTTTAAGGCCGAACAAAATAAAAGGAACTGCGGATCAGATAAATATACAAAGTATGAGCTTAATTGTTGGACTAAGATTTATTTGATTCGCTGGATGATTGGATTTATCCCCCGCCAAAAAGAATAATCTTATAATCCATACGTCCTAAGTCATAGTTCCCACAAAATACACGGTAACCGCCAATATTAAATAATTGATTACTATTGTTACATAATGCAACATCGGTAATTTATAAATTTACATCTCTGTTTCATTTCTTCAATACCAATTTTAAACCAATTTGAATGAGAACTTATTTTAGTTTTTTAATGCTCCTGATATTTATGATGAGCAGCGCAATGGCACAAAACAACCCGCAGGTTAAAATTAACAATGGTACGCTTGAAGGTGCTTTTAATGCATCAACAGGTGTAAATAGCTTTAAAGGTGTCCCCTATGCGTTACCCCCTGTTGGTAATTTGCGTTGGAAAGAACCACAACCCGCAGCTAATTGGACAGGCATTTTAAAAGCAGATCATTTTAGTCATATGCCCATACAAAAACGTGTTTATAGTGATATGATATTCCGCGCCGATACCATGAGTGAGGATTGCCTGTATCTTAACGTATGGCTGCCTGCAAAGGTACCGGCAGGAAAGAAATTGCCCGTTTTGGTATATTTTTATGGCGGTGGATTTGTTAGCGGCGATGGATCGGAATCACGTTATGATGGTGAAAGCATGGCACAAAAAGGAATTATTGCCATTACTGTTAATTATAGGTTAGGCGTCTTCGGTTTCTTTGCACATCCGGAATTAACCAAAGAATCGGTACATCATTCTTCAGGGAATTACGGTTTGCTAGATCAGAATGCAGCTTTGCGTTGGGTACAGGCTAATATTGCAGCTTTTGGCGGCGATCCTAAAATGGTGACCATCGCAGGCGAGTCGGCAGGTTCTATATCTGTATCTGCTCAAATGGCTTCTCCCCTTTCAAAAGATTTGATTAGTGGCGCTATTGGCGAAAGCGGTGCCATGATTAAACCGACTACTCCGCCTATGTCGCTGGCTGACGGAGAACAAAATGGCGTAAACCTGGCCACAAATTTAAAAGCAAACTCATTGGCCGACCTACGCGCTATCCCAGCGGCTCAACTGCTTGATTACGCATCAAAACCAGGCAATTTCAGGCTGGCGGCAACGGTGGATGGTTATTTTCTGCCAAAAACACCGGCTGCCATTTTTGAGGCAGGAGAACAAGCCCACGTACCGTTATTGGTTGGATGGAACTCTGCCGAAGTGCCTTATCAGGCTTTTACCGGAGGCGATATGCCCACACCTGAAAACTATGCTGCAAAAGTAAAACAACAGTTTGGCGATGATGCAGCCGAGGTTTTGAAATTATATCCGGGTAATACACAGGATGAAGTCATCAAATCGGCAACAGCCATAGCGAGCGATAGGTTTATTGCTTACAGCACCTGGAAATGGGCGGATTTACAGGCAAAAACAGGAACCAAACCAGTTTACCGCTATTTGTTCTCGTGTCCAAGACCGCCCGAGGTAAATGCAGGTTCTACTTATACTAAATTGCCGAAAGCCATGGTGGGTGCCTCACATGCATCGGAAATTGAATTTGCTATGGGCAACTTAGCATCCAATAAAGTATTTGCCTGGACTGCGGACGATTATAAAGTATCGGCCACTATGCAAAACTATTTTGCCAATTTTATAAAAACAGGAAATCCAAACGCGGCAGGCTTGCCTGTTTGGACACCAAACACAAACGGTAGTTCTGAAAAATTCATCGACATAAATGTCGATACCAAATTACAGTCGGCAACCGACCGTGACCGTTATTTGTTTTTGGATAGATTTTACAGCAAATAAAATAATATATTGAAGCGATGGGTTTTTAAACCCATCGCTTTGGTGTTAAATGTTCATCAACATGTACCCGCAACTACTTGCTCATATAAAAAGATACGTGCAGCTAACGTCTCAGGAAGAGCAGTTGCTTTGCGATAAGCTGGAGCTCATCAATCTAAAAAAGAAAACTTTTTTACTGGAGCCGGGCGAACACTGTAAAGGCAATTACTTTGTAGTGAAAGGATGTGTGCGTCAGTACCTGGTCAATAATAAGCTGAACGAACAAATTATACAATTTGGCATCGAAAACTGGTGGATAGCCGATCAGGACAGCCTGATGACCAACAAACCTTCAAATTGTTTTATACAGACCATTGAGCCCTCTGAATTATTATTGCTTCCCGAAAAAAACAGAGCGGCATTATTTGAAGCGATACCCAAACTGGAAAGCTATTTTCGCATCATAATGCAAACCGCATTTGTAGCCTCGCAGCGCCGTATAGGTTTTATTTTTAATATGACGGATGAAGAGCGCTACTTTCATTTTGCCAAACTCTATCCCGATTTTATGCAGCGTGTACCTCAATACATGCTGGCCTCTTACCTTGGCTTTACACCACAGTTTTTGAGCAGGCTGCGCGCCAAAAAGATTTGATTTTCTTAAACTCAGTTCATTTTTTGAAGGACATTTGTTGCCGAACTTTGATTTATCAAAAGAGATAAAAAAATGAGCAACAGAATTAAAATTAACCAGGCAGATCCGGCAGCATACAAAGCTATGCTGGCTTTGGAACATTATGTAGAAAGCACCGGTCTTACAACCAAACACAAGGATCTGATAAAAATAAGAGCCTCACAAATAAACAGCTGCGCTTATTGTATCGACATGCATACCCGCGATGCCCGCAAAGCTGGCGAAACTGAACAACGAATCTATGCCCTGAATGCGTGGCGCGAAACACCGTTTTTTGATGAGCAGGAAAGAGCCATATTAGCCCTTACCGAAGAAGTTACGCTGATCAATAACAAAGTATCTGATGAAACCTATAACAAAGCCGCGGCTCTTTTTGATGAGACTTATCTGGCGCAAATCATTATGGCTATTATTACTATTAACGCCTGGAACCGTATTGGGGTAAGTACGAAGATGGAACCAGTATTGGTTTGAGTGAATTAGCCGACTAATAAACATCACGTCATTGCGAGGTACGAAGCAATCCATAAACTATGCAGGTAATAGCACAAAGTTTGTTGATCAAGTTCCGTTAGCGTATTACGTTCCATTGACCGTCCTGTGTAGATGGCTTCGTTCCTAGCCATGACGACGTGTAGAATGATTACAAAAAGAACTACTGAATTTGATAGATCACCGCCTGATATGGTAATAATTTACTTTTATCAGATTCTGATTTCTCATAATTACTTAAAACAAGTTTAGCAACCGACAAATCATACCCGGTTTTTATTTCTGCAATTGTGCTGGTAAAGTTGAGTACGATCAGCATTTTCTTGCCATCTAATTCGCGGGTGTAAGCATAAACTTTGGTATTATCTTTATCGAGCAGGGTATATTTTCCATAAACCAATACAAGGTTTTCTTTACGGAGCTTAACCAGTTTTCTGAAATAGTTAAGGCAGCTGTTCTTATCCTTTTCTTCGGCTGCAACGTTAATGGTTTTATAATTAGCATTTACTTTTATCCAGGGTGTCCCGGTAGTGAATCCCGAATTTGCCGAGCTATCCCACTGAAAAGGCGTGCGCGAATTATCGCGGCTGCTAAATTGTGCTTCTTTCAGAAAATCGGGAATGGAACCGCCGATGTTTAACTGGTGATGGTATTCATTCAATAAGGATACATCGCGGTAGTCTTCAATTTTAGTAAATCCCGGATTACTCATACCCAATTCATCGCCATTATAATAATAAGGTGTGCCGCGCATCGTCATTAAAAAAGTAGAAAGCATTTTTGAAGATACCTCCCTAAATTTCGGACTATCATTGCCATACCTGCTCACCAGCCTTGCCTGATCATGATTGGCTAAAAAGATAGAAAGCCATCCTTTATCAGCAAAAACACTATCCCATTTGCTGAATACCTGTTTAAACTCCAATAAACTGTACCCGCTTGATTTCGCAATATTAACGCCATCAAAAGCGTAAGCCATATTGAGTTCGTGACGGTCGGCATCTACCATGTTGTGGGCATCTTCGTAAGTGTTACCTGCGCCCTCGGCTACCGTCATTACGTTATACTTACTTAATACTTCTTTATTCATTTGCTGTAAGTAGCCATGCAGGCCGGTTACCATACCGTAGTATTGATTAAAATTCTTTTCAAAACCTTTCGGGAAAGCCGGAAACGTGGTGTCTTTAGCTGCATATTGAAAGGCGTCCATCCGGAAGCCGTCTATGCCTTTATCGGCCCAAAACTTCATTATATTAAAAACCTCTTGCCTTACTTTTGGATTTTCCCAGTTCAGGTCGGGCTGTTTGCGCGAAAAATAGTGCAGGTAATAAGCATTGGTTAAGGAGTCATACCGCCAGGCATCATGGTTAACATCAAACAGGCTGTAACGATAAGGTGGTTTGCCATTTTCGGCATTCCACCAGTGGTAATATTCCCGATAAGGGCTGGTTCTTGAACTGCGGCTTTGTTTAAACCATTTGTGCTCATCGCTGCTATGATTAACCACCAGGTCCATCACCAATTTAATACCGCGATCATGCAGACCTTTGAGCATTATGTTAAAATCTTCCATGGTGCCGAAGTCGCTCATGATGTTGCGGTAGTCGCTTACATCGTACCCGTTGTCATCATTGGGCGAGCTATAAATTGGATTGAGCCAAACCACATCCACACCCAAACTTTTGATATAATCTAATTTTGATATGATGCCCTTTAAATCACCAATGCCATCGCCATTATTATCCTTAAAGCTTCGCGGATATATTTGATAAACTACAGCTTCTTTCCACCACTTGCGGTCAATTTTATGCGTTGTATCCGTTTGTCCGAAAACGTTTCCGGTGTATAGGACAATGATACAAACCGCAATGACTTTTTTTAGGTTGAAGGCAGGTGACGACTGGATATAACTATTCATGGTGCTTTTTGAAATATGGCTCCTAATAAAAGGATAAAAATAGGTTTACGGCATAAAGATAATAATGTTCTGGCTGATGTGGATAACGGAACTTTTTCAAACAAATGACAATGAGCTATTTCATTTAATAATTGTTTATAAAATATTGAATGTTAATTGTTTTCAACAAATAGGTAAGATGATCTGACTCTTAATAATTACAGTCATTTTACCATATTAAATCAAATTATAAGCAGTAATTGACTATGGTAAAAACAGAAAAAATTAAATAGATTAGATGAAATCAAACACGATATGCAAAACACATTTTTTGATCAGAAATCGTACGAAAAAGATATCGACCTTGGTACTAATGAAGATGTTTTAAAAAGAATTTACAAGGACAATGTAAAGCCAACCGATATGCTGCCTGTGGAGTTCTTTTTTGTTACCGATAAGAAGGCTAAAGCAACAGCTTTTAAAAAACAGCTTAAAGAACAATTTCCGGTTTATGACTCTTTAGAGATTTCGGATTACGATGGTAATTTTGAGATATCAGGTATAACCGACCCTATAGAAATGAGTTTAATCGCAATTAATGCTTGGAATCAGGCAATGTGGGATCTTGGTTATCAGTTTGATTGCAAACTTGATGGCTGGCAGGTGGAAAGTTGAATATATTATACCATAAGAAGCACGGAAGGTATATTAAAATGATAAAGCACTCCTGAAGATATTTTATTGATTGTCAAAATCTACCTAACAAAATAAACCATGGATGAAATAACCAAACAACCAGAGCGGTCAGCGGAAGAAGAACAAATATTTGAAGCGCTGAATGCGCACTGGCAAGCCTCAGCAGCAGGCGATGTAAACACGGAACATGATATTTATGAGGACGATGCCATCTGCGATTACCCCCAATCGGGCGAGCGAATCCTGGGCCGAAACAATTTACAGGCCTTGCGGAGTCATCATCCGGGTAAGCCATCGGGCTTCAAAGTTAAGCGAATTCAGGGGAAAGGCAATCTATGGGTCACAGAATACATCATCATCTATCAGGGGCAACCGGCATACACGGTAAGTATTATGGAGTTTCGGAATGGCAAGGTAGTACATGAGACACAGTATTTCGCAGACCCCTTCGAGGCGCCGGCCTGGCGACGTCAATGGGTTGAGCAGATGGATTGATGATTTATCATAAGTTAATTTATCTTTGGGCTCAAATTTTATAATTATATCCTCATGGCAAAAGCATCCGAAATTAAAGTGGGCAACATACTACGCTTCAACGGCGAACTGGTAACCGTTACCGAAGTATTGCATCGTACACCGGGAAAAGGCGGTGCATTCTATCTGGACAAGTTCCGTAATATTAAAACCGGCAAAATTGTTGAGGCCCGTTTAGGCACCGACGAGCAGGTAGAGATTTGCCGGGTAGAAACGAATGATTTTCAATATTTGTACGAGGATGGCGATTTTATGGTCATTATGGACAACACCAGTTTTGAACAGCATAATATTCCAAAAGCACTCTTTGGGCCGGCTGTGAAATTCCTGAAGGAAGGAATGAGCGTGATTGTTTCTTTTGAAAGTGAAGAACCTATTATGGCGCAGGCACCCAACTTTGTGGAACTGGAAATTACCTATGCAGAGCCGGCGGTTAAAGGCGATACTTCTTCCGGCGCGCTTAAGATGGCAACAACAGAAAATGGAGTGGAGATAAGAGTGCCGCTTTTTGTAAACCAGGGCGACAAAATAAAGGTGGATACACGCACCGGAGAATATTGTGAGCGGGTGAAATAGTCACCGAATTGAATTGAGCAAAAAAAGCCGTTAACTTCTCAGTTAACGGCTTTAAAAATTCTGTGCGCTATATGTATAATCATGGCAAAAAGCGATACATTAGTAAAACCTTATCATTCTCTATAAATGATCAATACTAATCAAAAGCTGCATATTCTTTACGACCTGTTAGTTGATAATTTTGCGATACTTAAAACCGAATTAATAGATTTAATTGCGGAACCCAATAGAATAGACAATACTAACAAGTTTGCCTCTTTGCTTTCTGAACTTAAGAACTCCGACTTTATAACCCCACTGCTTTTACAAATTAGTTTAGCCGATAGAGGCGCTTCATGGCTAACGGACTATTTATATGCGGCGATTAATTTATTAGGAGAAAGTTCTCTCAATGATAAATTTGACGTTCCCCCAAATTTCATTTCTAAGTTAGAATCATGGATAATTGATAATCAAGGAGAACTCTCCTGGAAGGCAGCAAATCTTTTAAAATACCTTGAATCGGAATCTGCAGAAAAGATACAATTAAAAAAATTGGAGGAACGCGGCGATTTCTTCTTAACTTATGTTGAATGTATTTTGGGTCTTTTGCGATATAATAAGGCAAAGCATATTCATATAGCAAAAGAAATTGCAGCGGATGAAACAAGAGACAATAAATTACGTGAGTTTTGCCAAGAGATAATTGATAATAAATACTAACAAAAATAAAAACGTTTGCAAGTGTTTCGGTATTTGCGAACGTTCTGTGTAGAAGAAGGAACTCGAACCCCCGCGCCTCGCGGCGCCACAATGTTAAATATCTTATCAGTTCTGAGATTTCAATTTTGTTTTACTCAAATAAGCTGTTAACTCATCAAAGTTCATTCCCTGAATGTCCCTGGATATTTTATCCTTAATTTCTCTGAACGTTTTTACAGTGTCAAAATCCTTTATCTTTTTATCTTTCGTTTTCATCGCCTACAATCTCCTTGGGTGAACGTATCTCAAGTGTTCAATATCCTAAACATAAATTTACGGAATTATATCCTCGAATACGATAAACGTTTACAATATGCAGGGAAATCGCTTTTAAACTCAATGGCTATTAGGAGGCACCTACGGAGCCATTTTTATATTCATTTTGCTATAAACAGGTGACTCCGCCGGAGTCCTTGATTGAAACCCACAATAGTTCCAGCGGAACTACCTGTTTATAGGATATAAGATGATGTTTTAACGGCTCCATCGGAGCCTCCTGTTTTTTTAAGCGATATGTTTAAACCAGTCATTGATAAAAACAAAAAACCCGACCAAATTGACCGGGTTTCAAATGTGCGGAAGAAGGGACTCGAACCCCCACGCCTCGCGGCGCCAGATCCTAAGTCTGGTGCGGCTACCAATTACGCCACTTCCGCGTTTTTGATTTTTAAGAGGCTGCAAAGATAGATTAAAATAGCAGATTTTAAAATTGAAATTAAAAAAATTATCGATCTATCTCCTTAATGCCTGATCTTCAATGAAATCAAATGTTCAATTCTTTTCGCAACAATTCAAAATAAGCCAGCGCATGCAATAACCGGCTGCCATACCACGAAAATATCTCACCATCAACCAGTTTAATGATGGCATTTGGCAATATGGCCCTAAGCTCTTCTATATGTTTTTCTTTAAACGGATAAGGCTCAGATGAAAGCAAAATAAGCTCCGGATTGGCAGTTATTAACATATCCACATTTATTTCCGGATACCTGTTGGCTTCAAATACGTTTGTTAAACCAAATTTTTGCAGCATATCATCTATAAAGGTATCACGCCCGGCAACCATATAAGGTTTGCGCCAAATAAAATAGGCGGTGCTTAAAGTATGGGAAACCGGGTATAATTCTGTAAACTGTTGTTTAATTTTATCGCTTAATAATGCGGCCTCTGCTGCTTTGCTAACCAGCGCTCCTACCCCTTCAATCATCTCCAGCGCGCCAGCAAGGTTGCTGATGTCGCTTATCCAAACCGGGCAAAAATCCATCAGCTCTTCAATCTGGCTGCGCTCATTCTCTTCTTTATTGGCAATGATCAGGTCTGGTTTTAGAGACTTTATTTTGGCAATATCCAGTTGTTTGGTACCGCCAATTTTAGTGATCGATTTAAATTTATCCTGCGGATGAACGCAGAATTTAGTTATACCAATAATCTCCTCGTCTAAACCCAAATAAAACAAAAGCTCCGTTTGCGAAGGCACAACAGAGATAACCCGCCTGGGTACGGATGATAATTCAATCTCCCTGTTTAACTGATCACGGAATATGGGCATTTTTGGATGGCTTGAATCTAAGGTTAGTTAATTGAGTTAAATAAGTCGATTAAATCCTAATTAACCACTTAACTCAATCAACCTAATCAACCAATTATTGACTATAAATCTGGTAAATGCCGCTCAACTTTCTGTCGCTCGCAGAGCCCACCAGTATAGTGGTTATTTTCTTTTCAATCATCAGCTGTTCGGCGTGATGGATAAACTCATTTTCGTCGATAAATATAGGTGATCTGCTCATCATATCTATTACGGTATGGCTCGCCGTATCAGGATTCTTAACCAGTGCGCGTCTTAAGTCACCATCGGTCACCACACCTTTAACATGCTGTTTATCACCAACTATCACCATTCCTAAGCGGCCTTCTGACATGCAAAGTAGCAATTCCATAAAGGATGCAGCCTCGCTGATGAAGGGCAAATTATCCGTTCGCATCAGGTCTTTCACCTTGATCAGTAATTTGCGGCCCAAACTTCCGCCGGGATGAAATCGGGCGAAATCCTCATGCTGAAACTGACGTGATTCCATCAGTGCAACCGCCAAAGCATCGCCCATTACCAGCGTTGCTGTAGTAGATGATGTGGGTGCCAGCGCCAGCGGACAAGCCTCCTGTTTGATATTTACATTGAGGTGGTATTCGCTGTTTTTAGCAACCGTTGAGTTGGGGTTACCGGTGATGCCGATGATGGTATTTTTATTCCACTTTAAAAATGGAATCAATTTTAATACTTCGTCAGTTTCACCCGAATAAGATATCAGGATCACCATATCATCACTACCCACCATCCCCAAATCGCCATGGAACGCCTCGCCTGGATGCAGGAAAAAACTGGGCGTACCGGTGCTGGCCAAAGTGGCCGCCACCTTTTTACCGATGATGCCTGACTTGCCAATGCCAATGACAATGACTTTGCCACTGGCTTTCAGTATTACATTTACCACCTTGCTGAACTCATCATCAATAAGGTTGGCAACGTGTTTTAAGGAGTCAATTTCCGTATCAAAAACCCTTTTTGCAATATCTTTCATTTAATTTATCAGAACCGGAATTCTTAGAATTAGGGAATATCCGGAATTTACTTTATATATTGATCTTAGCCATAATTCTGGCAATTTTAAAATTCAATAAATTCCGGTTCAGCCTAATAGCGGTTTAATTACTTCTTCCAGCTCATGTAAACGTACCATGTTTGGCCCGTCGCTTAAAGCATGGTCAGGATCAGGGTGCGCCTCCATAAAATAACCATCAGCACCAAATGCTTTGGCAGCCAGCGCCATCATGGGCACAAAAGTACGGTCGCCGCCGGTTTTGCCCCCCGCACCACCCGGACGCTGCACAGAGTGCGTACAATCCATACATATCGGATGACCAAAAGCTTTCATGTCATAAATGTTCCTGAAATCAACCGCAAGGTTGTTGTAGCCGTACATGTTTCCGCGTTCGGTTAAAATTACCTGGTTGTTGCCGGCCTCAATTACTTTTTGAGCAGGGTAAAACATATCCTGTCCCGATAAAAACTGCGCTTTTTTAACGTTCACAATTTTTCCCGTTTTTGCAGCAGCTACCAGCAGATCTGTTTGGCGGCATAGAAATGCCGGAATCTGTAATATATCAACCACCTGGCCAACAATTTCGGCCTGGTAAGGTTCGTGTATATCGGTAGTCATTGGCAATCCAAAACGGTCTTTTACTTTTAACAGCATCTCCATGCCATGTTCCAAACCCGGACCGCGGTATGAGTGAATAGAGGTACGGTTAGCCTTATCAAATGATGACTTGAAAACAACAGGCACATTGTACTTCTGCCCTATTTCGGCCACCTTTTCGGCAACGGTGTATAGCAACTCCTGGTTTTCCATTACACAGGGGCCCAATATAAAAAACGGCTTCTGCCGCATCTGATCAAATAACATAGCGTGTGTGGTAAATAAAATGTAAAGATGAGAATTATTTTGGGAAGTCGGAGTCAGAGGTTGGAGATTAGAGGCTAGAGGCTAGAGATTTGACCGCTTCTCCCACCTCCCTAACCTCCGCTCTCCAATCACTAATCTCCAAACTCTTTTTCTACCTTTGCAGCATGAACTACTTTGAATTTTACGGCATCGAAGAATCATTTACCCCCGATGCTGCTTTGCTAAAGAAAAAGTTTTACGAGCTCAGTAAAAAATATCATCCCGATTTTTATGCCAATGAAAGCGAGGATAAACAACAGGAAATATTAGAACTTTCGACTATAAATAACAAGGCATATCAGACGCTTTCGGACCCGTACAAGCGCCTGGAATACGTTTTATCGCTGCACGAATTGCTAAAAGAAGGCGCAAAACCACAACTTCCGGCAGATTTTTTAATGGAAATGATGGATATTAATGAGCGCCTGATGGAAGTAGACGATGCAAAAGAGCTGGGTCACATCACTGCAGAAGTGCTTGCTGTTGAGGATGATATTAATCAGAAGATTATTACAGCTACTACGGGTTACGCCCATTTGAACGATACTGCCAAAGAGGAAAGATTAAATGAAATTGCAGATTGTTACTTTAGACAAAAATATTTGTTGCGTATTAAGGAGAGTTTGAATACATTTGCATCCCGCTTTTGAACGAAGTAATCCAACGTTCATGCAAGGAAAGGCCCAGATGGCGGAATCGGTAGACGCGTTGGTCTCAAACACCAATAACTTCACGGTTGTGCCGGTTCGACCCCGGCTCTGGGTACTTTAGGAAAAGCCTCTCGATACGTCGAGGGGCTTTGTTTTTTAGGATCGTTATTTAATCAGCGGCTCAATAGTTAGAGGCACTCGTTTCTGCTTTGGGTTATAGAATCCTGAAAATTATTATATTCCTCATTAGATAGGTTAAGAGATCCTGCAAACTTTTTAGAAAGTTTTTATTTAGATTCTGTGCTTTTTTTTAGCACTTTAACAATATTTAAAGCTTGAAGATCTTCAATAAGCTTGTAGGCTTTATTATTATTTATTTGAAGCAAAATTGTTTCCATCTTTACTAAATTATCTTAAGTATAGCAAATATACCAAAACTTATTTAGCCAAATTTGGCGGAACCGCCAGACGGGTTGGTCTCAAACGCCTATAAGTTCACGGTTGTGTCGGTTCGACCCCGGCTCTGGGTACAATGCCCGGCCAAACTGGTCGGACATTTTTTATTAAATTGCAATTTATTAAATCCTAAATTAATGGGGGATACCAAAAGACAATTTAACAATCTATACAATAAATTCTCTTCAAGATTCAGAAAACACTTTGATTCATTATCCAATTTAATGAAACCAGGCTTTACGGACAAAGAATTTATCGATGAGTTCAAAATATTGTATCCTTATTTATGGGCTGAAATTGAAACTGAATATGCCTTTTGGAAATCAAAAAATGATATTATCATAAAATATGGTAAAAAAAGCAGATTCAATTTCCCGAATCCGGAAAACTTCATTCTTACTAAATCTTTTCATTTAAGGCAAAAGATGAGAAATCAACAACTTTCACAAGAATATTTATCAGATGAAGAACGCAAACGTTTAAAGGATGCCCTTATTCAAGAAAGTCAGATTAAATTACAAAAAAAGCAACAAAAGGAAAGTGAAAAACTAAGATTAACACAAGAGGTGGAGCCTGGGTTTCTTAGTTTAATTATTGACAAGTATTTTAAACTAACAGAAAAATCTCAGGAGGTGATAAATACAAAACTGGAAATAATAAGAGAGGTAGGGAATTATAAATCCCAACAAAGTAAAATATTCTTGCAAAAAGTAAATGCTAAAGAACAAAATTTTGAATTGAAACAAGTTGCTATGAAGCATTTACAAGACATGGGTGAAAGGGTGATTTTAAGACGAAAAAAACAAGGAAAGAAAAAGCAATATATGGAGGTCGGATATGAAATTACGGATAGTCCAGATAATCTAATCGAAAAATTGTATGATACTATGCAACATTTTGAAGCCACTAAAGAATTTGATGTTTTTATATCCCATAGTTCTTTAGACAAAGAAAATATTATAGAATTTTATAAAAAAATCAATCAATTAGGATTACACATTTACATTGACTGGGTAAATGATAAATACCTTTTAAAACGAGATTTGATTAATGAAAATACAGCTAAGGCAATTTTACATAGGCTCTCAAAAAGCAAACTATTAATATCTTACATAACCGAAGCCAGCATTAATTCTCAATGGACACCATGGGAAATTGGCTACTTTAATGGGCTGGGTAAACCAATATTAATTTATAATCCAGAGAATATCGCGATGCCCGTTTATTTGAACATCTATCCCAAAATTCTGCAAAACGAAAATGTCTTTTTTGTCCAGGATACAAACACAGGGAATTTAGTTAAATTGAAAGAATGGATAATCAAAATAGCTGTTCTTTAGCTTTTATGGAATATATACATAATAAAAGCGGTAATTACTATTATGGTAACATAAACACCCCATACAGTACCTAAAAACACACTGCTTAACCAAGTGTTTCTTCCTTTATTATGACTTGAAGCGTCCATTGAATAATCTATAGCATCCTCGTCTTTTCCAGCAACATCTAAATAAAGTTCTCTGTATTGACGTTCAAGACTTAAATAATACCCGTCCAATCCCCAAAAAACGGGTATGGATATATAAGTTACTATAACATATTGTACATTAGAATCTTTAGCCGCCAAAGCAAATAAAGCTGATGTAAGTGTTACGGCCCACCCTTTTATCAAAAAAGAGTTTGAGTTCATCCTAGTAATTACATTTTGGATAAACTCTAAATGTTTTCTTTTGTCCTCAGCCATGTATCAATTTATTATACTTTACATTGACGGGTGTTTGCTCATATAGGCAATCCAGCGCTGTTAAAGTTCGATCTCTTTGTAAAGAACCAAAATAATCTTCCCAATTAGTAAGGTCTTCATCAAATATATTAGTTAAATGACCCAACTCTAAAATATATTCAGCTTTTAATTTTTTGCTTTCATTTAACGAAACAATCCCTCCTTTACTGAAAAGTTTAGTACTCCCCGATTTATGTCTATCAGGTATTTTTTTTCTTATTATTTCCGTTACAGTAATTTCCGAGTAAATCCACGGTGAATTAGTCTTTTCATTTATAACATTTTTCGCGGTCACAGAGTTAGGAGTATTTAAGAAAAAAAGACATTCAGTTTTATCAATCATTCTCGCCAAAGCGGTTGAAAGCATCATATGAACATGGCTTGTTGAGTAATTTCTACTTTGGTAACTATACAACCCTTTCTCATTTGTGCAATACTCATCGTCAATATCTCGTAAAAGATCATTTGCGTAATCCCAAACACAAGAATCAACAAAACTTTTTATGCCAAAGGTTTGATTAAGCCAACCAGATAAAGCAGTTGCTAAATCCTCATCATCGTGAGAATGTGATATAAAAATATCTGCTTCAATTTGAGGAAACCAATTTTCTTGTAGTTCTGTCATATTGAGTATTCCAGTCGGTGATAAAAACTTTTTTAAGCTCTTCTGTACCTTATTCTTTTGTAAAATATATAGTGCTTGTCCAAAAGAAAGATATTCTTCAAATTCAAGTTCTTCAAGTTTAAGATTGTATCCTCTAAACATATTCGTATTATTTCTTATGATACGTTATAGTATTAATCAAAGATAGGTATATATTTTATCTCAGCAGTTCCAGCCGCTTCTATCGTTAGGGAAATCACTTTTTAATTTTTCTGACGGTTTTTTCAATAATGATGGTTGTTAAATCCATCGCTATAGTAGCAATTATCATAACCAGCTCCATTCTCGCTCACTAAATTGATGAATATTTTGACAGCAAATTTTCAAAGCGATTTCGCTGGGAATCGGTAGACGCGTTGGTCTCAAACACCAATAACTTCACGGTTGTGCCGGTTCGACCCCGGCTCTGGGTACTTTAGGAAAAGCCCCTGATTTATCGGGGACTTTGTTGTTTTTTAAAACTTCATCTCACATTTTAAGCATATTATGGATCAAGCAGAAATCTTGTGGAATAGCTTAATAAGTATTTGATTTGCATAATTATAAATGCATGCCAATAAGCTTTGTGTTTTTGCCAGTAAAATTCAATCTTAATATTCCGGCAGATTAATGAGCCACAGACCAAATAATATTTGAGCTGTACAGTAAATAGTATGTGCGAAAAATAATCCAACTTTACATCAAAAACAATTTAATAGGTGTAAATGGATATTTTGAAATTAAGCACGGATTGGGCCAAAGCAGAGGTGTTTTCCGCCAAAATAAGTTTACTGCTTAGTCTGCTGTTTTTTCTGGCAGCCATTGGCTTTTGGCAATTAGGGAAAACCGTTATGGCAAAGGCTTTTGTATGGCCAATGTTAGTGGCTGGCATATTAATTCTTGCGGTGGCGGTAGGTTTATATTTTGCTAACCAACCCCGGATAACACAGTTTGAAACCGCTTACCATACTGATGCGAAAGCATTTATTCAAACAGAAATACAGCGTACAGCAAAATCTCAAAACGACCTTGCACTTGTTTTCAAGGTGCTTCCCTTTATTATTATAGTAGCCGCGTTGTTGATCATATTTATAAATACACCCTTATGGCGGGCTATTGCTATTACGACAATTGCATTGATGACTGTATTAATGTTTATTGATAGTAATACGGGTGCAAGAAATACAGGATATCACCAACAATTATTAACCGGAAAACAATGAAAGAAAAAATAATGCCTGTAACGCGCGTTTTGGAAGATAGCTTTGTGTATTCCTGTACTTTTGAGCAGCAATACAGTAGCTATGAACAATTTGTACCCTATCACGTTTTGGCCTTTCAATTTTCGGGTGAAACACATATCCAGCATCAAAACGGCAGACTGGTCTTAAAAAAGAATCAACTTCTATTGGCTCAAAAAAATCAACTGGCAAAATCGATCAAAATACCGGCTGCAGATAAAGTATATAAATGCGTCTCCGTAATCATAATGGATACTGCTTTGCAGCAATACGCCTTAACCAATTCAATTCACGAAAACAAAAATTATACAGGAGAAAAAAATCTTTTACTAAAACCGGACGCATTGCTGAAAAGTTATTTTCAATCACTATTGCCTTACGTAGAGCAGTTTGAAAAAACAAGTAAAAAACTGGCAGCTATTAAAACTAATGAAGCCATTGAATTGCTGCTACATTTAAACCCATCTTTGAAATCTTTTTTGTTTGATTTTTCAGAACCGTATAAAATTGATCTGCAAAAATTCATGCTACAAAACTACCATTACAATGTGCCGATCGAACATTTTGCGAAACTCACTGGAAGAAGCTTAGCGGCATTTAAAAGAGATTTTAGCAACATTTTTCAGACCCCACCACGTAAATGGTTACAGGAAAAAAGATTAACGGAAGCCTATTCTCTTATCCACCAAAAAAAAAGAAAACCAACCGATATCTATATGGAGTTGGGTTTTGAAAACCTTTCTCATTTTTATACTTCTTTCAAACAAAAATTTGGTGTAACACCCGCCAGTATTCAATAATCAATATAATTTAAAAAATTTAAACAATGAACATCGAACAACAATTGCAACATGCAGCCGACAGGTTGGCTATACGAAACCTGGTAGATCAATACGCTTATTGTGCCGATACTCGCGATGCACAAGGCCAAATGGCTCTATTTACTGAAGACACCAAATTTGTTGTGTTTATGGATGCCAAATCGGCTGAACCAACACAAGTCATTAGTAACAAAGCAGACCTTTTCCCTGTTTTTGATAATCTTAATACTTATCGCGCTACCATGCATTTTAATGGCCAAAGTACAGTTCTTGAACTGACCAATGACACTGCGACTGGTATTACGTACTGCATTGCGCATCATCAAACCATCAATGACGGAATCCAAACACTCATGATTGCAAATATTAAATATCATGATAGTTTTGTAAAGCAAAATGGAAAATGGCTCTTTGCCGAACGTAAGCTAATGGTTGATTGGATAGAAAACAGGTAGTATCGATAACCTAAATACATGTGTTGCACTATTAAAAAAATAACCGTAAAAACTTTTAAAAGTTGATTTTAATCGCCTTTTACTATGGAGGTGGGCTTATGATAAACTGGAAAATTTAATGAGTTGGCTATAAAACATAATTCATTTGCTTTTTTATGAAGCTCATTCGCTTTTGCCGCCATCGAAATATCTGTTATTGTAGTTATTGGGTTTAAAGTTGCTGCTGTAAATTTCCCACCGCCATTTGCTGTTTCAATCATTATGGCCGTGGCATGGTCAATATAATCTGTCACAGTGATCCCGGCTACCGCACATAAATGCAGATACCACAGCATGTGACAGGATGAAATAGAAGCTAACAAAAGATCTTCCGGATTATGTTTCGTTTTATCACCGCGAAATGCCGGGTCGGAAGAACCCAAAATTTCAACTTTATTGTTAACGAGTATCGAGTGATTTCTTTCAAATCCTTTATAACCTGACGTGCCTGTTCCGGTGTTGCCTGTCCATTTCACTATCAGGCTATAATTATGTTGTTCGTTCATGTTTTTTGGGATTATTTAGCTCCACCATTCTTTTATCCATTCTTCGGATACTTTTTTGCCTTTTTCATAGTCGTCAACAACTACAATTAATTGATTGGAATGATCGCTGTACTGTACCAAAATATTTACGTTGGCTTCTGCCATTTTCCTGCAAAACATCCCCAGTTGGCCCGGAACATCCTGACGTAGTTTTTGAATGAGCACATCGCTTATTTTCACCATCTCAATTTGAACTTTTGCCAATTCTTCCCTGGCTCTTTCTGCTTCATCAACTAAGAAATGAGCAATTGATGTATCCCCGTTTTGAAATACGCCGCCGCCTTCCAGGCTGATTTTGTTTTTTCCTAATGTTTCGCCCATCAAAGCTAGCGCACCCGGCTCGTTCTTTAATAAAATTTCTATGTCCTGCATTTTCTATGTCTTTGTTTTTTCAAAAGAACAGCAATTATTACTTTTACATTTCATTTAACACTGAATTATGAATGTGGAAGATAAATTTGTTTCCATCTCTGCGTTGATTTGTGAACCTACACGGGCACGAATGTTATGGAACCTGCTTGATTTCAGAGCATATACAGCAGGTGAGCTGTCCATTGTTGCAGATACTTCGCCTACTTCCGCAAGTAATCATTTGTCAAAGCTATTGGAAGCAGGAATAGTTAAAGTTGAAATTCAAGGGCGGCACAGATATTATTCCCTTTCAAATGCTGAGGTTGCTTATGCCGTGGAAGGATTGGCAAATCTGGCAAATAGCAGTTCAGCTAAAAGTGTAAAGAAAGAACCTGAAAAGAATGGTGTGAAATATTGCAGAACTTGTTACGACCATTTAGCAGGTTTTGTTGGTGTTAAAATTATTGAAGCGTTAGAGGCAAAAGGATGTTTAACAAAATCAGAGAGCGGTTACCTGGTTTCCGAAAAGGGCTGGGATTGGTTTGCGTTTTTTGATATTTCGAAAGAAGATTTTAATAATAGTCGTCGCCCTTTGACTCGTCAATGCCTCGATTGGTCTGAACGCCGCCCACATTTAGCGGGTCAGCTTGGCGCAACGTTTTTTAATAAAATGCTCCAAAGAAATTGGTTTAAAAAGGTTCAGTTTTCAAGAGAGTTAGTCATTACAGCAAAAGGTCATCTGAAGCTTTATGATTTGTTGGGTGTCAATTTATAATGATCGCTAACACCTTGATGATACTGTAAAACTAACCCTTTATTAACGTCATAATCCCCGATACCGCAATTTGCAGTCCCACGCAAAAAATAAGGAAAGCACTTATGCGGTTTACAATTAATTCGCCGCTCGAGCCCAGGTAATTGATAATGGTTTTGGTATTGAGATAAAAAATATAAATTAAAATACAGGTAAAAACAATGGCCAGCATAACAGCACTGGTGTTAACCAAATAGGCGTTAAAATCTTTGCCGGCGCTATGGGCACTCAGTGTAAACAAAACAGAAATAGTGCCAGCCCCGGAGGTAATGGGAAACGTTATGGGATAAAATAATTTATCATCAATGCCGTTGTGCAGTTTTACATTTTTACCGGCCTGCACTTCATCTTCATTTGTCTTTTTATCGCCTGTAAGCGACTCCCATCCTATTTTACAAATCATTATACCCCCGGCAAGTTGTACTACGGGAATGGAAAGGCCAAATACTTTAAGAATATATTGCCCCGCAAATAGTGCAACAGTACAAACACAAAACGCATAAAAAGTAATTTTGCGTACTGCGCTTCGTTTCTCGCTCTGCTCCAAATGTGCAAAAAACGGGCTCACTATAAACGAGGAGCCGATAGGATTTACTACAGGAAACAAGGCAATGATACCTATGAATAACAAATGGATAAAAGTATTATAATGAATAACCATGGGCTAAAAGTAAGGATTTGATATACTATGTTAAAATTTGATAATGGCAATTTGAAAGATAAACAGACATCGCCGCGAAATAACCTGCAAATAATAAATTATTTGATATTATTATTTACATTAGCGTTCAATAAACCTAATTATCACCCTTACAGTATTTTAGCTTTGCCTGGTTTTTTCTAAACAAATCATATAGGTTCAAACTAAACATTTTATCATTATGGCAACTCCTCCTGATTTTGAAGTTTACGGCACCAATGATGCCGCCCCTTTTACGTTAAAAATCTTTCGCGGCGAAGGCATGTGCCTGCTGGGGATGGACTGGAAAAACGGGCAACCGCCCCTCGATTTTGTTGGCTTTGGCATTGAGTACATGGAGCCTGGCGATGCGGAATTTACGCCTCTGCCAAATCGTCTTTCGTTTTTAAATGCTGCGGGCGCTGTAAATGCTGCTACGTTATCGTCGTTGCTCTCTCCTATTCAGAAATTCCGTTGGGTACATTTCCCACAAAAACCGGGTCTTACCGGCGACTATACCTATCGTGTAACCCCTGTATTTATGGATGCAACCGGCGCTCTAAGCTACCAGGCTGCACAGGTAGCGGCCATACAATTACAAAGTGATACCTATCCGGGTATATTAGCCGTGGCGTATACACGGGGTTTTGTAATGTCGCAGGCGTTTGCCGATAAATTTGAGCCGGATAATACCGTTAATACCTTATTACCGGGCCCCAAACAAAACCCGCTCACCTTTACCTCGGCCAACCCGCAACAGCCTGCCGCGCTCGATTGGATGGGCTTTGAAGCCCGGGCCAGGATACTGGACGCGCTCGACCAGGGTTATAACGATCCTTCGGCTAAAGTTTACGTGGCTGCATACGATCTGAACGAACCGGAGGTTGTTGCCAGGCTCCAAAAACTGGGTGCCCGATTACAGATCATTATTGACAATTCCGGATCTCACGGGGTAGCCAATTCGCCCGAAGACGCTGCCGAAACAATGTTGGTTGCCACAGCGGGGCGTGGCCAGGTACAACGTCAAAAGGTTGGCGGTCTGCAGCACAATAAATTTATTGCGGTGGATGGTAATAACGTTCAAATAGCTATCGGTGGTTCTACCAATTATTCGTGGCGCGGCTTTTTTATTCAGAACAATAATGCCATGGTTGTTCATGGCGCTTACCCGGTAAGTTTGTTTGTTGCCGCATTTAATAATATGTGGAACAACCCGAATAAACCCGCCGGGTTTGCAGCAACGGCTTCTGCTCAATGGACCGATTTGAAATTGCCGGGCATTGAAGCCAAAATTGCCTTTTCGCCACATAGTGCAACAAATGCTTGTTTGCAGGGAATTGCCGACGATATTAAAACTACCACTTCCAGCCTGCTGTTTTCACTGGCATTTTTATATCAAACTGACGGTGTCATCAAAGATTCCATTACCGCAGTTACTGATGCAACCGGTATGTTTGTTTATGGCCTTTCTGATAAAGGTGTTAAAGGGCTTGATCTGCAGGCGCCGGATGGCAACCCTCCTGTTGCTTTCCCCACCAACCTTGTTGGAAACGTGCCTGAACCTTTTAAATCTGAATATTCAGGCGGTGCGGGTATACATTTGCACCACAAATTTGTAGTGATTGATTTTGATAAACCTACTGCCAGAGTTTATATGGGGTCTTATAATTTTTCAACATCTGCCGATCGTAACAATGGTGAAAATTTATGGCTCATTCAGGATCAAAGGGTTGCAGTTTCGTATATGATACAGGCCGTATCCATGTTTGATCATTATGAATGGCGGGATGCGGAATCAAAAGCGCCGGCTGGTCAAACTTTATCACTTGCCACGCCTCCCAAAACAGCCACTGATCAACCCTGGTGGATGGAAGATTACACCGTACCTCAAAAAGCAAAAGACAGGCAGCTTTTCTCGAAGTAATTTATCGTTTTTTAATGGCAGGAGCCAAAATGCTCCTGCTATTTTTGGCTTGCTTATAAAATGGAAGCCTGCAACTTTTTGAACTGGCTGGGCGGTAGTCCGGTATGTTTTTTAAAAAAGATATTAAAATTGGATGCATGTTCAAAGCCGAGGCAGTAGCCAATTTCGCCTATGCCCCAATTGCTGTGAAGCAACAGCGCCTTAGCCTCTTTAATTATTCGTTGGGCAATATGTTCGTTTGTTGTATTGCCGGTTGTTTCCTTAAGTGCTCTGTTTAGATGATTGGTATGGATAGCCAGTTGACCGGCAAATTCATTGGCGTTTTTAAAATGAATGATATGATGCAGCGAAGGGATGGGAAACTGCCTTTCCAACAATTTCAAAAATAATTCACTGATGCGTACCGACGGTGTAGCTTCTTTGTGGTGATTATCAACCGGCTTAATCTTAAGTGCTTCATGCATAATGATCTGCACATAGCTGCGCAACAAATCATATTTATTAATATGCGATGATTGCACTTCTTCCTTCATCTGTTCAAAAAGACTCTTTAAAAAATCTATTGATTTCTCATCGGGCTGTAAAATATGATTGCCGCAAACCTTGAAAAGCGGCGACTCCGAAAGCGTTCCGCTTTTCATATTCTGGTTAACAAATTCTTCTGTAAACAAACAGGAGTAAGCCATATGGGCATCTGTTAATGGCTCCCATGTATAAGGGATCATGGGGTTAAAAAATGCAATAATGTTATCTTCTATATGAAAGGTCCTATCAGCATATGATAAGATGCCATTGCCTTTTAACACCAACGATATTTTATAAAGGTCTCGCCTATTATGTGTTAGAGGCACAGCATCGCAATAACCCTCTGACAGGTAAACATTAAATTTTCCGGGTTCTGAATTATCATTTATCAAACGATGGTGGAAATCAGCTACAGTTTCCTTTGATGCCATTCTATAAATCTATGAAATTCAAACGATAAAATGTCAATCACTATTTAGAAAAACCGTCCGGCTGAAAATCTAAAGAAATAGAATTCATGCAATATCTTTTATAAGTTGGCGCCGGTCCGTCATCAAATATATGACCCAGATGCGATCCACACCTGGCGCAAATAACTTCTGTACGATCCATGCCATACGAATTATCGGAACGGTATATCACGCTGTTTTTCCTTACAGGTTCAAAAAAACTTGGCCACCCACAAGAGCTGGCAAATTTCGCATCCGACTTAAACAATACATTTCCGCAAACAGCACAGTAATAAGTACCTTTTGCATCTTTGTTCCAGTATTGGCCGGTAAAAGGCTTTTCGGTGGCCTGCTCCCTGGCTGTGGCATACAGTGCGGGCGATAGAATTTTTTTCCACTCCGCATCACTTACATTCAGCTTTTTAATATCAGTGTTCGAGTAGTACGGATTATTTTCGTGCCCCTTTGTTGTTTTTAATTGTTGTGCAAAGGCACTGGAAAAGGAAACGAATAGAATGGTAATTAATAAGATGGCTGATTTCATTTTTTTAGTTTGTCTTTAAATACTTGTTTGAATTTTTCTAATTCCGGTTGTATTACATATTTGCAATAAGGCTGGCTCCCATTTAAACTGTAATAGTTTTGATGATAATTTTCGGCCTTATAAAATATTGTATAAGGAGTTACCTGTGTTACAATATCGCTTTTGTATACTTTTTCCTGGTTAAGCTTCCTGATGTAATAATTTGCCTTTTCCTTTTGCTCTGTATTATGAAAAAAAATGGCCGAACGATATTGTGTGCCCACGTCATTACCCTGCCTGTTTAATTGTGTTGGATCATGCGCTACAAAAAAGGCTTCCAATAACTCGTCGTATGAAATTACGGCCGGATCATAAACAATATTACAGGCCTCTGCATGCCCGGTTGTGCCGGTACAAACCTGCTCATAAGATGGATTAGCCACATGGCCCCCAATAAAGCCCGAGGTGACTTTTTCTACCCCTCTCAGTTCTTTGAATTTTGCCTCTGTACACCAAAAACAGCCGGTTGCAAAAGTTGCCGTATCAAGCTTTTTTGTTTTTGGAGGATGGATAATGTTTTTTGCCTGGGCTGATATTGAAAAACCTGCGATAAAAGCCGCTATTAAGAAAAAAATGGTTTTGTTCATATATATAATGTTAAACATGTTAAAAGCATACTAAGATAACCAACGTGAAATTTGCCCTTTCAATTTATAAATACGGTCTATTGATTGCCAAAATACGTCAGAAACAATAATTTGATTTGTAAATGACAAAGTGTTTAAAAATTAAGGGTGCATTTATATAAAGAACTTACGCTATTTACTGCATTAGTAGCTTGAACAATTAATTCCTTACAGTATTTCGTAAAAAAGTTTTAATTCATATAAGTTACTTTCTTTTTCATTTTGCAGATTTTACTTAACGCTTAAAGTCTCAATTGGAGTGGCGGGTTTCAATGGGGGCTTTGTTTTTTGCTTTATGAAATTTAATGTACTTTAATTACTTTTATTCCTGATCTTATCATTCAAAACCTAAAATAACGACATAATGCTGGTACATGAAATAACGCCGTCAAGCGAAACCGGGAAATTAAATGTAAAACATCTTAAACGCTATTGGAATAAGTCGCTCCTGAAAAGAGATGGAAAACTTTCGTCCGATTCTTTTCAGGATGAATGGAAAATGGATACTACGCTATTAACAGTGGTTGGACTAGGGCTTGAGCAAACTATTTTATATGTATACCGCAAAGCGCCGACATTTGATGAATTTGAAAACTGGATCTTAGAAACCGCCGGATCGCCTGACGCAGAAAAGGTTACTCAGTTTAACAGCTTGTTTGATGATAAGAATACTTTGAACACCAGCTCAGTCCAAAGAGAATTATTGACAGATGAAGATTGGGCGTTTTGGAATAAAAACGGTTACGTAATTATAAAAAATGCGGTAACTAAGGAATGCTGCGACCAGACAATACAGGCATTATGCGACTATATAAAGATTGATCGCAATGATAAGGATACCTGGTACGATCACCATAACGCCAGGCAAGGCATAATGGTTCAGCTTTTTCAACACCAATTACTTGAACAGAATCGTAAGGCCCCTAAAATTAAAAGAGCCTTCGAAGAACTTTGGAACCGGAAAGACCTTTGGGTAAATACAGACAGAGTGGGTTTTAATCCACCGGAAACAGCACTTTATCGCTTCCCTGGACCTTTTCTGCATTGGGATGTGAGTATTCACCCTCCTGTGCCTTTTGGCACTCAGGGCCTCCTCTATTTGTCTGATACAGCCGAAAATCAGGGCGCGTTTACAGTTGTTCCCGGTTTTCAAAACATTCTTGAAGAATGGTTAGAAAACTTGCCGCCAAATACCGACCCTCGTAAAGAAGATTTATATGCGTTGGGCGCTACACCGATTGCAGCAAACGCAGGTGATTTCATTATCTGGCACCATGCTCTCCCGCACGGCAGCAGCCCCAATACGGCTCTTCTGCCCCGTTTTGTTCAATATATCAACTATGCTCCCTTTGATGAGAAGGAAAGCGAAATTTGGCTATAAGAACATTTTTTTGCCGTTTTTACCAATCTGAATTTGTTAGTTGCAGAGCGGTGTGTTTACTTTGTTTTTATTGCGAAAACAATTTATAGGTCAAAAGGTTTAAAACATAATCAGATTTTTAAAACCTTAAACCATTTGACTATGAAAAAAGATTACATAGCCGAAAAAGAACGTAAAGGAAAGTCAACTAACCAGGGAATAGTCTTTTTGGTGATATTTATTATCTTGTTTTTATTTGTTATGCTAAGAATAGCATTGCGTTCAGGTTTGGACGATATTTTTTCCAGCTCCATGCCGTCAGATCATGATGCTTTTTTAATTGCAAAGGATTATATCAAACCAACCGTAAGCCCCTCAGATATACAATTTACAGACGATGGTTTTTTATGCTATCACAGGCCCGATTCTGTCTTTATAATTAAGTCATCCTTTAGGAAAAGCGCGGCAGCCAGCAAAGAAATTTTTTCCATTACTTTAAAATACCGCGGTGGCGACAAACTCAACGATGCCAACTGGTCGGTTATCAGCCTTATTGAGGGTCAATAAAAAAGCAGGTTTGAAAAATCAAACCTGCTTCAATCACTCTAAAACAATCACCTCTAAATTAGAAGTATCTTAAACCTGCTATGAAAGCTATATTTTAACTCGCAAAATTATTAGGCAAAGGTATTGATTGTGAGCTGGTTTACAGCTAAATACATTTTCTTTTTACTGAATAGTGACAGAAGGTAATGAAAGGCCGGGATGTTAATGAAGCAATCCCTTCATAAAAATATCGGCAAGTAAAAGGCGCTTTTTGTGGATTTCGTCCAGGTCCTCTTTACGGTGGAACATGGTTTTTTTATTGGACACCGAGCTCACCCTAACGCCATGCAACGCATCCAGCAACAAACTGATGATTTCTGTTGGGTTTTTAACCGGATTGATATTTCCTTTTTCGGCCTCGGTATTTATCGCATTTACCAATAAATCAATTTCTGATTGATGCACCTGTTCAACAATCTGCCAGATAGCATCGGGCAAGTTTTGTTCGTTAAGCCTGAAAAAATCAAAAAAGTTGTAATTGGTTACTATAAAATTATGCTGGGTGTCTATCTGAAATACAAATGCCTCCTTTAAATTAGTAAAGGTATTAACCCTTGACTGAAGGATCTTCAGGTAATCGCCCGCTACCTTTTGCATTACGGCAACATATAGCTGACTTTTGTCAGGGAAATAATAATAAAGCAAGGCTTTTGACATTGACAGATCGCCGGCAATCTCATTCATTGTTGTTTTTGAATAGCCGTAATGCAAAAAACGCTGATGGGCTGCATCCAGAATTTTTTCCCTTTTAATGTCCTGCTGATCAGTAACGGTAATCATGGTAAGTTAATTATATAATATAATACCTGATAAAGCTAAAATAGGTTGTCTTTGGTTTGCTGACTTTTTTAACAAATCTATCAAAATTTACAAATATTTTTTTGCTTTAGCAACTAATAAAAAAAATAGCCGCTCCTTAATTGGAACGGCTATTTTTTTATTTGTGTATATTAAACTTTTGTTTTGGTTAAACGGTAGCTGGTTCAAATTCTTCTTCTACTACCTTTTCCTTCTTTCCCCCAAATCTGTTTTTCAGTCTTACCCTTATAATATACATACAAGGAACAAGGATGAGTGTGATGATGGTGGCAAATCCTAAACCAAATATCATTGTCCATGACAAAGGACCCCAGAATGCTACGTTATCACCACCAAAATAGATATGTGGTTTAAAATGAGTAAACAAGCCCGCAAAGTCAATATTAAAGCCTACTGCCAATGGTATCAAGCCTAATATAGCTGCACTGGCAGTAAGTAATACCGGGGTCATACGGGTTCTGGCTGCTTCAACAACAGCATCGTGAAGGTTTAACCCCTGCTCCAACAGCATGTCGGAGAATTCAACCAGCAAGATCCCGTTTCGGACGACGACACCTGCAAGGGCAATAATACCAACGCCAGACATTACCAATGAAAATGTCATATGGAAAATGCTCAAGCCAAGGAATACGCCTATAATACTAAAGAATATTTCACTCAATATAATCAACGTTTTACCTATTGAATTAAACAAAGCCATCAGGATGACCAATATCATTCCAAATGAAATTAATAGGGCTTTACCAAGGAAGGCTCCTGTCTCAGCCTGATCCTCCTGTGAACCTCCCATTTTGATGGAAACATTTTCCGGTAGCCTAAAGCTTTTCAGGGCATTCGCTATCTGGGCGTTTACATCCGCAGGGGTATTCGGCTTGATTACATTTGAACCCAAAGTAAGTACTCTTCTTTGTTGCTTGTGCTTAATATTATTATAAGTGTTGGTATAACGAATATCAGTAAAAGCGGAAATAGGTACCTGTCTTATTGCTCCGCCCGAAGCAAGGTCGCGATAAGTGATCTTCAAGTTGCGTAACGCATCAACATTATTGCGTTGGTCTTCCTGAGCGCGTACATCTATTTCATAATTATCTTCAGTAGTATTCCTGAAATCAGAAGCCTTCCATCCATATATAGATGTTAAAAGAGCCTGATTAATCTGGTTGGTTGTGATGCCTTCCCTGTTTGCCCGCTCACGATCAACATCAAAAATAATTTCGGGCTTATCACTTTGCACATCCGGAACAAGCTGTTCTATACCTGCTATGTTTTGTTGTTCCAGGAATTTCTTCAACCTACTGGCTGTGTGTACCAAGGTATCCAGATTATCGCCGGCTATTTCTAAGCTCACGTCTTTCTGTACTGGCGGTCCGCTGGCTTCTTGTGTAACAGCAAGTTGTGCACCCGGGACACCCTGTACTGATGATCTGATCCGTTTTAATATTGCTTTAGTGTCCTTACCATTTCTTTTACCAAATTCAACAAAAGCCACGGTAATTTTACCTTTGTTATAATAGGTTCCCTGATCCTCGTCTGATGGGTCGGTTACCCCAACTGATACGTTTGATATAATTGACGTTACAATATCCTTATCTGGCTCGACTACCTGCGCAACCCTTTTTTCCAATTTGGAAACCACCTGATTGGTATAAGCCTGATCGGTACCAACAGGCATGGTTACGTATACATAAGCAAAGTTAGGGTCGGCTGATGGGAACAGTTCCAGGTTAAGCTTACTTGCTATTGAAAATCCAATGGTTAAAAAGAAAAGCAATATAGTGCCACCTAATACCCACCACGGACTGTGTACAGCTTTTTCGAGTAAATTGGCATACCAGGTTTGGAAACGCGGCCAGGCTTTTTTCTGGAACCTGTCAATCACCTTTAACAATACAAAGTGATTGAACAGATACAGGATGATAATAAGCACCATAAAGTTACCAATGCCAATGCTGGCCATACCACCTGCTGCGAGCAGGTAGAAAAATACGGCTATTGCAGCAAGTATCCCTGTAGTGCGCGCAGTTTTACGATCAAAAGTTTGATGGTCGTGTTCGCCTTCATGATGTGGCTTCATAAAATCAACCGCAAAAACCGGATTTATAATATAAGCTACTACCAGTGAAGCGAGCAAAGTAATAATCAGTGTAATTGGTAAAAAGAACATGAAACTACCAATTAAGCTGTGCCAGAAAGCCAAAGGAATAAATGGCGCCAGGGTAGTCATGGTGCCCGAAAATACCGGCATAAATACCTCACCTGCTGCAATTTTTGCCGCCTTTTTGATAGGGACAGCTCCATTATTAAAAATGCGGTGCGTATTTTCAATTACCACAATTGCGTCATCCACCACTATACCGAGGGCAAGCAGGAACGAGAACAAAACGATCATGTTCAATGTAAATCCTATCCATGGCATAATTAAAAATGCTATAAAACAGGACAATGGTACCGAAAGCGCTACGAATATAGCATTGGTACTACCCATGAAAAACATTAATATGATAGTTACTAATATAAAACCGATAATAATGGTATTGATTAAATCATTTAATGTTGAACGTGTTTTATCTGATTGATCTCCTGTAACGGTTATACTTAACCCCTTCGGGAAAATTGTAGCTTGTTTTTGTTTAATGAGTGAGTATATCTCATCAGAAGCTTCGATCAGGTTCTCACCGGCTCTTTTACTTACATTAAGTGTAATTACATTTTTAAAATTAGGATCATTAGGCGTTTTTAAGCGCGCATAACTTTTTTGATCCTGAAAAGCGTCTTTTACCTGGGCGATGTCACTTAAATAGATGGCCCTGCCTTGTGGATTTCTGATTACCATCGCGGCAACCTGTGCAGCACTTTTAAAATCCTCTTTAATATCTACAGCACGTTGTTCACCATCAGCAGTTATAGTACCGGCAGTTGAAAGTATATTTTCATTACCTATGGCCTGTATAATGTCATTGTAACTAACTTGAGCAGCTGTCATTTTGTTAATATCGACATTGATCTGTATGTTAGGCTCCAGCGCACCAACTTCATCAACTTTCGAGATCTGCTTCATACCTTCGATATCATCTTTCAGGTTGTCTGCATACTCTTTTAGTTTTTTAAGATCATAATCCCCAGAGATATTTACATATAATATAGGCTGATCTGCAATATTGATATCAGAAATATCTGATTCTTTTAAGTAATTGTCGTTTTGTGGAAGATCTTGTTTGGCTTTGTCAACAGCATCCTTAACGTCTGTTTTGGCATCCCGTATGTTTACATCGGTATTAAATTCTGCAGTAATTACAGAAACGTTCTGTTGCGTGTTTGAAGTA
>JABDEQ010000002.1:1562-64445 GCA_013286985.1 Bacteroidota bacterium | reverse complement strand
AAAGAAAGCCTAAAAATTCATTTTACTGGAAAAAGCCAAAATCCATATAAAATGCCACATACTCCCTGCTACCTGTTGTGCACAAGCCTGGAAAAAGCCGAAAATCCATAAAAGAGTAAGCACCCGGAAGCCGAAAAGGGAAAAGAGTAGGCACAAAAAATATTTCAATTTTATGCCTACCACCACAAAACCAACACTACAAACAGCGGCACTTCCTTTGGAAAGAACCCACGTTCAGTCGTTGCTGTTACAGAATCCGAATTATTTCGGAACATTGCCCGCTACAGATCTCCTGGCCGGCAAATTTAAGCCTATTATAGTTAAAAACGGGGATACCACCTATGAACAAATTACCTGCGTGGGCTATAATCCCGATTTACAGGAATTGTCGGGCATAGTAAAAATTAATTTGAATGCCGGTTACAATGGCGGCCCATGCACGCCGGGAAGTAATGAGTACGTGCGTTTTTTTATCAACTATGGTACCACATGGCAGGACCTTGGCGTGCAGAGTTTTAATATACACGATATTCCGCACACTACTGAAAATCCCCTGGATTATGCCGTAAACTTACATTTTGCGCCTGCCGAAGAACACTGTTGTTTTGAGGCACCCGTATTGCCGCAAGTTAGGGCTATTCTGTCATGGAGCGTTATACCTCCTGCCGGAAATCCCAACTACATTCCGGTTTGGGGTAATGTATTGAACGTAAATATCCAGATTGCTCCAAGTACTTCTTTAGCATGTTTGCTCAAAAAGGGCCTCACTAACATCGGGGTTGATGTAGCGAAAGAAAAAGTTACAACTTTAGCAACCTCATTGCCGGCAGCTGCAATTAACATTGCGGCGTTGAAGCAGGCCACGGTTGCTCAAAAAGCACCGGCGGCCCTTGCCGATTTGGTAAAAGCTTATGGCAACAGTGTGCCACCTGAAAGGGTAGGTTTTACTACGGTAACTAAAGCATTAAGCCTCGGCACGGTAAATACAACACAAGTTCATGCAGAACTGGCAACTGCAGGTTTGGATATTGCTAAAATAATGCCCGCTATATATAAACCTAACTATAACACAACCTATGAAGAAGTGAAATGTGTGGGATTAAACCGTGATGCCAGTACTTTGAATGCAACGGTTAATCTGAAACAATCGTCGGGCTTTTCGGGTGGCTTGTGCACAACAGGTAGCAGGGAGTATGTGGCATTTTATATGGATTTTGGCTCGGGATGGGTTTATATGGGTACATCATCTGTAGGGGTACATGATATAACACCATTGCCCGCAGGCGGTCTTTGTTATAATGTTGAATTACCTGTTAATTTGTTGCCTTACCAAAAGGTAGGTTGCCAAAATGTATACCTGGCAAAAGTTATGGCCATACTTTCATGGAACCAATTGCCTCCCGTTAATCCGGCATGGGTGCCTGTTTGGGGTAACATGATACAGGCCTGGACTGAAATACGCAATACTACTATTGCAGTTACAGGTAACAATCAGCCAACCATTATCACCATCGGTACTTTCCCGTCTACAAATGTTGATACAACTACCGGGCTCCTGAATTTTGACTCTTATACCGGTTATTCATTTAACGGGGCTATACCGATAACGGGTATTATTTCAACCCCTCCTGATTCCAACGGTAACCCGGCAAGTGAAGTGAAGTATCGTATTATGTTGAAAAAAGCCAGCCAGCCCGATAGCGCCTTTGCACCAATAACAAACACTTTTGATATATTAGAGACTGTTATTAATAGCGGAATACCTGTATCTAACGTAGTTCCGCAAGTTAATAACCTTGGTTATTATAATTATCTGGTCGACTATACGCTGCCAACGCTTGTTAGTGTATATGGTGATTTGCTTGGTGTGCTGATATTACCGGATTCGGATGTTTATGAATTCTATATGGAAACCATTGGAGGAGTTATGACACCTCGCTACCGAGTAAGAACAGACGTGCATCCACCAAACCCAGTAACTATAAACATTGACAATGGCCAGGATTGCGGAACGTTGATACAGGGTAATCCGGTAACCGGAACTTATTCCATTGCCGATATTGAGAATAATTGTTTGGGCGTTGCGTTTGAGTTCCTTTATCTTCCGTCGGGCTCAAGTGCGCTTACTGTTGATGGCACATCGCAGGCATTTGGAGCAACGGTACCAGTGCCCGCCGTAGGTAAAAATGGAGTATGGGCCGTAACAACCAATAATCTTCCACCATGTGGTTATAACATTCGGATATGGGGATATGATAAAACTATTGTTTGTTATGCATTTACCCCATATGCCTATACTTTTTACATTCAGTACAATGATAATACTTTAGGTTTCTGTTTGGCTAAACCGCCACAATAGTAAACGTTGTTTATTATTAAGAGGCTGTATCACAATGATATGGCCTCTTTTTTGTGGTTTGGGATTTGTTATTTCGTGTGGTATAATAAGCTGACTATAAAACATTTAATAGTTATATTGGTTGAAGATTTAGATTGAACTGATATTAATTATTGAAATTTGAATATTTATACGTTAAGAGTGCAGTTTAAATTGTTTTTTAAAAAGCATTATTTTTTTAAGCTGCTTTTATCGATGGCTTTTACCATTATCTGTGGTTTTGCCAGGGGACAGGTAACACCTCCGGTTGATTCTCTAAAAGCCGATTCTTTGAGCGCAAAGGGCCATAAGGTTTACAAACCTGCCGAAAGTGTTAATCAGCAATATGATTTTGATGATTTGATACGCAACATCTTTCATCCCCATAAAAAAGCGGATACTTTGCATAAGCCATCGGGCATTATTATTGTGCCTAATATTTCAGCCAACCCAACAATTGGCGCGCAGATTGGAATTAAAGCTGTTGCGGGCAGAAAATTAGGTGACGACCCGAACACGCTGCTATCTGTTGCGGCAACATCAGCTTCCATTACCACCAAGGGGATCATTTACTTTTATGTTAACCACAATATATTTACCTCCGGCAATAAGTGGAACCTGCAAGGGAATTTAGTAGTTGCAAAAACGGTTACACCAGATCATGGGCTTGGCATAGGCAGGGACATTACCACCGGAAGCGAAGAAGATAAGATACTGGCAGATCCCAATCACCAGGGTTACGCTATTAACTCGTTATATTTTAATGTGCGGGAAAAGATATACAAGCAGATAGCAAAGGGTTTTTTCGTGGGAGCGGGTATATCGGCAGAAGTACGCAGGGATATTCATCAAAATGATACCGTTAATAATGGAACACCATTAAGCGTTTATAACAACAGGTATGGCTTTCCGCAGGATCACTATACCACCAGCGGATTCCTTTTCAATGCAGAATATACCTCACGCGATAATCAAAACCGCGCCTATAAAGGGATTTTTGCTGATGTTGGCATACGGGCTAACCAAACATGGATTGGAAGTACAAAAAATGCTGTACAGTTGACCACCGATTTCAGGAAATATTTCAGCCTATCGGATACTAACCCTGAAACGGTTTTGGCGCTTTGGAATTGGGGTTCGTACCTGCTTAGCGGCGCCATCCCTTATCTGGAATTACCCGGTACGGCAAGAGACGTATCTTTCCGAAGTGGCAGGGGCTATGTTTCGCAGTTTTTTAAGGGCACACAATTTAATGATACGGAAGCCGAATTTCGTTTTCCGATATTAAGAAACAAATTCTTAAGTGGGGTTACATTTGTCAGCATGCAAACTGCAAACGATGATCAGGGTACTAAATTATTCCAGGTATTTCAGCCGGGGGGAGGAGCAGGCTTGCGGATATTGTTTAACAAGCATACACGTACCAACCTGGCGCTTGATTACGCATATGGGGTGTTTGGCAACAAAGGCTTCTTTTTGAATTTAAATGAGGCGTTTTGATGTAACGGCTTTACGGACGTTGTCAATTGTAAGCAACCATGATGGGGTTTGATATTTAACTAAAGGTAAAATTTGATTGTCTTTTCGATTTATATTTGAAAAGATTTTTATAACTTCATATTAAGTTATTCCCTAAACCTCAATAAGATGAAAAACACTCAAATTGCCGGAAAAACGGCGTCTTTCCGTGTCGGTAAATGGCTGCCATCTGATCAAACAATTCTTGAAAACTGGTTAAGTAATTTAATAGCCGAAGCGGAGGTTGATACGCGGCCATTATTGCCCGTTATTGAAGAATTTAAGAATTTTATAGAAGGCGACCCTGTGGTTTATATGTATTTTAATTTGATGTTTACAGAGGTTCCCCGAAAACCGCCGTACAACAAAAACCCTTCTCTTGGTCCGCAGGTGCGGCATTATCAGATGATGTTGCGATTGCTGAATATTATTATGACCAAAGCACCTGATTTTAACGAGACCGGGCTCGTTGGATTTCCTATAAATGCTATTTTTGATTGGTCGATGGGTACCGCTGCCGGCTTTGCAGCTTTTTTGGATGAAAAAATAAACAAGCAATTAAAAAGGGTTTTAGCTGAATGGGCAATTTTCCTCGACTCAGCAGATTCTAGATATGTTTTAAATAAGGACCCTAAAACAGGCTGGTTTGGGGCCGATGCGATGAAGGCAATGCCCGGCTTTAACCAGGAGTTTCAATGCAATCCCGAACTTCCTTACCATGGTTTCAAATCGTGGGATGATTTTTTCACCCGCCAATTCAGGGAGGGCCAACGTCCCGTAGCGAACCCTGATGATGACAACGTGATAGTTAATGCGTGCGAATCTGCCCCTTACAGGGTTGCCACCAAAGTAAAAAAGCAACAACGCTTTTGGATAAAAGCGCAGCCTTATTCGCTTGAATACATGCTTGCCGGAGACCCTCTAACTAAGAAATTTGTAGGCGGAACAATATACCAGGCCTTTTTGAGTGCTTTGAGTTATCATCGCTGGCATAGTCCGGTAAGTGGTACCATAGTTAAGGCATATGTTATAGACGGAACATATTATTCAGAAGCATCATCAGAAGGATATGATCCGGCAGGGCCTAATGATTCGCAGGGTTATATTACCGAGGTAGCTACCCGGGCGCTGATTTTTATCAAGGCTGATAATCCGGCTATAGGAACGGTTTGTATTATGCCGGTTGGTATGGCTGAAGTTTCCACCTGCCAGATAACAGTTTACGAGGGGCAACATGTTAAAAAGGGCGAACAATTGGGGATGTTTCATTTTGGTGGATCAACACATTGTCTTATTTTTGAGCCGCATGTTAAACTTGAGTTCGACTTGCACGGGCAACAGCCTGGTCTTGATTCGCAAAACATACGCATCAACGAAAAAATTGCCACCGTTTTAAATAAATAGGCAAAATTATCATAGCCGGGCAAAGCGGTATAAAACGAGCTGTCCGGCTTCTTCAAATGCACACGTGCTACCAACTTGATTTTATTAATTTATAGTGATGTAATATTTTAAATACATCGGCATAAAATTATGCAATCGATTGCATAATCTATACTAAATGGATAGCTTTGGTTTAATCCTTCACCAATAAAACCAGGCCGATGAGAAATAAGATATTCACCCTTATTTTACTTATTTTAAGTGTATGCGCTAACGCACAGCAAAATATTGATAGCAGCAAGTATCCAAAGCCCGTTAGCTTTACAGCTCAGAAGGATCATGATAATATGATGAAACAGCTGGGAATTAAGGCACTTCGGCCCGGACCCAGTGGCGACGCAAATGCACCGAATCATGCCAATTATGACGAGGCATTGGCTAATCCTTATCCTAATCTTCCGGATGTACTGACTTTGAAAAACGGCAAAAAAGTAACCATGCCAGCAGAATGGTGGAATCAGCGCCGCCCCGAACTGGTAGAAGATTTTGAGCGCGAAGTTTATGGTCGCGTACCTCAAAATGTACCCAAAGTAACGTGGAAAGTAAAAGTGACCGATAAGGAGTTTATGGGTTTTACGCCGGTTATTGCCAAACAACTTATTGGCCATGTTGACAATTCAGCATACCCTTTTATAGATGTCAATATCCAGGCAACGCTGGTAATTCCGGCCAATGCTAAAAAGCCGGTTCCTTTACTGATGATGTTTGGGCCAAATGTGTTGCCTTCTCCCGCTCAACCAACAAAAGATGAGTTAGAGAAAATAAACGACGCTGTGAAAGATATGCTGCTGAAAGCACATCCGGAATTGAAGGAGATATTTGATCATTACCCGGCTTATAACCTTATAGCCGCTCAGAACTATGGTTTTAATCCCTTTGCGCCCCGCGGACCGGGCGATCCACCAACAACACAGCAACTAATTGCCGATGGTTGGGGTTATCTGTTAATTGATCCAAATAGTATCCAGGCAGATAACGGTGCCGGCCTAACCCGTGGCATTATTGGGCTAGCAAATAAGGGGCAGCCACGTAAGCCGGATGACTGGGGCGCACTACGCGCCTGGGCATGGGGAGCGGCCAGAGCGTTGGATTACCTGGAAACCAGCGAACCTATGGTTGATGCTAAGCACGTTGGTATAGAAGGCGTTTCCCGTTATGGAAAGGCCGCATTGGTTACCCTTGCATTTGAGCCGCGGTTTGCGATGGGTTTGATCGGCTCATCAGGAGAAGGCGGAGCCAAACTGCACAGACGCAATTTTGGAGAAGCCGTAGAAAGCCTTACCGGCGGTGAATATTATTGGATGGCAGGCAACTTTATGAGATATGGTGCCGCCGATGCCGCCTTTGGCACAAAAACCGCCGATGATTTACCGGTGGATGCGCACGAATTAATTGCATTATGCGCCCCCCGTTTAACTTTTATCAGTTACGGTTTACCGGCCCAGGGAGATGCGCACTGGCTTGATCACCAGGGAAGTTACATGGCTACAATAGCAGCCGGCGCTGTTTTTAAATTACTCGGCGCAAAGGATCTAGGTGTGTCTAACGATTACCACGTTGAAAAGATGCCCGATGTTAATGTTGGCCTACTTAACGGTGAACTGGCCTGGCGGCAGCACGACGGCGGCCATACCGATGCGCCCAACGTAAAATACTTCATTAAATGGGCCGATAAATTTATGGGCTGGAATAACACACCATAAGCAATTAGCAAATGCCATCACTTGCTCCATAACCGCTAAAGCCTGAACTTAATCCACGGACTCAGAAAAATGGCTATGTATATTGGTGTAAGCCAGTGGAGTACGCATTGATTGTTATTTACTTGTGCCCGAGTTGTTGATTTGATGGATACTTAAAAGTTGAAGTACAAATAGTAGTAATTGAATTTACTATTGCTTATCAGTTAATTATTGTATGGAATTTTAACTCGAATAAATATTGGAATGTATTTATTCGTTATATTTGAATACCTAATTCTTTATCATATGATAAAAAGCGAGCTGCAAGTTTGCTTTAGTGTCCGGCATTTGTTTGGGTCTTTTTGCCTGGACATGTGCGGCCAGCAAGCTCATAATAAAATTTATTTTAAACATGCAATAGCCAAAGCAGATATGCAGCGAACGTTAGCAGCCATTTATGGTCAGCGAAGCAGCCGGCACCGAAGTATATCTGAGCGTTATATTTCCCGGACCCGCTTTTGAGCCCCGAAAACAACAAATATTTATTGTAAGCAAACTCAGTCAATAATACCTACCTGCCTTATACGCTATTATGAAATCCTTATCCGAATACCTTGATGATGACTTTACCTTAGCGGATAAGCGTGAAATTTTAGATATATTGAAAGCCTACCGATTATCTAATATTATTGATAAGCTTATACTGCTGTTGAAGCGTAATCCAAATGAAGTTCAGGACATAGGTATAATTTCGTCAGGCCTGGTTATCAGTGTTAATAATAACATCAAAGCACCTGAATATCATCAACGGAAAATTGAATTATTATTTGCCGATTTAATTTTCATCATCTTTACCGATTTTCTTAAAAAAAAGGCATCAGGGAGCGAACCGATTCTAGAAGAAATTAAAAGACAGAGCCTAACAACATGCAATTTGATGGGCTATGATTTTAATGTTTTTAAAAAACTGATCGACGCCTATGCTGTACACTCCATTTATCCCGATTTCGGCAGCACTGCCAAAATAACAACCAGCCTGGTTGAAATGCCTAAAAGCAAATTAATTTGGACCGGAAAAGGCAGGTTAGAAGAACTTGTATATCAACTGGGCACAAGAAAGCTAATAAAAAGCAAAGGGCCATTTTTCGATCTGTTTCTCAATGCGCCGTCGGAACATATCCTTGTTAAGTGGGATTTTGAAAGGAAAGGGCATTTAGCGCATCTTTTGTATGAATTATATAAAAAGGATATTATAAGTATTGCATCAAACAGAGGCTATTTTTCATATGCTGAAAAACATTTTATAGGCTTAGACGGAGCATTATTAAAGCCCAATTCATTAAAGAAATTAAGCTCGGCCATTCATATGCAACCCCTGCGTCACCACAAAACAATCAGCGACATTACCGAGATCATTGATAAGGTAATATCCGGGCACTAATGGACTATTACCGGACTAAAACCATTAGTCCGTTTCATTAAAACCGCATAACAACTAATTTTGATTTGCCGGACATTCAGTTATTAAATAACTGAAAAGCCGGCATCCTAAACCATCACTTAATATCAAATTTCTATTCCTGAACATCTTTATCATTTTTAATTAAAAACCTAAAAACTACTATCATGGCACAAAACTTTAAATCAAAAGATTTGACAATCTCTATTCCCGAAAAAGGGGCCGGAGAACCTTTGGGAACAGGTTGTAACTGCAACACCAACATCCAGCAAACAAAATTTGGTACAGTGTACCCAACGCCAACGGCATGTGGCTGTACGCATATTACAAATCCATGCCTAGGGTTTACATACTGCGGATTCGTTACCCCAATACAATGCCACGTTCACACGCTGTGTCATGGCTATAGCCCTATTATTTCACCGGGTACCTGTACCACTACTGTTCCGCATTGTACGCCAACTCCTTGTACGCTAACTGATACCCCTCCGTGGACCCCTGAGCAAGAAATTTCAGAGCTTGTAGATCCCGATACTTTAACTGCGCTTAAAGAAAAACTCACAGCGGCGTTAAAAGAAGTTGAAGCTCAACAGGCATCCCTCTCAAAAAAATAGCACACATAACATAGTTTTAAGAGGCTATTCTTTTTATTGGGGTAGCCTCTTAAAAATAAAAAAAACTACATTCTGTTTTGATAACATATTCCCGGTTTGGAAACATCAAATAAAATTATCGACCTTTCAATAAGCGGTATAAAATACGGCGCGCTTTTGCCTGTTACCGATTTAAACAAGCTTTCGCAAAAGCTTTATTATTATAATACCATTCCTATTCCGTTAAACCAGCGGGCAGCGCAATGGGGTCATGATTCTATTTTTTCGGCCGATAAACTACAGGTCAAAATCGATGCGTTATTGAAAGATTATTGGACGCCTATAGTCAGTAATAAGAGTACCTATTGGCTGAGCTGGAAACCCCAAAAGGTGGCAGTAGCTGATATAGGCTCCGACGCCTGCACTTTTAAGCTTTACATAAGTCCTCATATAGATGATTATTATGCGGTGTTTTATGAGGTGATAAAAGCACTTACAGGGGCAAACGTGTATTGTTTTAAAACGGGAAACAATTATCATGGCATCTCGCGCCCCGACAAATTTGTTGTGTATTTCGACAATTTTGAAGATCTGAAAAGTTCGGCAGAAAAGATTTACAATCAAACCAAATCTTTCTCGGCACAGGGCGTGCCATTTACAGCCCCCATTTTTGATACGCTGATGCTATCGTGGGGTATTGATCCGCCATCGCGCAAAAAAGATCCGGTTAGCTGGCGGATTTGGATAACAAAAGAGTTGGCAGCAGGCATTATTGAAGGAAAAAAAATGCTGGTTACTAAGCCCTGGCAATATGCCCTTCAACAAATAAAACAAAAAGGATTTAAAACCGAAACCTGGGAGCCGGATGAAACACTCTTTGCCGGACATCAACATAAAAAACATATCGCGTAATGAATATTTTAGAAAAAGTACGGCTTGCCGAAGGGGTGGAACTCATCCCTATACATGAAATTAATGACTTGCCCGAATTTAAAGACGTTGATTACGACGCGGACGATTATGTGCTTAACAAAACCAAATCGAGGCACAGGAGCAAGATTATTTCTAAAGATATGGCTATGCTGCTCCGGAATTTCGAGAAGCCATCTACCGTAGTTGATGCCATAATGAGTTATGCAACTGCTGTGAAGGAAGATCCGGTGCAAATGCTGGAAGACGCGCATCCTTTTATCATCGACCTGGTAAAAAATGAATTGCTTGTTTTTCAATGGGATGAGTCGGTAGAAAATATTTTGAAAGCCGGAGAACTGTTTGAAGGCTATACCATCATAAAAAACATTCAAAAAATTGAAGACACTGAAGTATATGAGGCTTTTTCGGACAATGAGGATTATAAAAATGTTATTATAAAAATTGGCATAGAAAAGCCCGAACAAAAAAGAATAAAATACAATTTTGATAATGAAGCTGTTATTTTAAACGGCTTATCAAACGTTGTTAATCCGAAGCTTATTAAACACGGGGAGCGTGACGATCATCCCTATCTGATAATCGAAAAAATTGAGCATACGCCGCTAACAGATTATGTGAAGAGACTGCGAGATAAATCGCAATTTAAAGAGCTGGCACTGGTTATGAAGAATATAGTAGCAGCTTATAGCCAGTTGCATAAAGAGGGCGTTTATCATATCGACATTAACCCAAGAAACCTGCTTATCAATACCGATGGCAAGATTTATATTATTGATTTTGGCTTATCGTCTTTTATAAAAAATAAAACCAATTATATTCCGGCAGCAGAATATTTTTCACCTCCCGAAAGCATAACAATTCAACAGGGCAGGAGTGCCCACCATTGGAATTCTTTTTGTGAGCAATACAGCATCGCTGCTATGATATACTATTTGTATACAGGCAAACACTATATTGATTTCTCCTTTGAAGGTGAAGTGATGCGGCGCCAATTGGTTGAGGAACCTGTAAGATTTTTTGAGGAACTGGGTTTGCAGCCTTTTAAAGAATTAGAACAGATATTAGCCAGGTGTTTACAAAAGGACCCGAAATTGAGGTATCCCGATCTTGATAAGGTTATTGCTGATTTTGATTCGCTCCAACATGCGAAATTCCCCAACATTGTACGCCGGGAATATGCTCTGGATAACCTTTCGTTGTATGATAATACCGATGATTTGATTGCCAAACTAAGCAGCGAAAAAACTATCCGCGAATATTTTGACCGTGGGCCTTCCTGTTCAATATTTAATGGCGGAGCCGGAATTGCTTATTTTCTGTATCGCATGGCGCTAAATACTAAAAGCGCCGAACTCATTTCCCTGGCCGATATATGGAGCAATAGTGTTAAAGAAATGACTACCCGGGAGCAAGCTTATACCAATAAAGCTTTGGGGTTTGAAGCGAAGGATTTGGAGGATGTTTCTGTATTTAATCATGAACCGGGCCTGCATTTTGTTCAGGCTTTAATAAGCTCATCAATTGGGGATGCAGGCACAACTATGTACAGTATGGAGCGGATAATAGCGATTGGGAAATCTGACAGTACGAATTTGGATATGACCATGGGTAAGTCCAGTATTCTTTTGGCGCTGGCATTAATTGTTGAGTCGCTTCCTGCTTTTGTTAATTTTGATAAAACGTTTATTATCAATTATGGTAACAGTCTGATGGACAGTATGTGGCACGATAAGTTATCAACCACCATAAGCGATGATTATTCCGTAAAATTTACGGGTATAGCGCATGGTTGGGCGGGCCTTATATACGCTGCTTTACGGTGGCACCAGGCTATCAGTGCGTCGATTCCGGCATGGCTGGAAATTAAGATACAGGAGTTATATGATGTGCGCGAGGAGCATGATAGTTTAATTATCTGGAAAAACAAAATAAATACCAGATACTTCCATTACATGCCGGGATGGTGCAATGGCGGCGCAGGCTTTTTGGAACTGTTTCTGCTTGCAGCTGATCTCTTTAAAGAAGCCAAATACATTGACATTGCAGAAAAAATAGCCGTTGACGTTTATTACAACGAAAGCATGGCAGGCGACCTGTGTTGCGGATTAGCCGGCCGATCATATTCGTTATTAAGTTTGTACGGAGCTACTCAAAACGAGAAATATTATGATCAGGCTAAAAGTCTGTTAACCAAATCACAACAAGTCAACACATTCCTGAAAACCGACTCGTTTTTTAAGGGGAAATTTGGATTGAAACTGCTGGAAATGGAAATGGATAAAGGAAATAAAGTATCGTTTCCTTGTATGTAAATTTGAAATAACCATGATCGTTTGTCGAAGCGCGCTGTCCCGCGAAAAACATGATACACGAGAGACAAAACGAGACAGCCGAAACAGACCTCCCTTATAAATCAGCAAGTTAACCTGCCCGGCGGGCCAGGTTGGGACAAATGGGACAAAAAATCTGAAATTTTTGTCCCGCCCACCTTACTCTTTTCAGCGTTTCTATTTCTTTTGTCATCATTGATGAATTTTTCAATATCAATTAGCACCGGCTGCTGCCTTTACTTGGTATAGCTTTCTGAAAACTATGGTATGTAAAAACAATATAGTTGCCGGGGCAAATGCAGGGAACCATACAAATGGAAATATTGTCATTTCCCTTAAATCGCCTTGCGAGCCGGTAAGGGCAGTATTTTGGCCATCAATAGCTACCAGGACGAGTATGTTAAGGATATCCAGTATGCCGAAGATATTCCAGGCATAAACGGCCGCCGTTGCCCTGGGTTTCCCTTTTGTAACCATCCTGGCCACAGGGATGGCCAGCAGCGCGGTAATAACATCGCCCATCTCTGCCGAAAAAGCAAATTTGCCCGGAAGCAAGTGATAAAAGTAAAGCAAAATAAAAAATATGCCAACCAACCTGAATATATGTATAGTAATCAGCGATTGGAGTGTGGCGGCCCGGAGCAGTTGCTTAAACAATTTGGTGTTACCGATAAATCCGAATAAAATGATCAGCAACGGAAAACCCGCCCAAACCATTACTTTGGGGGGAAGTGAATTAACATCAAACACACCTTTTAATGAGAAATAGGAAACATAGGCCAGGTAAATAACATAAAAACCCAAAATGCCGAACCAAATATTTCTCGCTTTACCCGCACTCATACCCGCATTGAGCGCCGCCTGCTTTGCCGCGTTGGCTATAAAAGTAATGGAGTAAAGAAAACTGATAACGAATAGTATGATGGCCCAAAGGGGCATCCCTGAAATGTAATTTGCCATTTTATTTGTCGATTAAATTAACACGACAAATAAAAATCAAATATGCCGGCTTCCACTTGACATATGGCAAGAAATGGGGGAGGCTATTTTATCGATAAATTACATAACAATGTTTATCTTCATTGCTGCTATGAAACGTTGCCTTATCATCCTTATCTCTCTTTGCGGCCTGTTTAATAAGGTTTGCGCACAATCGCCCTCTGCGGCTATTGACAGCCTTATTAAATATCAAATTATAACCGTTGAAGACAGACCAGTATTGGAAAAAGAGCTTAAAGAAAAAAAACACGCTTCTTATCGCATCGCCATCTTAGGCGGAGTTGAAAGCATCATGCTGCAAAAGAAATTTCATATAGACCTGCATAAAAGCAGTTTTGCGATTTCTTATGGTAAAGGGCATCCAGATAAAAAAAGCCAGGACAGTATTAATGTGTCACTCCATATTTTGTTAGAGAATATTAAGAAGGCGGGTTTGTTGACTGATAGGGTTTATACTTATACATTAAAAGGTATAGATACTGGTCGTTATGTGATTGATCTGCAAATGATCGGCACCATAACAGAAATGAGTTCACGTTTGGAGCAGCTTGCATCAAATAAATTGCTGCCGGTTGCAGAAGATTTGCATAAAAATGGCGTCGTTGATGATTCATCTTTTGTCCGTTTGGAAAATAATATCAGAAATGGTAAAATAGAATCGGCATTTCAGCTAAACGATTATTGCAAATTTGACAAGGTAGTTGATTTGACAAAATATCCCGACGACCCGGATGTTTGGCTGGAGCAAATACATCGCGATATAGCATCAATATTGCCCGGTCTTAATTTTACTAATTTTAGCTATACTACAATCCCGGATACCTCATTTTCCATACCGGGAGTAAGGTTCAAGGTGAGTTTAGTTTGCAACGGGCATATTTATAAATATACCAGCCTTGCTTTTACTAATTATAAAAACAGACAAGGGAAAATCGGCCCCGGAGATCTTTTTGTCGAAGATTTTTACCGCATCTTTAATAAGGTTTTAACAGATCAGCAATCACCACTCCGGCTGCACAGCGTTATGTTTAGTCCTGGCACTACCGCCGAGGATCATTTTCGTTACTTTTCGCTTATCGCTCTAAGCGCAGAGCAAGCGGAAGGATTCATGAAGAAGCTTAATTTTTCTTATATGTCTGTAAGCATGGAGAGTTATGATACTACATTGACATCGAAAAACATAAGTAATGCCATAGCAGAATGGAGAAAGATGGGCCTTTTTGCACATCTTTCAGACGCAACAATTGCAAAAGCAACAGATAAAACCGAAGCGGATAATTTATTTGCAATGAACGGATTACTATCCAATTTTCCGCAAGTAGTCTATTCTATAGATTCCGCTATAATGAGTCCCGATTATCCATACGTCACCATATTAAGTCGTCTTGCAGGTATCACACGTGGTGCATTCAATCCAACGGGAATCACCCAAAGTAAGGTGAAGGAAGATGTAGAATTAAAATACCTATCTAAGGGTATATCTCACTCATATACATTCAATACCGCTAACGGATGGGTAGATACTAAGTTTGTAACGTTCGTAAAACGCCTAAGTCAGGAGAATAATTTACCCGGTAATTTCTATCAGCTTGCGTACGAAGACTCCTTTATTTACCTGACCAATGAACAGTATATCTATGCCCAAAAAAATAAATTACTGAATTTGGAGGGGGCTACCACGAAGCGCTAATACTTGCTACTAGTTTCAGTTTAATAATAACATAAATAGACCTAATGTAGCAAGCATTCTGCTTGCAAAAGTATCCTCCATCCATCACCCAACCCGCTACTGGTCTAAGTTTAGCGATAGCGTAACTTAGTCCTGAAATGCAACAAGCATTCTGCTTGCAAAATCATCCTCCGCCCACTACCCAACCCACCTGTTTAATTTGGTTTATTGTAGGTTATCGTTAAGCTGAAAGCTTAACACATTTTAGATCTAAGTTTTAAACTTAGATCAGTGTTGGAAAGTAGGGGGCTTTTTGGTTTTCAGGTAGTCGCAGATCACGGTATACTCATCCGGCGTTATAAACTTCGTTCAATGGGGATAACAATATGGATAGAAGAAGTTGATGGATGGGCATTTTCGTGATTAAATTTTCCTGCAAGTCGGGTCAGATTTTTGTTGAAACCGATTTCGGTTAAAAAAGGAGGAGTAAAAATTCTTTTCAAAAAACTACAATTGTAGTTGTATAATTACAAAATTAGTTTTATAATTGTGCTATGAAACGTTTAAGCGAAAAAGAGGAAGCTATTATAAAGGCTGTTTGGAAACTGAAAAAAACATTTGTGAAGGATGTAAGGGAAGAGTTACCGGACCCGAAGCCGCATATTAATACCGTGGCCACCATGATGCGAAGAATGGCTGATAAAGGCTTTTTGAAGTACGAGGATTTCGGGGCTACTTACCGCTATTCGGCTGCGGTATCAAAAAAGGAATACACCAACACCTTCGTTAAACCATTGCTTACGGGTTTGTTTGGTAACTCGATGAAGAATGTAGTGAGCTTTTTTACAGAAGAAGAAGAAATTTCGGTTGATGAACTCAAAGAGATCATTGCAATGATTGAAAACAAGCAAAAACAATAAATCCTTCGGTTATGGAAACTTTGATGTGGTACCTGGTAAAGGTTAACGTGATCTTCACCATCCTGTTTACGGCATACTTTTTTTTGTTTAAAAACGAAAAAGCATTTTACCTGAACCGGGCTTTCCTGTTAAGCTCAATATTTCTTTCGCTATTGCTGCCGTTAATACCAGCAATCCATGTCGCGTCGGCCGGTGCGTTTCCCAACTATGTGACAGGGATAAACCCGCTTAAAAATATTTTAGGGGCCGTACCCGCTGTTCAAAACGTTTCGCTCACAGGCACCGGCCTTGCGGCGCGTGGTTTTTCGGCGGGGATATTTTCGCATATAACGGCTATCCAGGGTTTAATGGGAATTTATCTGGTGGTAGCCCTGGTGCTATTAAATAAATTCATTTATCAGCTGCTCAACCTTTATTTCCTGTTTAAACGCAGCAACAGTTACAAAGGGGGCGCCACCATTTATTGTGAGCACAACCAGGAAGTTTTGCCTTTTTCTTTCTTTAACATCCTGTTTATAAATCCCAACAGTAATTATCACCAGTTGGCACAAATTATTGAACACGAAAAGGTGCACATCAGGCAATGGCATTCCCTGGATATATTACTAGCCGAAGTGTTTAGTATTGTAACATGGATAAACCCGCTTGCCTTGCTTTTAAAGCGGTACAACCGGCTCAACCTTGAATATATCGCCGACCGGGAGGTTTTAAACACCGGGGCCGATAAAAAGCAATACCAGTTAAGTATTCTGCAAAATTCAATAAATCCTAATGCCTACCCGCTCACTAATTTATTCAGTTCATCAAAAATTAAACTTCGCATAAAAATGATCAACCAAAGTAAACCAACCAGGAAGCTGTACAAATACCTTTTTGTGCTTCCGCTTGTGTTAATCAGCTACTTGCTGGTTAACCCTTTTACAGCCAGCTCTGCCCGCATTAAAATTTCGGCAACAGACGATACGCCTTTGACTGCTTTTGAAGGCATCTATCAAAACCACGATGCACCGACGGCCTATTTTAAAGTGACCGCGGTGAACAACACGCTGGTTGCGAACAGGCTTGATTATAAACAACAATATGTGTTAAGCCGGACGTCGGAGTTTGCTTTTGAAACCACAGACCCGGAGAACAATAAAAAGATGATCATCACTTTTTCGAAAAATGATGCAGGTGCCATAAGCCAGGCGCGCGTTGGTGACCTTACCCCGTGGATAAAAGTGAATGCGTATAAGCCAATTGACCAGGTAAAACTGAGGCCCGCATTATTAAAACAATTCGAAGGAAAATACCAGTTTGAGGCAAAACCAGAAGCATTTTTAACCATAACGTCGAACGGGACAGGGTTGGTACTTAAACAGCTATGGGATGGTAAAGAGATCAGCACTTTCGTCCCCACCTCCACTCTTGACTTTATATACCTGAAAGACGCGATGCCTTTACGATTTGTTAAGGATGATAACGGCAATGTTATAAAAATGTATGCATTCAGCAAGGATGCATGGAATAAGGTTAAGGAATAAAAATAAATAGCATTAATGTGAGCCCCTGCTGCCAAAAGAAAGCAAGGGCTTTTTATTATTTGGTGCGGGTGTTCAGAATATGCCGACCCACACTGATCTAAGTTTGACGATAGCGTAAATAGCCCTAAAATGTAACAAGCATCCTGCTTGCAAAAGTATCCTCCGTCCATTACTAAACCCGCCTGTTAAATTAGATTTGTTGCAGAATATATTATAAAGCTGAATGCACACCATATTTTAGATCTAAGTTAAAATCTAAACCAATATTGCAGATAAATCGCCCCTTTAAACTTAACCATAGCAATCATTTTACTTATAAGTATCCTATCTTTATGATAGGATCACTATACTCGCTTATTAAATAAAATTATGAAATACCTCGTCCTTATTCTATTGTTTCCGTTGGCGGTACAGGCGCAAATTGTTACCAACCAACGGGTGTATGACACCATACCCTTTATTCCCGAACATACCCCACAACGTTTGGCCCAATTTGCAAAAGAGCCGGTAGTACCGGGCAGAATCATTTTTCTGGGAAACAGCATTACCGAAATGGGTAATTGGAAAAAGGTAACCGGCGATACCACTGTTATTAACCGGGGCATAGGCGGCGACATCACTTACGGGGTTTTAAAACGCCTTAAGGATATTACCGACCGGCAGCCCTCCAAAGTTTTCCTGCTGATTGGTATTAATGACATTGGCAAGGACATACCGGATGCAGTGATTGCCGACAATGATCTTAAAATAGTAAAGGAAATACACGCCAAATGCCCGCAAACCCGTATTTATGTAGAAAGTGTACTGCCCGTTAATTCAACCGTAAAAAACTTCCCGCAGCATTATGATAAGGAAGAACATGTGCTGGCCCTCAATAAGTTATTACAGGCCAATGCAGCAGCCGGCAATTATACTTATGTAGATATCTTTCACCTGTTTGCTGATGCCAACGGCCGACTGAACAGTGCATACACCTACGAAGGGCTGCATCTTAAACCGCCGGCTTATGATATTTGGGTGGCCTACCTCAAAAAGATGGGATATTTGTAAAATTAAGGTTCCGGTTAGCAGTATTTATTGCGTTTTTTTTCTACTTTGGATAGCAAATATCTTTTAATGAAAAATAAACGTATTTCCTTGTCACTACTGATAATATTGTCCGTTTTTGTTGCCGATGCCCAATCGCTAACTGTACGGTCGGTAGACTCTATCGTAAATAAGGCTTTGGTGACGTTCAATGTGCCTGGTATAGCAGTTTCCATTATATCAGATGGGAAAGTTTTGTTAAACAAGGGCTATGGTTTAAGTTCCATTGAAAAACAAAAAAAAGTTGATGAGAATACCTTGTTTGGCATTGCCTCTAATAGTAAAGCTTTTACAACTGCTGCATTGGCAATACTGGTAGATGAAGGTAAATTAAAATGGGATGATAAATTGGTTAAATACATTCCTGAGTTTAAAATGTATGATCCATATGTTACCAGGGAATTTACCATTGCCGATATGCTTAGTCACCGCAGTGGTTTAGGAGTAGGTGCCGGTGACCTGTTACATAACCCGGATTCAACTGATTTCAAAATAAAAGACGTAATTTATTCCCTGCGATGGCTTAAACCGGAAGCTTCATTTCGTAGTCGATACGCTTATGATAATATATTTTACTTGGTAGCTGCAGAACTGGTTCGCAGGGTTTCGGGAGAGAGTTGGGGCGATTTTGTACATAAACATATAATGCTTCCCCTGCAAATGGACGGTAGCGGCACATCTTACGTAAGGGTAAAAAGTAATCCAAACATAATTGACGGATATGAAGAGGTAAACGGCAGATTAACAAAAATTGTGCGCGACGACTCTGAGCAGGATAATGGTGCCGGTGGAATTTATTCGAGTGCAAACGATATGAGTAAATGGATGCTGATGCAGTTGAACAATGGCAGTTACGGACAGGACCTGAAACAACAGCTGTTTTCTGTAAAAGCGCAGGATGCGATGTGGACACCGCAAATCTTTTTACCCGTTTCAAAGAACGATGGTTATGACAGTCACTTTGGAGCCTATGGTTTCGGTTGGTTTCTTCATGATGCCAGGGGATATAAAATTGTATCTCATACAGGTCAGGATGATGGTATGATATCCGAGGTTGACCTTATTCCTGAACTACATGCAGGTATCACCGTATTGTCCAACCGAGACGGAGGTGCTGCCGTTAGAGCGATAATTGATCAAGTAAGTGATTACTTATTGAATGTTAATGGAATTGATAGAATTGCCAGATGGAAGGCAAAGGTAGATAAACAGGCTCATTTATCTGACACTGTTGGCAGATCATTACCTGATAAATTTCTTCATTCAACGCCTTTTAAGCCTGATAGCAGAGAGATCGGAAATGTCATTGGCACTTATAAAGATAGCTGGTTTGGCATTGTTACCCTATACAAGAATAATGGCAAGTTATACTTTCGTTCGAAAAGATCATCGCAATTACATGGCGAAATGGTACGCTATAAAGCAAATACTTACCTGGTAAAATGGGATAATCGTAATTTAGAAGCGGATGCTTTTGTATATTTTAAAAAAGATGGCAAAGGGTTTACGATGGCAAGAGCTTTACCAGAAACGTCTTTTGCTTATGATTTTCAAGACTTGAATTTCCAGAAGTTGTAAACCATCAACATGATGTGACTATGTAATGATGGCAGGCGGCGAGGTGTATTCGTGACTTCTTTATTTCGGGATAGGTAAGCCAAATATGAAGTCCCACACTGGTCGAAGTTTAGTGCCGCGAACCTTCGACCTAAAATATGGCGAGCATGCTGCTTGCAAAAGCGTCCTCGGTCCACTACCCAATCCACCTGGTCGATTGGGTTTATTGCAGGTTATATCGTTAAGCTGAAAGCTTAAGACATTTTAGATTTAAGTTGAAAACTTAGACCAGTGTCGGGCTTCTTTTAAAAGTTAAAAGTCCCGGTTATATAATATATTATATTTCAAATGTTACATTTACAGTGTTACCTGCGTAATACTTGTAACATTTCGTTTGATGAAAATTTAGCGGACCTTTATTTTGATATTAACCTAAGCTGTCACAAATACCATGAAAAAGTATACCCTGATCACACTTTGTTTTAGCCTTCTATTTTCTTCCTGTAAAAAAGAAGACTATCAAGCAAACATTAACACGGTTGTAACAGGCAGGTTTTACGATTCAACTAATAAAGTGCCGATCCCCAACATCAGTGTAAAAGTGGGTGAATACCAGTCGAAAACCATTAACTTTGTCAAAGAGTATTCCCTGAATAGCTTTGTTGGTACCGCAACGACGGACGCTTCCGGAAATTATACTATTAGTTTCAAGACGTCCGGACATGGTAATTACTATTTTTTACAGTATGCAAATGTGCCACCAGGCGTTAATATGTCAAATAACACCGGGGGTACCAATTACTTCAGCCAACATTCTTTACCAGTCAACAATATTGGTGGCGGCAATACCTGCAATTTTTATGGGTTTAAACAATATTATATGCGAGTGAGAATGACCGTTAGTAATAATCCATTGCCCCCTTTGAACATTGGTGTGCTGGATGCGCTGGAGGAGACAGGCGGCGGGGTTATATATGGAAAAGATAATGATACTATTTTGAACATACCCATCAAAAAGAACGAAAATTTTAGTTTAATACTCAATACCTACGATCCCACAATTAATAAAGCGTATTTTGGCACACCGATACTATTTAGCGCCATTACGGCTGCGGGCGACACAGTACAGGGAGGCACCTATCATATTCTTCCGGCTACATTTAAATAGGTTAACGAGAATTAGATGAGCTAAATACCAAACTTTAGTCTTGATCTTACCCCTCGGTGGTCTGAGCGATAGCGTAAATAGTCCTAAAATGTAAAAAGCATTCTGCTTGCAAAAGCTTCTTCCGTCCACTATTCAACACACCTGGTCTAATTAGCCTTAGTGCTGTTGAGTGTTACTATTACCGTTATTTATTTTAAGCGGCCTCATCAGATGCGAGAACGTGAGTTGAGTCATCTTCCATTTGCCGTTTTCTTTGATATATACCTCAGTTACTATAAATGGATTGGTAACTTCATTTCCGCCCACTACTGCCACCAGGTCGATATCATTTAGCAGGATAGCTGTGTTCCCAAACATAGTTACCGAAGCAGAATAGACATATGCTTTCTTATACCAAATCATGCCGCTTTTAATTACCTCCAACTCGCGGGTTTTTCCCCAGCTTCCACCCATATGAACAAACATAATTTTATCGTCAAACAGGTTATTTAAAGTATCTGCTTTTTTGTCGGCCATCCATTGCCATTTTGCTTTCGATAGATCGAGCACCTCCTGTTCGGCCTTTGTAGGTGCGGATGTTGTTCCGTTTTGCGCCTGGGCGGCACAAAAATGTGCGGAAATGGAGACTAAAATGAATCCTAATAATGTTGCTTTCATGATTGATTTAATTTTTTGCGCCATTGCACGCCGCATGGGTTACCGTGCCATTTTTATATTGACTTTCTTTAATTATTCAGTTTTCGCTCGCCGATCCATTTAACCATTTTTGGATCACGGTGATCAAAGAAACTGCTGGTGTTAGTATCCAGCGTTTTTATTTTTTCCATTTCCTCAGCGCTTAGCTCAAAGTCGAAAATATTGATGTTTTCTGCCATCCTTTCCTTCCTAACTGATTTCGGTATTGCAACAACACCCCTTTGTGTCAGCCAGCGCAGAATAACCTGTGCTATAGATTTATTGTATTTGTTTCCGATTGACAAAAGCAATTCGTTGTGAAAGATGTCATTTCTGCCCTCTGCAAACGGCCCCCATGATTCAATTTGCACATTATTTTCTGTCATAAACTGTTGTGCCTCATTTTGCTGATGGAACGGGTGCGTTTCCACCTGGTTAACCGCAGGAATAATTTCATTGTGAATGATGAGATCAATCAGCCTGTCGGGATGGAAATTACTCACACCAATAGCTCTTACTTTTCCTGCTTTATAAAGTTCTTCCATCGCCCGCCATTCACCATATACATCGCCAAATGGCTGATGGATGAGGTATAGGTCCAGATAATCCAGTTGTAGTTTTCTTAAAGAGTTTTCAAAGGCCTTCTTTGTTCCCTCATAGCCGTTGGATTGTACCCATACCTTGGTGGTGATAAACAAGTCTTCACGGGATACTCCGCTTTGCTTAATCGCTTTCCCAACTGCTTCTTCGTTCATATAGGATTGCGCAGTATCAATCAACCGGTATCCGGTTTCAATCGCATCTACCACACTTCTTTCACATTCTGCCAGATCGGTAACCTGGAATACACCGAATCCTAAGATTGGCATTTCAACACCGTTATTTAATTTTACGTTTTGCATAGTTTATCTCTTTTTTGCGCAAAGGTCTTTGCGTTTCGTCGACGGTTTGCAGTTTTTACTCAAATCCCTTTCGACATTACAAAGGTCAGGCGTTTTATCGACCCGGATAGGATATAGAACACGGATGTTAGTACCATTTTTACTGATTACGAGGCAAATGCCAATCAGTGACTATATAAAGTAATAACTTTGAATAAGCTTAAGCGATGAATATGGAGAAGATGTTACGGTTCAATACCATCAGCGAATACAATGCCTTTAACAACAATGAAACCAAACACCCGCTGGTTAGCGTAGTTGATTTTTCAAAGGCGGCTCCAAGGAGCGGCTCGCGCATGTATTTTGGTTTTTACACTATATTTCTGAAGGATGTGAAATGTGGTGACCTTGTATATGGCAGAAATACCTATGATTATCAGGAAGGAACGCTTGTTTTTATGGCGCCCGGACAAGTGGCAGGTATGAATAGCAATGGCGAAATTTATCAACCGAAAGGGTTCGGTGTGGTATTTCATCCCGATTTGATCCATGGCACACAGCTCGGGCGGCACATGCAGGATTACAGCTTCTTTGGTTATCAGGCAAACGAAGCCTTGCACCTGTCGGATCGCGAAAGAGATATTGTCAAGGATTGTTTTTCAAAAATTGATAATGAATTAGATCATACTATTGATAAACATAGCAAAAGGCTGATCACCACTAATATTGAACTGCTTTTGGGTAATTGTATTCGTTTTTACGATCGTCAATTTCTTACAAGGGATCATATAAATAGCGGAATTTTGGAGAAATTTGAACAAACATTAAATGATTATTTTATCTCAGATAAACCGTATACGATCGGGCTGCCATCAGTTGCCTATTGTGCAGAAAAACTGAATCTGTCACCGAATTACTTTGGCGATCTTATAAAAAAAGAAACTGGTAAAACAGCGCTGGAATATATCCAGTCAAAACTGATCAATGTAGCTAAGGAAAAAATATTTGATACCGAAAAAACGGTCAGTCAAATTGCTTATGAACTTGGCTTCAAATATCCTCAGCATTTTGCCCGGTTATTCAAACAACAGGTCGGCCAAACGCCGCTCGAATACAGGTCGCTGAACTAAAGAAGTGTAATCTCCCACTGTTCGATTTTGTGACTTCAAATTTCAATGCCCAGGTAGTCAAAACACCGACTGTTGCTGCTTCCCGTTTCAATGGCTAAGCAACAGAACGATAGGCTACAGGCAATGTGAACCAAAAGGTGCTGCCTTTTCCTTGTTCACTTATTACGCCGATCTCGCCGTTATGAACTTTAACTATCTCGGCACAAATATATAGTCCGAGGCCTAATCCCGTATATTGGCTTCCGCTATTGTCTGCCCGGTAATAACGGTCAAAAAGAAAACGTTGCTTTTCAGATGGAATACCTGCGCCCTTGTCACTTACTGAGACCTTAACCATACCATTTAATTTTTCTATGGAGATCTTGATCAATTTGGAGTCTGGTGCGTACTTAATTGCATTGGTAATGAAATTAATCATGATTTGGTCAATCCGTATAACATCCGCATAAACTTCAACATCCATATCGCCTTTAGTTTCTATCGTATAGACGCCCTCCGAACGAATATATTGGCAGGAGTCGATAATAACATTGGCAAGAACAATATTTTTTGGATTGATGCTTAATTGCCCTTCATTTAATTTACTCGTGTTAAGCAAACCTTCAACAAGCAGGTTCACTTTTAAAAGGCTTTTATTCGCCTGATTGATCATCGGCAACATTTTAAGCGAGGGGCTATCTTTCATCCTTTCAAGCAATTGCAGCGCCGCTTTCAGGCTGGTTAGCGGCGTTTTAAGTTCATGGCTGGCTATGCTTATAAAATCATCTTTTTGCTGTTGCAGTAACCTAAGCTCTTCAATATCAGTAGCAGTACCTACCCAAAGCTGCAACTCACCACTTACATTTTTTATAGGCATCACGCGTATCAAATGCCATCGGTATAACCCATCGGCACTTTTAAGCCTGAGCTGAAATTCCCCTCCTTCGCCATTCTGTCTGATCAGGCTAAAGCTGGTCAAACTCTTTGGTAAATCGTCAGGATGAACCACCGTTTTTAGCCCGGTTATGTTATTGGTTTTTTCACTCAACCCAGTGTAATCATACCACCGCACATTGTAAAACACAAATCTGCCATTATTAGTGTTTGTCCAGGCTATCTGTGGGATGGTTTCCATCATGTTTCTAAAAAGGTGCTCGCTTTCTGTTAAGGCTTGGGTACGGCGGATTACCCTTTCCTCCAGTTCCTGGTTTAGCTGCAATAACTCGCCATTTATGGCTTTTAACTTTTCGTCGGTAAGCTGTTTTTCCTGTTTTACTTTGGCATCATTCAGCGCACGGTCAATCTTTATTGGTAACGAGAATAACTTACTCTTGGAGGTATAATCTGTCACGCCGTCTTTAACCAGTTCAACCGCATTTTCTTCGCCAATAACACCCGAAACGATGATAAAAGGTATATCAGGATGCGTGGCTTGTTTGATACGGAAAGCCGTAACTGCATCAAAAGCCGGGAGTGAATAATCGGATAATATAATGTCCGGTTTAAAATTGACCAGTGCCTGTTCAAAGCCCATGCGGGTTTGAACAACTTCGGCAATAAATTTCAATCCTGATTTTTTCAGCTCACGGCAAAGCAAGTCTGCATCGCTTTCATTGTCTTCAACAATAAGTATCCTGGTATCGGCTATCATGATTATACAAGAAGTATCGTTACAAAATGAATAACAAACTGATTTGGTGTATGTTAGTGCGGGGGCTGACTTAATATCATCCAGTATAAGCCAATTTCTTTAACCGCATGAAAAAAGTTATCGCTCTCAACCGGCTTTACTATATAGCTGTTGGCACCGAGCGCAAAGCATTTTTCGATGTCGGGGCCTTCATTTGAAGAGGTCAGCATCACCACCGGTATGGATTTGGTTTCCGGATCGGATTTTACCTGTTCCAAAACTTCCGTACCCGACATCTTTGGCATTTTAAGGTCAAGTAATATAAGTTTGGGAAATTCCTTGGGGTTTCTCAATGCATAGTTACCCCGGCAAAAAATGAAATCGAGTGCTTCAGCACCGTCAGCAACATGATGCAGCTTGTTAGAAAAACCACTTTTTGTAAGCGCCCGGATGGTTAATATGGCATCATCTTTACTGTCTTCGGCAAATAAAATTTCAACGTTATCGTAATTCATAATTGATAGTTTCTGGTTAATGGTTGCTTTCCGGCAAACTGAAATAAAATGAAGTTCCTCTGTCTAATACCGACTCCGCCCAAACCGTGCCCTGGTGACGGTTGACAATTTTTTGCACAATGGCCAACCCTATACCTGTGCCTTCAAATTCCTCCTGCGAATGCAGGCGCTGAAATACACCAAAAAGTTTATCGTAATACTGCATATCAAAGCCTGCCCCGCAATCTTTAACGGTATATATTACCTGGCGCCCTTTTTGCTGCGATTCGATTTCTATAGTGGTTGTTTCTTTGTACCTGGAATATTTGATTGCATTAGAGATCAGATTGATCCAAACCTGTTTAATCAGTGATTTATCTCCATTTGCGGGTAATAATGTGCCTATCTTAAACACGGGTATATTGTCACCATCTTCAGGTATTAGTTCATCTCTTACGGTTTGAACAAGGCCTTTCATATCAATTTCCGAAAAGGCCACTTGTTTCCGGCCCAGCTTGGAAAAGGCCAGCAAGTCATCAATGAGGTTGCCCATTTTTTTAGAATTATAGATGATTGAATGAAGAATAGTGCTTCCATCCTCATCAAATTTATCACCATAATCCTCTACCAAAATTTTGGTATAACCATTAATAGCCCTGATTGGGGCTCGAAGGTCATGAGAAACAGAGTAAGAAAAAGAACCAAGTTCTTTGTTAACCGATTCGAGCTGCGCTGTGCGTTCAACCACCTTTTGTTCAAGTTCATCGTTTAATTTCCGGATATCTCCTTCCGCATTCTTGAGTTCGCGGTTGGCTGTAATGAGCTCCTCAGCACGTTTTTCTTTTTCCTTATTTTGAAAAGCCAATTCTTTATTGGCGATAACCAACTCCGCTGCGCGATTTTCTTTCTCTTCGTTTTGGAATGCCAACTCTTTATTGGCGATGATTAGTTCATTTGCCCGCTTTTCTTTTTCTTCGTTTTGGAATGCCAGCTCTTTATTGGCGATGATTAGCTCATTTGCCCGTTTTTCTTTTTCTTCGTTTTGAAAGGCCAGCTCTTTGTTGGCGATGATTAGTTCATTCGCCCGCTTTTCTTTTTCTTCGTTTTGAAAGGCCAACTCTTTGTTGGCAATAATTAACTCTGCAGCCCTCTTTTCCTTTTCTTCATTCTGAAATACAAGCTCTTTGTTAGCGACAATTAATTCGGCTGCTCTGCTTTCCTTCTCAGCATTTTGGAATACAAGTTCCTTATTGGCAATTATCAGCTCTGCTGCACGATTCTCTTTCTCTTCATTCTGATAATCCAACTCCTTATTGGCAATCACCAGCTCAGCCTCACGGCTTTCCTTTTCCTTATTTTGAAAAGCCAGCCGCTTATTGGCAATCATCAATTCGTCCGAATCGTTTTTTTTCATCGCTTAGTAAAGAAAGTATTGATTAGAAAATGGCTGCTTTTAGCTGCCGGGTGCGGTCGCCTTTTTTTAGATTCTCTAAAGCTAACATATAATAGGCGTAACAAGTGTTACCGTTACGATTATTATTAATAGTTTATATATTTTAGGCTGATATGGCGTGGTTTTGTTTCTCTTTGCTGGTATAAGTTGAAAACTTAAACCAGTGTTGGATCAATTTCCGGAGGCTGATGCCACCGTATTTTACAAGAAAGGAGAATAAAGTAGCGGACATTATTTTAACCCCAGCCTGCCGCGTAAAGACTCGCGGTAGGTGCTGCCGATGGGGATTTTTGCGCCGTTAATTATGAGCTGATGCACTTCAATCATGGTAATATGTTTGATGGACACCACGAATGATTTATGTACCCGTACAAACTCAGCGGCTGGCACCAGGTCAAAAATATCGCCCATGTTTTCGCGGATGAGTATTTGTTTATCTTTTAAATGCACGGTAATGTAGTTGCCATCCTTCTCCAAATAAAGTATATCTGCGATCTTTACCTGGTAGGTATGCGGGCCGCTCTTGATAAAAACTGTTCCTGGCTCATCTTCTTTTACCAATGGCTTGTTTTGCAGCGAAATCAGGTTCGATGCTTTATTGGTTGCCGCTAAAAACCGCTCGAAAGTAATGGGCTTCAGGAGGTAGTCGATAGCATTCAGGTTATAACTTTCAACCGCGTAATTGCTATAGGCCGTGGTAAAAATAACCATCGGCTTTACAGCCAGCGTTTGTATCAGTTGTATACCGCTGATATCGGGCATATTGATGTCGAGGAAAATAAGATCAATCTTTTCCCGGCTGAGAAACTCAATGGCTTTCACCGGTTCGCGGAATGTCGCTTTCAGGTCAACCAGGTCACTTTTCTGGCAATACCTTTCAATCACTTCCAGTGCTTTGGGCTCATCGTCAATGGCTATGCAATTCATTGTTTTAGGTTAATTTTAAGTTCCACGGCGAATTTGCCATCGCTATCTTTTATTATGAGTTGATGTTTGTGCGGATAAACCAGCTCCAGCCTTCTTTTTACATTCTCCAGGCCGATGCCACTCTTCTCATCTTCCATCTTTTTAACGCCATATATCGTGTTTTTGCAGGTAAAGATCAACTGCTTGTTCGCTATCAAAATGGCAATGTCAATTTCGGATGACTGGCCTATGGCAACCCCGTGCTTAAAAGCATTTTCAACAAAGGGGATAAACAACATCGGAGCAATGAAAATACCGTCGGTTTGTTCCGGATAATTGAATATCACTTTTACTTCATCATCGGCATAGCGCAATTTATTGAGCAGGATGCAATTGTCCAGGTATTCTATTTCTTTTTTAAGGGGCACATTCTCTTCATTACTCTCGTAAATCATGTAGCGCATCATTCCCGAAAGCTTTGAAATACCTTCGGCCAAATCATCATTCCCTTTTCCCTGAGCCATGGAGAAAAGGTTATTGAGCGTATTGAAAAGGAAATGCGGGTTTACCTGCGATTTCAAAAATTTGATCTCAGTATCCAACTGAACCGCCTCCAATTGAACACGAAACTTTTCGGCCCGGGCCCACTCTTTTAAAAAGAAATAGGCTATAGAAAGGCCGAATACGATGATAAAAATAAACGATACCGTATTTGACAAACCATCGCCGGCAAATACTACAGCATCAGTTTGTGCAGTAAAGTGGTCCTTTTTAACAACAGCAGGCGGCCCGGGAAAGCCTGTAATGTGATCTAGTTCAAGAGAGTGCATAACTGGCAGGCCATTATTCTGTTCCGGCAGTAATTTATACACGTAGTAATTTGCCATGAAGATAGCAGCAAAATAAAGAACAGGTATGGCTACCCTCACCAATATATTCTTGTAACGCAGCGCCTTTTTAAATGCTAAGAAGATATTGCCATAGAATAACAAGATAAGAAAACCAAGCGTAATAAATAAGTGCGGCGACAAGGTATACTTGATGTCCTTTTTCAAGATCAGGTCCTTGCTCGCGGTAGCAACATCGTGATCTATGCGTATCTTGATGTGCGACCCGGTTAGCGTTAAAAGTGTATAGAAAACTCCAACCCAAAACGCTATATGGAGCACTACCTCTATCCAGTCTTTTTTCTTAATCGCAATCATATAAAACAAAGGTAAAATCCTGTCAATAGTATCAATAAATTATGTTACTAATAGCCTCAATTGCGTGTTAAACTGCTCCTTTTTGTTATTGCAGGATAACAAATATCCGTTTTTCGGAAATAGTAAACCGCTATTCGTACCAAAGTTTTCAGGTTGCCATGCCGGGAATATAGTATTGCTTAAAATTATCACACAATGAAACCATCATGAGTTCCAAAAAATAATACTTGCTCATGATAGCTTCATTTCCATTAAAAACAATTAACACAATGAAAAAGCAATTACTAATAGCCGCGATGTTAATGTTCGCGGCATTCGCCGCCAGGGCACAAAACCCCGACACTGCCGCGTACATGGTGCATTACAAGTTTTCGCATTTGCGAGACACCAATAACCGTGCAACGCCTTATACCGAAAACATGGCGCTGTTTCTCGGCAAAAATTCAAGCGTTTATAAAAGTTATGACAAACAGCTGCAGGACGCCCTGTTTAAAAAGCAGGTGAAAGAAGCAATAGCAAGCTCGCCTGATGGAAACATTAGTATTCACACAAATCACACGGCTTCGCCCATCCAATACTATCAGTTTCCTGGTGAGCAGAAATTGTATAGAAAGGAATCACTTGTTATCAACAGCTACCTGATAGAAGCCCCCTTACCCACAATTGATTGGAAGATAAGTGGTGACACTGCCAGCTTTGGCGGCATGCATTGCCAGAAAGCTACCGCACACTTTAAAGGCAGGGATTACACCGCATGGTTTTGCCCCGATATGCCCTTTCATGCCGGTCCGTGGAAACTGAATGGCCTGCCCGGAGTGATTCTGGAAGCCTACGATGCAAAAAAAGAAGTGGTTTTTAAGTTTGATGGTATTGAAAAAGTTGCACCGGCCCAACCCGTTGCTGCCGCAGCAGAGCCTCAATCGGCAGACCGTAGGATGGTCATGATTGGCGGGGACGATTCAGATACCGACCCGGCTGTTATTCAACTGCCTGCACGTGCTATCAAAACCACCGAAAAAGAATTCACCAAATTACAGGATGCCATGCGCAAGGATCCGAACGCTTTTGTGCAAGCCATGATGGCCTCGTCGGGCATGAACGGACCAGGCAATGGCCCCGGGCCGGATAAGATCAAAATTAAAGTAGGGCCCCAGCAGGTAATTAATAATCCTATCGAATTACCAGAAAAATAAACCTGCGTTTTATGCGAACTTTTATATTACTGCTATGCGGCATGTTGTGCGCTGCCTTCTGTTTTGCCCAGGATAATATCCATGGAACGGTTAAAGACAGTTTGGGCAAATCTGTTCCGTTCGCCACGGTAAACCTTAAAAACAAAGCAAGCAATACTATAGTGGCTTATACCGTTACCGATACTAAAGGCACCTACAACCTTACCAGGCCATCCGGCCAAAACCCGGACAGCCTGCTGGTAGAGGTTCGCAGCATAGGTTATAAAAATCAATGGAAAGCTGTTAGCAGCACTGTTGACTTTGTATTGCAGGCATCCATTAACCAGTTGCAGGCGGTAGTGATAAAAAGTAACCGGCCGGTTTTGCGCACCAGCGGCGATACGCTAAGTTACAAGGTATCTGATTTCAGCAACCCGCAGGACAGAGTGATAGGCGACGTGATCAAAAAACTGCCGGGTATTGCAGTAGCGGCCGACGGAACCATCAGCTACAATGGCAAGGCCATATCTAACCTCTATATCGGCGGCGACAATTTGCTGGACGACAAATACAACATCGCCACCAATACTGTGCCGCAGGGCGTGGTTGACCAGGTACAGGTAATACAAAATCACCAGCCCATAAAAATGCTGCAGAATAAAGTTACCAGCGAAGACGTAGCATTAAACCTCACCATTAAAAAAGGCGCTAAATTACAGCTGGTGGGCCAGGAAAGCATAGGGGCCGGTTTGCCGGGTAATTACGATGTTGACCTGAACGCCATGATGTTTAAGGACCAATACAAGGCTATCAATTACCTGAAGGGGAACAATACGGGCGATAATTTGCAGAATGACTTCCTGTCTCATAATTTATCCTCATATCTGCAGAAGATCAATAATGACCCGCCCGCTACCGTATTGTCATTGGGAACAGTGAATACACCTGATTTGGCCGAGAACAGGTATTTGTTCAACCAGTCGGCAGCCGTTAGCCTCAATAACCTGGTAAATCTTAAAAAGGGCGAGCAATTAAAAGTGAACCTCTATTATGTACATGATAACCAGCACCAGGATTATAAGGAACAAACGCAGGTTTATTTGCCAAATGATACAGTGCGGTATAGTGAAACCGAAAAAAACAGGTTCAGGCCCGATATACTGCACAGCCAGTTTACACTGAATGTTAATAAGGACAAATATTACCTCAATGATATTTTGATAACCGACTATAGCCGTAAAACAGATTACTCAGGATTGAACACAAATGGTACGGCACTTAATCAAACCTTTACGGATAATACTTTCGATTTTTCGAATGAGTTTAACCTGATGCAGCCGCTTAAATCCAACAATATCGTTGAGTTTTATTCCTACATCAGCCACGTGAGCGAGCCCGAAAACAGGACGATAGACCCAGGATTTAACCCGGCGGTGTTCAATAATGGCAACCCGTATGCGCAGTTGAATCAAACAGTAAATATACCCACATGGTTCACCAACAATTATTTTTCGTTTAAGATACCTTCTGACTATTTTACCCAAAGCTACCGCACAGGGTTTGTCGTACAGTCGCAAAAACTGGTGTCGGACCTGGATGTGGTGCAATCCAACAATGTTATCAACCCTGCATCCGACAGCTCTGCCAATCGCCTTAACTGGACCAGGAAAAAGGTGTATGTCGAAGCTGCTTATGATCTTCCAGGCAAGATATTGAAAGCCAGCCTTACGCTGCCGCTCAGCCTGCAGCAGATCAGTTATTCCGACAGCCTGTATGCGCTGCACAAAAGTTTAACAAGGTTGTATTTTGATCCTCAGCTGCACATCAAATATATGGTGGGCATTGAAAATTTCATTACAGCGCTTTACAATTTCAGGAATGTGATTGGTAATATCCAGGATATTTACCACGGCTATATCTTGCAGGATTACCGCACGCTGTACGCCAATAATGCCGATCTGACCGAACGACAAAATCAATTGGCAGCGGTTGGGTTTAACTACCGGAAAGCGCTTACCCTTTTTTTTGCCAGTATAAACGTCCAGTATAATCATGTCGCTTCCAATAACATCGCATCCGAAGTGATTACCAACAATCTGCAGCAGCAAGTGGTGCTCCCATACCCCAACAGTACCGATTCGTGGACGGTGAACGGCACTATCAGCAAATATTCCTTTGCGTTAAAGACCACTTTCAGCAGTTTCATTCAATGGCAAAGCAACAGGTTGGTGCAGATACAAAATAATGCACTGCTACCCTTCAATACTACTTCGGAAACCGCCAATGTGAGCGCCGATACCAAAGTAGGCGAACAAGTGAACTTTAGCTATAAGGCAACAATTACGCAAACAGACAGTCATTCGGCAGTGGAGGCATCGGCCTACCATATCAACCAGCTGCTGCAACAGGCATCGGTCAATTATAATCCTTTGGATATCTTGCAGTTCAAACTGTCAGGCGAGCATTATTTCACCAGCCAGCAGGGAAACCCCGACCTTAAATATTTTTTTGCGGATGCCTCGGCAAAATTCAGGATCGAAAAATGGAAAACCGACCTGGAGCTGAGCGCCGTCAATTTTTTGAACGTAAAAACTTATAATGCACTTTATTTATCAGCCAATACGCTTACGGCCAATTCGTATACCCTTCCGGGGAGGGTTGTACTCCTCAAGGTGCTGTTTAACCTTTGATTTGCGTGCTCTTGTTTAATTTCTGGGCTATAAAGAATCCTTATTTATTGCAGCGTCTGGGTTATATTGTTAAACGAAAAGCCTAACACATTTTGGATCTAAGTTGAAAACTTAGACCAGCGCTTAGAATATTTTGCCACATCGGATGAAAAATTAAAGCATTGCTTTGGCAATTTTCCCCAACTGTTTTAGTTTACTGTCAACCGTCTCCGACCATCGCTGGCCATAGCTCAACCGCATACAGTTGTTGAATTGATTTTGCAGGGAGAACATTCTGCCGGGAGCAATACTGATTTGCTGGCGAATGGCTCTGTCATACAAATCGGTAGTGTCAATTTTTTTGTCCAGCTCTACCCAAAGAATAAATCCGCCCTGTGGGCGACTGATTTTTGTTTCTTCAGGAAAATATTCGGCAATGGCTCTGGAAAATTGCAAGCTATTGGCATGCAATTCGCCTCTTAATTTACGCAGATGATGTTCGTATCTTCCTTTTTCGAGGAAATTGGCAACCGCCTCCTGGGTAATGGCAGTTGATGAAAAGGTATGGATCAGCTTTTGATGAGTGATTTTTTCTTTGAATTTCCCCGGAGCTATCCAGCCCACACGATAACCGGGCGCAAGCGTTTTGGAAACAGAACCGCACCATAATACTAAACCCTCTTCATCAAAAGCCTTGCATGGTTTAGGCCGGCTGCTGCCGAAATATATATCGCCATACAGATCATCTTCTATCAGCGGGATACCCTGCCGGGCAAGCATCCTCACTACTTCCTTTTTATGTTCATCAGGCATACAGCTTCCCAGCGGATTACTGAAGTTAGAAATCAGGATACAAACTTTAATTTGCGGCAATACTTTTTTTAATGCTTCCAATTCAACGCCGGTAACCGGATGGGTTGGAAGTTCTATCACATTTAATCCCAGGTTTTTTGCCAATTGCAATATCCCGAAGTAAACCGGACTTTCTACGGCGATGGTATCACCTTTTTGAGTGAGCGCCATTAAGCCGAACGAAATTGCATTCATGGCACCGGCGGTTGTTACCATATCTTCACCGCTCAGGTTGCCGTTCCAGGTATAGGTTAGGCGGGCAATATCGTTGCGTAGTTTTAAGTTTCCCTGTATCGTTTCATATTGGGTGCCACCACCGTCCAGGTTCCGCATGGCATTCACCAGTTCCTTGTTAAGTTTGGCAATGGGCAGCAATTCATTTTCCGGTACACCCCGTGAAAATCTCGTGATGTCTTTATCATTAAGCGTCGAATACATTTTAGTGATCAATGTTTCCACACATTCAGATTCGTATCCGCTTATTGGTTTACTTACAGTGGGAACAGATAAATAAGCAGGCTTATAATTTACATAGTATCCTGATTGCGGACGGGAAACGATCAACCCTTTACTTTCGAGCTCCAGATAGGCTTTTATCGCTGTTGTCATACTCACACCATATTCCTGGCGCAGTGTGCGCAACGACGGCATCTTATCACCGGTTTTGAGTATGCCGTTTTTAATTTGATCTGCCAAACCAGAAGCTATTTTTTGATAGAGGATTGCTTTCATTTTTCAAACTGTACTCTGCAAAATTGCGAAAATTGTATCTGTAATCATATCTTTTTTCTGCGCTATTTTGTATTATAAAGGCAGGTGTAAGGAGCCGGTAACAAGCAAACAATAACTATAAAATCAACATATAAATGAACAATTACAATATCAAAGCAGACTTTGAAAATATGGACATAGTCGCCATTCATAACTTTTTAAGCAAAGAAAGCTACTGGGCAAAGGGTATTCCGTTAGAAACTGTGGCAATCTCATCGAAAAATTCTTTTTGTGCAGGCGTGTTTGATGGCGAAGTGCAAATAGGATTTGCGCGGTTGATAACGGATTATGCCACTTTTGCCTATCTGGCCGATGTCTGCATTTTAGAAGAATACCGGGGAAAAGGATTATCCAAAATGCTGATGAAGTATATCATGGACCTGGAATGGACAAAAGGTTTAAGAAGGATATTATTGGCAACTTTAGATGCGCATTCCCTGTACCAACAGTTCGAATTTCGGTCGCCGCAAAATCCGGAATCGCTTATGGAGATAAAAAGGAATAATATTTATCAAAATGGTTGAATGGGCGGATGAAATATCTGCTACACCTGTTATTATTTCCCTTCATGGTAATGCTCAATAAACCATTTGAGCGCTGCGCTTTTGTTAGTTGGTTTATAAGCCAATACTACTTCGGTGTTTACCGGGATATTTTCCAGTTCAATAAATGATACTTTTAAGTAATCATATTGCTGCTTGAGCGAATAAGGCAAAATAGATACGCCAAGGCCCGCTTCAATTAGCTGGAGTATTGAGTGCACGTTGTTGGCCTCGTGCACAATGGTGGGTTTAAAACCCATCCGGCCGCATATTTCTATCAGTTTGTCATTATAGCCGGGTGCAAAATCTTTATTGAAAAATATAAACGGACTATTTTTTAGGTAGATAGCCAATTCGTTTTGCGTTGCAAACTTTAATCCCGATGCCGGAATAACTACCATAAAAGGATCAAAGAAAAGCGATTGCACCTTTAATTGGTCAGAGTGTACCGGCGCCCGCAATATGCCCACATCAAGACTGCCCTGTTCCAGTGCTTTTATTTGCGTTAGTGTAGGTATCTCAAATAAATTTGTTTTAATGTGAGGGAACACATCGCGCATAACCATCAAAACATCTGCCAGGTGCGATTGATATACCGAACTAATATAGCCGATCTTTAATTCGCCGCTTTCGCTTTTATGGATCTGCTGCACTATGCTTTTACTTTCTTCAAGGCGGGCAAAAATGTCATCCACTTCCTCTTTAAAATATTTACCCGCATCGGTCAGGTTTACCCTTTTGTTTTTCCGGGTAAATAGCAGTACACCTAATTCATCTTCCAGTTCTTTTATTTGGCGGCTTAGGGGCGGCTGGGAAATAAAGAGCTTTTGCGCGGCGTTGCGGAAATGTAATTGCTCAGCAACCGTTTTAAAATATAAAAGATGGCGTAGTTCCATACCTAATAGGTATCAATAGTTGATAAAATTGATACTTTACAAATATGATTAAACCCGGTAACTTAGTCAAATCAAAATTTAAGTATAACAATGGATTATTCAAAAAAAGCAACCAACCAGGAGATCAGAGAAAGATTTGACAAAGACACCGAGCGTTTTTCAAACCTCGAAACGGGCCAGCAAACCACTATTGATGCACCGCTAACCATGGATTTATGCACCGAAGCGGCCAGGTATGCAAACCCCAATGCTATCGAATTGTTGGACATAGGTTGCGGCGCAGGTAACTATACGCTGAAAATGTTGAGCAAGGTGCCGAACCTAAACTGCATGCTGAATGATTTGAGTATGCCCATGTTGCAAAAAGCCAAAGAAAGGGTTTCGCCACAAACCAGCGGTACGGTAACTTTAATTCAGGATGATATGCGCAACCTTGATCTGTTGGATAATCATTTTGATATCGTCCTTGCTGCGGCCACCCTGCATCATTTGCGCGATGATAAGGATTGGGAATTAATGTTTAATAAAATTTATAAGGCGCTAAAACCGGGCGGCAGCTTTTGGATCTCAGATTTGATCATACACGATTCCGAAGTGATCAGTAAGCTATTTGAAGATAGGTACAGCGGCTATTTAGAGACATTGGGCGGCCCCGAATACCGCCAGAAAGTGATGGATTATGTGAATTATGAAGATACCCCCCGTTCGCTGAATTATCAGTTGGCACTGCTTGCCAAAGTTGGATTTAGTACTGTAGAGCTATTACACAAAAACTCATGTTTTGCTGCCTTTGGCGCCATAAAATAGAACTTTCACCGCCCGGTTAAGCGTCCGCGCTTAACCGGTGCCTTTCTTCCACAAATTGTTTTAATATTTCGAGGGTAACGGCCCAGTAAAAATCGATGTGTTTATAGTGAGATTGTGTTGGGAAATTGCTCAAATTTAATTCCAGCAGGGTATGATCCTCTTCTTGTTGTAAAGTAAACCTGATAATGGTGTAATTTTCGGCTTCATCTGCCAGTCGCGATATGGAACTTAAATGGCTGTATTCCAATACGCGTTCTTCCAAAAACTGCAAAACTATCCCGGTATTCTTAAAACTGGTTTTGTATGATACCTCTTCTATATTTATAATAATTGGGCTGCCAACTTCCCAGGTTGTAATAATTTCAATTGCTGAATCAGCCATCCAGTTTTTCATCAGCCCGGGTTGAGTAAGCGCCTCCCATACCGCCTTCGGCGATGCATTAATGCGAATTGATTTGCAGACTGTTTGGCAATCGGCTAATTGATCATCGATCATAACATTTTGTATTATTTTCCTGTAGTTCTTAAATTTAAAAAACAATATAATATTTATTTAATCTTGGCGACACACCTAATGGTCATTTATCTGAAGATTGATTTTAATTTACAAATTACCGTACAACCGAAAGGAATAATTATTTTTATATTGCACTTACAGAGTTTGTTATGGCAGAAGACGAAATAAGAAAACACGCTAACAATGCTATTAAAATTATGAAGGATAAAGAAAATGGCTGGTGGCATAAGTTAAAGGATATTTTTATTGAGGTGCTGATTATTGTTTTTGCTGTTACTATTTCCATATGGTTTCATAACTGGAGCGACAAAATGCACGAGCAGAAAGAAGAAAAAGTGTTTTTAACCGGCTTTAAAAAAGATCTGTATGGTGATATCGACAATATTCAAAACAGTCTTAATTTTTATAAGAATTCTGTGAATGGTATGCGCTATTTCGCAAAAGTAGGAGCAGGGGATTCGCTAAACAATGATAGCTTAAAAAAATATGCGAGCGTTTTTTTAGTTCCACCACGCTCGATCCGCATACCAGCCGGTATGAGGCGCTTAAAAGCAGCGGAAAATTAGGTGTCATAGAAAATCCGGAGTTGTTGAATAACATCATCGGCCTGAATGAAAGTACGCTCACGAGGATCAACAACCTCAACGACTTCTATTTTAAATTTATAGAAAAAACAAGCAATTATATACAGCTAAATGCGCAGCTTAACCCCAAAGGTGCAATGACAAATGCACCGGTTATTTTGCGTAACTCGCAATGGCGGTTTTTGATGGTTTTCGGCCAATCCGGCCTGTCGCAAAATGTGATACCAGCCCATGAGGATGGGTTAAAAAAATGCCGTGATCTAATAAAGGAGATTGATAAGGAGTTGAAATAACTGCCAGCCGGTTAACCGGAAAATGGCTTTGAAATCTGGATCAATAAGATTATTCCGGTATATTTGATAATCGCTTCACAATGTTATTACAGCTAAGCGGCAGGTTTTGTTGTTTATTTAAGCCAGCTGTTTAGCTGGATACCAACCTAAAATGTTTATGATTATCTTTTATTGAATATCTTCCCGAGTTTGATGGTTCTGCATATTTATAATCTTGCGTAATGAATTTAAATAATATCATAGCCGATCGTATTTTTTCCTTTCCAATTGAAGCTTCTGATTTTTTTCCGACGCATCTGAATCAATTATTAACTCGGTATTTGAAATTAATCGGTGCCGTTGATGACGAGTTTCGACCAATTGTTCAAGAACATCTACAGAATATCCGCGAGACATGCGCTAATTTGTTAAGTGCGACTGACGCTGTCTTTAGGGGCAATACGGCGCAAGCATATGATATTTTTTCTGAGACCATCACCAAACTAGAACCTTTTCTTTTATACCCGAACAAAAATGTTGCAGAAATGAACCCGACACATTTGTTTAAAGCAAGACGAACGATGGATGGTCAGTTTGGCTTGAACGATATGTTTCACGTACCCTTTGAAAAAAGATATGGTATTAGCACGACACGTTTTAGTTTACCCGGTGTACCTTGCCTTTATCTGGCCAATTCAATTTACACTTGCTGGGAAGAATTAGAACGACCATCGTTTGCTCAAATGCCAGTTTCAAGGTTCGAACTATCAGGAAAAAATTTTAAATTTTTAGATTTTTCTAATAGCAAGGATTTTATTAAACACAGTATCACGCGCCGCCCCTATACACCACATCCTAAAATCACAGAGGAAAAAGAAAAGGAAATGTTTGATATGACGCTGGAGCTTATTCGAACTTTTGTGTTGCCGCGATATCTTCAAACATATCCACTAATGGTAGCTTGTTATATTAAGGTCTTTAATCGGAATAGCCATTTTAAACCAGAATATCTTTTTCCGCAGATGGTTATGCAATGGATTATGACGAAGGATGATATAGACGGGATCAAATATTTGTCGACAAAAAGCAGGCCTTTAGATGATGAATATTTTTCTTTCCTGCAAAGCTTTTTGAATTATGCCATTCCTATTCGGGGCTTCAAAGAAACCGGTTACTGCGATACTATGATGAAGCGTGTCGGGTTAACAGAACCGTTAACTTTTGAGTTATTCAGTATCAGTAGTCCATCTACAGCTACAAAAGGCATTGATTATGAGAAGGACATTATGAATAAATTTTTCCCTTCACCGATATATCACGTTAATCTCGGTGAAAAGACCTTGCCCTACATGCAGACTACCTTTGGGATATTGGAGCATGAATTGATGAAGACGCCAATTAAACACATTGAAAATTAATAAAGCAAGACTAGCATGTTAGTTCGAATGTTTTGTGCTAAACCAAAAAATAATGGATTTGTAATCTGCAAGACTGCGCATTCAGAAGTTGAATAACTTCGGGTGACTGGTGTTAATCGGTTCAAAACCCGGATCAATATGATTAATGCTGTATATTTGATAGTTGCTTTATAATGCAACAAGCGCCGCAATAAAACATGTACGAAGTTATCACCAAATCATTACGTACGCTGGTTGATTTTACCGACGAAGAGCTTTTTTTATTTATGCAAAGGCTTAAGCCGGTAAGCCTTAAAAAGTATGCTTTTTATTTAAAAGAGGGCCAGGTTTGTAAAGGTATGGCCCTGGTATATAAAGGCGGCTTAAGATATTTTTCGAGAGGAGAGAAGGGCGATTACACCATTGGCTTTGCATTTGAAGGCGAATGGCTGGGCGATTATGAGAGCTTCCTGTTACAGGCTCCGTCTCCCGATTTTATTGAAGCACTTGAAGATTGTGAAATCTTTACCCTGGGTTATGCCGATATGCAGGCGCTGTACGGGCATAGTCAGCGTTTTGAAAAATTCGGCCGTCTTATTGCCGAAAAGCTTTTTATCGAAGCCGTTAAAAGTAAACGCAACTTAATGCGCCAGTCGGCCGAAGAACGATATTTGGAACTACTGAGCAACCAGCCTCATATTTTTGAACGATTGCCTCAGCATTTAATTGCATCTTACCTGGGCATCCAACCCCAAAGCCTGAGCCGTATTCGTGCTAAGGTATCCAGCATCAAATTAACATAGGTTAATAAAACAGTATCCGTTTTTAACCTGATAGCATTTTTAAGCACAGCCGATTAACTCAGTTTTGTACTGCGCATTTACACGCGCCATCAAAAACAAAATTGATATGAATCCCGCACAAATATTTTCGGTTGTTAGCGCTATCGCCGCCTTGCAGTGGCTGCTGTTAATTATACTTCCTAAATGGAAGGCAACACAATGGCTCATCAATAATCCGGTTATTCCTTTACTGCTCTCGGGCATTTATTGCGTGTACATTACAGGCTTTTTCAGCATTCAGGATGGTGGTTTTAATTCTATACAACAAGTACGCGTATTGTTTGCCAAGGATGGCCTGTTGCTGGCGGGTTGGGTGCACTACCTGGCTTTCGATCTGCTTATAGGTTTTTCCATTATCAAATCAGCACAGGCCAAAGCTGTTTCGCACTGGTTGGTTATTCCCTGCCTTGTACTAACTTTTATGTTCGGCCCCTGCGGCTTCCTGCTTTATCAGGTCATCCAAAAAATCAAAAATAAAATATGAAAACCTTATTCACCCGTATCAGGACAATTAGTCCGGCTTTGTATTACTGCGGCCTGGCGCATTTAGCATTGTTTGTGTTGATGATTATCATAGCACAGTTTGACCACCGCCAACTAATGGGCATTAACCTATGGACAAAACCCGTTAAATTTGCCATATCCATTGCCATATATTGTTTAACCTGGCCGCTGTTATTGCAGTATTTCCCGTTTGAACGGCTAAAACAAAGGTTTGTAAATTATACCGTATTTGCCATGGCTTTTGAAATGCTCGCCATTGCTTCACAAGCCGCAAGGGGACAGTTATCACATTACAATACCTCGGGCATTTACAATGCGCTGGTATTTAGTACTATGGGTATTGTAATTGTTTCACAAACCTTATTTGCAATGTATATAGGTATCCGTTTTTTTAAAGTGAAGGCTGTACAAATAACACCCGCTTTACTGTGGGCCATCAGGCTGGGGATAATAATGGCCGGTTTTTTTGCGCTGGAGGGCGGCATTATGGCATCCCGCCTGGCACACACGGTTGGCGCTGCCGATGGTGGCCCGGGTATCCCGTTCTTTAACTGGAGCCGCATAGCCGGCGATTTACGCATAGCGCATTTTATGGGACTGCACGCCCTGCAAATAGTGCCTTTGTTTGTAGTTTTAACAGGAGTTAAAAATGCAAGGCCGGTTATTGTATTTGCATCGGTTTATTTTATAATGGTATCCCTGTTATTTGTTGAGGCGATGCTGGGCAGGCCGTTATTTTAGTGTATCTGTAATTTACAAATTATCCCAAGTGCCAGAAAACCTCAAGCCGAAAGACTTGAGGTTTTCTGATTTAAAAGGCGTATCTGATTGATAATTATTGAATGGAAACCACAACTTTTCCTTTTGTTTTTCCATTGCTGATCGCGTTGTAAGCGGCCTGAACGGTTTCCAGCGAATAATTCCCCTGATCTACTATTGGTATTAGTTGTTTATTTTCTGCCATTTCAGTCGCTTTTCTTAAAATATCGCCATGCTGTTTCCTGTTCTTTCCTGATATTAAAGGATATAAGGTAAAAACGCCTGAATAGGTAGCTCCCCTGAATGATAACGGTGCCAAAGCATGATTACCCCAGCCCAATATACTTGCAACATGCCCGGTATACTGTTTGGCAGCCTTGAATGAAGCATCTAAAACAGCGCCGCCCACGGTATCTAATATAATGTCAAATCCATCGCCCTGTGCATATTGCTGTACATATTACTCTACCGGAATATTATAATCAATAGGCGTAGCGCCATATGACTTGATTAGGTCAAAGTCTGTAGGATTTACTGTTGCAAAAACTTTTGCCCCAAATGCTTTTGCAATTTGTACGGCTATATGGCCAACGCCACCGGCACCGCCATGTATTAAAACGGTTTTATATTTACCTACTTTTGCTCTGTCAACCAAACCCTCCCAGGCGGTTATAAAAATTAAGGGCAAGGCGGCGGCTTCCTTCATGGTCAGATTTGCCGGCTTTAATGCTAAAAGATCAGCATCTACAGCGGCGTATTGCGCAAGGCTACCCTGAACACCTGCAATACCGCCAGTCATTCCATATACCTCGTCACCAATTTTAAACCCTGTTACCCCTTCGCCAACGGCTTCTACTATTCCGGCCATGTCAATACCTGGTATAGCAGGTAATACAGTTTTGGCGTGTGCTGCCTGCCCGGCCTGTATTTTCAAATCAAGCGGGTTTATACCGCTGGCCATAATTTTTACCAGTACTTCGCCAGTAACGGCTACAGGTTTTTTGATATCCTGTAATTGATAAGGGGTATTAAATTCAGTCAGAATCAATGCTTTCATTTTTTGTAAGTTAATGTTTATTGAGGTAAGCTTGCCATGAAGTCCAGAATATCCCGGCCAATTTCGTCACCATGTGTTTCCAGTGCAAAGTGGCCGGTATCGTAAAATTTAACCGTTGTATTAGGATCGTCCTTCTTAAATCCTTCTGCACCAGCGGGCGAGAAATACGGATCTTTGTTTCCCCATACGGCTAGTATTTGTGGTTTGTAATCCCGAAAATACTTTTGAAACACAGGATATAACGTTATATTATTCCGATAATCCAGTAAAAGATCCAATTGCTTTTCTACGTTATCCGGGCGATCCATTAGTTGCTGATCCTGAAATATTCCATCAGGCGAGATCAAGGATTTATCAGTTACTCCCTCATGGTATTGAAAATTAGTTCCCTCCAGCGTGAAGAAATTTCTTACGGCATCGCGGTTCTCCCGGGTGTCATGATCCCAATAAGCTTTAACACGACCATGGCTCCAGTCAAGTAATCCCTGTTCGTATGCATTGCCATTTTGTGAAATAATTCCGGTTATTTTTTCAGGATTACGAATGGCAAGCCTTAACCCAACCGGTGCACCGTAGTCAAAAATATAAATCGCGAAACGCTTCAGGGCAAGTTCATCTATGAAGCCTTGCATTGTATTTGCAATGTTATCAAACGTATAAACATATTTTTCCCGTGCGGGGGCATCTGAAAAACCAAAACCTGGCATATCTGGTGCTATGACATGATATTTTTCACTTAAAATAGGTATCAGGTTCCTGAACATGAATGATGATGTCGGATAGCCATGCATCAGTAAAATAACAGGTGCATTTTTGCGTCCCGCTTCCCGATAAAATATATTCAACCCGTTTACTTTAATGTTGCGGTAATGAACTGCTTCGTTTTTCATTGTGTCATTTTTTAATTCGTTTCTATTATTAGCCCGTGCCGTTAATGATAATGCAGCCAGAGTGAATGGCAATATTAACACTGCAATAAAAGCTGTTTTTCTGATCATGCTATAAATGTTCATCGCTGCTCTTGTTAATTGATTGGTTCTGCGGCCGGAAAATCAACCGGAATTTGAGTTAAGGCAAATACATAATTGGTAAATACACGTAAGCTGATCAAACCAACCAGTTCCATTAATGCGCCTTCGTCAAAACCGGCCTCATAAAACGCATCTAAAGCGCTTTCTTCCGCATGCCCTTTATTTTGGGATATCGACGCCGCAAGTTGGATGATTGCATTCAGTTTCGGGTCGCTGATTTGTCCCCGGCGTATATCCAGCGTTTCTTCTTTAGTAAAACCCCGCTTAATGGCTGCCATCGTGTGGCCGGCAAGGCAATAGGCACAACCATTAATTTCCGAAACGATTAAAGAGACGGCTTCCCTTTCTTTAGGGTTGAATATGCCTTTATTGAGTGTATCGTCAAGATCAAGAAAGGCTTTGAGTGCATGTTCCGAATAGCCCATGGTGGCATAAAGATTGGGTACCTTGCCCATGCGCTTTTGGATTAAATCAAATGAAACCTGCGACCCGGCGCTGACCTGATTGCGGGTGGGTACGATTATAGTTTTCATATTTTTATTATTTAAGATGTGCTTTTTTACGTTGCAGATATAGCGCGGCCGACTCGCTCATGGTGACAATAGCTCCGCCAAGAATTACCAGATCTTTGATCACCAGGCGCCCTCTGCCCGACAGGAAAGGAAATCCCCAATCATTGTCGGTTAAATGCAGTACCCAGCTTTCTGGTGTGGTAATTAAAAATGACAGTGTACCCAGCGTCATGATAAAGATAAGTACACTTGCAATCATACTGGGCAGTGGCACGACTTTATATAATGCAATTAATACGGCCAAAACAACAAGTACAGTACCCAGGAAATATGCAAACCCGTAAGTGTTATTTTCAATATTCCACTGACGGTTTGCGGGGATCAATTCCCCCTCTTTATTTACATGCTTTTTGTATGCAGCCGGATGATGATAAAAGAAAGACATAAACGGACTATTAGCTACAAATGGTACGATGCCGTCTGCTTCGTAAGCAAAGAATTTTAAACCGCCTATCCAAAGGAAAACGACCACTATGCCAAAGCGTACCGCTTTTTTTCCAAATTGGTCGAGGTTGGCAATGAAGTTTATTATTGAAGTTTTCATACTGTTTAATTTTTTATCAAAATTACAGCAGTAACCGGTTGCAGCACATGGACAAAAAAGGCTGATGCCTGCACATATCCGCTTTTAAAGGTAGCATTATAATGCCAAAGAAGAATGTTAGTATTTAGAGCGATCTGCAACGATGGATATTCCGGTTTTATCGCGGAAAGCTTGCGGAGATACTTTAGTGAATTTTTTAAAAACACGGCTGAAATAGAACTCATCCTGAAATTTAAGGTTCCAGGCTATTTCTTTAATACTTTTGCGTGTTAAATGAAGCTGTTTTTTTGCTTCCAGGATCAGTCGTTCCTGTATTAATTGCGATGGCGTTTTTTTAAAATACCTGGTACAACGTTTAGTGAAATTATTAGGTGTCATAGCCAATAATTTGGCATAATCAGAAGGTTTGTGCAGGGTAAGGAAGTGTTCATCTAAAAGCTTTCTGAAACGATCCATCTGTTCATCTTTCTCGGCTTTATCTTTATTTTCAGCAATGGCTTTTATTTTAATAGCGCTTGATTTTGCCAGGAAAAGCTGTAGGTAGGCACGCAGGGTAATTTCCGATGGCGCAGCTTCATCAAGTTCATTATTAAGTTCGGTTAATATCGAATCAAATAAACCGGCTTCCTTATCAGATAAAACAACAACCGGATCAATATAGATGTTATTAAAAAGCAAGCCATTGCACGAAACTTCTTCGCGATGGAATTCAATACAATAAAAATCACCATGAAACTGGAGCATTTTGCAGTTTAAAAAACTACATTCCTGCATATAGATTAGCTGTAAAGGTGTTGAAAATAGCAATACAGGCCCTTTAAAATTAAACACGCCAAAATCCGCATGATACGTTCCGTTCCCTTCTGGTATAAAAAAGACGGTATATGCAGGATGTTGTACAGGGGTACATAAATCAACATCATCCGCAGCTTTCAATCTCAATAAAAATTCCCCTGATCCGGAATGTATTTCTTTCATTTCAAATGCTAAAATAATATATCCGCTCAACCCGGAACTAATATACTAATTATATGAAAAAAGCACTCGTGACTAAAGCCGTTTGACTTCTTAAAAAGGTAGCGAGAGCGGGACCTAAACTTGCGTCCGCGTTTCGCTTTGGGCTTCTTCGTTGGTCGGGATTTATAATCCCCGACCTAAACTTTGTGGATTTATAATCCACGAAACGAAATTTTATATTTCGTTGGGGGGATTGCAAATCCCTACTTATTTAGTGAGATACTGGCAATTCAAGCGTTGATAACTTCAATAATTTTATTGGCGATTATTGAGATATTTTATATGTTTATATAGATATGATTACTGTATTGATTGTTATTTATTTAAAAAGAATGTAAATTAATCACGATGGAACCCAAAGTCTTTTATACCCCCAATGCGCCACGTCCAAATGCGTTTGTTCCGCAGGCAGTAATTGCAGGTGATTTTGTTTTTGTGTCAGGTACAGTGGGTGCTGATATAGCCACTGGCAAACTTGTAGAAGGTGGCTATGAGGCACAGGTCGTACAGGCTTTTAAAAATGTAAAAACAATTTTAGAAGATGCGGGTAGCTCAATGGACAGAGTAGTGAAGATAACTGTGTTTATGGTATCGGGCGCTGACCCCGACTTTTCAGTCACCAATAGAATTTATAGTGAGTACTTTAAAAACCATACACCAGCTCGTAGCGGTCCGCAGGTTATGCCTTTTCCGGGCGGCATTCTTTTTTCGATGGAGTGTATTGCTGTAATTTAATAAAATCATTTAACCCTGGCTCTTTATTGGTATAGGCGTAGCGTAACTTAGCCCCCAAAATGGAAAAGGTTATTGCCGGTTATACCGTTAAGCTGCAAGTTTAACACATTTTGTTACTAAGTTGGAAACTTAGACCAGTTGGGGGTGAACCTGGAGCGGATAGTCCTGTAAATTCGCATGAAGCATTAATCCCTCTTGATCCTTCAAGTGGGACAGGTTGACATGGAGCGTTCTCAATAAGATTACGTTTATTTAATGAAAAGATTTAGATTTTCATTAAATAAACGGTTCTTTTTTAAATAGCCAATTTAATTTTTTGATTGTGAAAAGCTGTTACGGGTACTCAAACGCTTTGAGCTTTTGCGCCGTATACTTGCAGCAAGGCACCACGTTTGGTTAATTATTGCGCTTAATAAAGGCAATCAAACCTGGGAAATACCCATTGGGATTGTCATCAAAACACACATGACCTGCATTCGGCACTATATAGTATTCAGATTTGGGGAACAGCTTGTTCAGGTTTTTAACCTGTTCTGTACTTATAATAAAATCATACTGACCCCTTATCAGCAAAACAGGCACATTTATGTTCGGTATCATGGCTCCGTAATTAAGCGAAAACGTTGATGGGCCTATCTTTTGTGCCACCTCGTAATTTTTATGGGCTTTAGTTCTTATTAGGGCGTCGGGCAATGTATCTAACCTTACTACAAAATTTCTTGTGAATGCGCTATCAAATGCCATTTGATATATTTTGTGATCATAACTTAACCCTTGCTGCTTGTTTTGCATAAGTATATTAAACTGCTTGGCTGCAAGCAATAGGCTGTCCGTTTGCTTATTAATAAACAACATCCTTTGATCAAAGTCTTTAGGAAATGGGTTCATATCCGAGAATATCATTCCCTTAACATGCGTCTGATATTTGTAACTGTAAGCAAGCGCAAGTAGTGCTCCATATGAGTGGCCATATATGAAGAGTTTTTCGAGCTTTAATCCTTTACGTACTTGTTCAATTTCATCAACATAGCGTGATACTTTCCAGATACTTGTATCTGCTAATTGCTGCTGAGTTGGCTGCTGAGAAAAATAAGAACCAAACTGGTCATAGTAGTAGATAGTAATTCCGTTATTTGGTAGGTACTTTGAAAATATCTCAAAATACTCGTGCGATTGTGCCGGGCCACCATGTAACAGCAAAACATTAATTTTCCCGTCTCCTATCTTTTGTGTCCAAACCCAGAATTTTCCGTCTATTAATATTCTTTTTACGCCGGGTTCCAGCTGCTTTCTTGTATACACACTATCTTTTACCTGGCTGTAAGCCACTGATGAAGCTAAAATTAGAAGAAATAGTATTAAGTGAGTCCGCAAATTTCTGATGACAAATTGTATGTTCATTTTCTTAAGTTTAATTCTATGACCACACTTTTTTCTGTCAGGTTACAAGTTCAAATCATTTATACTGTAGTTTTTAACGATGTAAAAAAGCCTCGGATATTTTGACTTAAGGCGTTCTCTTTACTTTGTAGATGGAGCAAAACGCTAACTTACATCCGCCTTTAGGCGAATATAAAACCAACGAGCTACCAACCGCTCCAAAAAAAAAAGTCTTCAGACTCACAACTAAAGACTCCTTAAAAGACAGCCCCCCCAATCCAGGGTTTTAAATACCACCGGCTTTTTGTTTGGCAAGCCTTTCACTTCGTTTATTGTTTAAATATTTTCTCACAGGCATATCGTAAATTATCATTACTAAGTATGCTGCCCCAACCAGCAGGATCAGACCGGCTATGATGATGAGCGCCAATTGCACGGTGCCCGGTTTATGGCTGGCATAATAGTTACCGAACATCCATAACACGGCATAATGCGTCATGTACAATGGGTAAGAGATCTTTCCCAAAAACAGGCAGACTTTTTTTAAGCCCGATTTTAAAGTAGCACCTGCTCCCAAAACGATCAGCAAGGGGAAATAAAATAGTACTACCAAAGGTTCGGACAACCAGTTCCATTTGGAGAATGGCATAATAAAGGCCAGGAACAATAATATAGCTACACCGATAAAACCCAGCTTGTTTTTGATGATACAGTTGGAACGATAAATAAGCAGCCCCGCTAAAAAAGAATACGATATCCGGGCGCCGCCGTCCCAAAAGGTGGGTCCGCTCCATCCGCCCATTAAATTGCCCGAACGGTAACTTACAAAGCAAATAGCAACAGCCGAAAGTATGGTTAACAGCAGCAGGTAGCTGCGGCCAATTCTGTAAAGCACAAATGCGTAAACAATATTGGCAATATATTCCCAAAACAACGACCATGCCGGTGCATTGAAGCTGAAGAGGTTAAAACTACGGTCGGCTATTACAGGCAAGGGAATAAGTAGTATGGAGCAAAGAAATGTCAGAGCGATTTTACCGGTGCTGTATAATTCAGGATGACCGCCAAATGGGTCGAACAAAAAAGCCAGCAGACCTAATACTGATCCTGCTATAACCAGCGGATGCAGCCGGATGATCCTTGATTTAAAAAACTCAAGAATGCCCATTTTTGCTATACGATCATCATAGGCATATCCAATCACAAATCCCGAAAGGCAGAAGAAGAAATCGACAGCCAAAAAGCCGTGCCCGATAAAGTTCTTGCTGTAATCGGCATAGGCCCATTCCATAAAATGAAATGTTACAACAGACAGGGCGGCAATGCCCCTTAAGCCATCCAGAATTTCAAAATGCTGTTTTGTTTGTAGAATTGACGGGGCAGTTTTATTCGTATCCATTTGATGTATAGCGTGTCAGATTAAGTTTAATGAGGCAATGGCCCTGATTGGTTATTTTGCCAAGATATTAAAATTAATAATTCAACCAAACTTATAAATGGGGGAGTGCGGATACTCAGCAAATGGATAAGTGGAGCGGGAGGGGTTGACTGTACTGTCCCACGAATACATGACACACAAAGAAACGCTCCGGGCCGCGCGGGACAGTCCTTGCTGTAAGTCAGTAAGTTATACGAAATATGGGCTAACCTGGGACGAAATGGGACAAAAAATGGCAATTTTTTTTGAAATTGCTGTTTCAAATGGGAGCTTATTTGGGGCATAACAGAGTTGCATTATCCCGCCCAAAATGTAAAAAGTGACAAATAAGCTACCCTTTTTTGTCAACGCGAAATAATCGCGCCAGAAAGGGGATTGGATACTAATAATATCGTTGAAGAGTTAAGGTAAGGCTAGTCTTCGCACTAGCCTTACTCCATCACCGATGTTTCACCGGGATATGTAAGCGTTAATAGTTCAGTAAGTGACCACTCTGGTTTACGATCTAAATGTTTAATCATTTCTGTGGTTATGTCACTGTAAAGATGCTCGTAGATGTCGCTGTTCTTGACCATACAGTCAATCGCCGCTTTCCGTTGAGCGAGGTCAGCGACAAATGTCCGATGTTTCATGCCACCTTTCAACATTTGCTCGTATCGCTTACGCAGCGCATTCATCTCGTAGGTAGCGATCAGGTCTTTCATAACTTTCGCACATTCATCTGCGTTTTCTGTTTGACCCAAAAAATCGAGAATCTCGTACTTGCAACGTAGACAGTTAAAATGATTTTCACGATGTTGCAGGCGGTCATAAGTTTCGACTACCTTATCCAGATCGACTAACAGTTTAAGCAGCAATTCGCGGTCTTCCGGCGCAACTTCCGGATCGATGATTAGCTGTACTTTGTTCCAATTGCTGAAAGCGTGAAAGTGATAAACCTTAGCAAATTCCCATTCTATTTTCTCCATGATCAGGTTACTCAGTGATAAAAAGTTCCGATGTTTTAAAGCATACCCATAAAGCGCCTGCAATTGGCTAAGAAACTGATCATCGAACTTCAACCAATCTGCTATGAGCAGGTCACGAAAAGCGTCTACCTTGCGTCCCATTGTTAAAAGCGAGTTTTTAGCTAGCTCGTGTAAAAGCAACGTTGCTTCGACGTTTAATATTTTGGCGTGAGCGACAACCCTCATATCATGGAACTCTGGGTGTTTGTCAACGATCTTCATTGCGCCCTCATGAAATTTTTTAATGCGTTCCCCCTGTTCGTTCCCCTTACTGTTTATAAATTGATTATGGAGATTTTCCAGCTGCAAAAAAGTGCCCGCGTTTTTATTGGTTACGATTTCTACCTTTTGTTTCTTGAATTCCAGTTCACTCATAAGCCCCAGTAAATATTTAGCTTGTACCAAAGTATAGGACAACATGCTCCTGTCCTCGGTATGTAGGCTGTCAATTTCGTTATGGGCCAGCTTTAGCAATTCCAACGCTTTGAAGAGTTTACCCTGATGATAATAGGCCACGCCGCAAACCATATTGAACGTTGGTGAGGCTTTGTCCCTGGGATAGGTACGCTGCTCAATCTCAACGATCTGCGAAAAAGCATACTGGTTGAGCAGATGAAATCCGACTTGGTCAATGAATTCAATGTTTTGTTCTACGCTGTAAACATCCTGTAACTCATCGATAACAAAACCACCTGCCGACTGACCATTGCCGACGTGAATCCTGATATGTGCATTAAGCTTTTTTAGCAACGTGCCGTTCTCAAAAGTTTCTTTGTAAATTCCGTCGATCTGCGCCTGATCTAGTGCCTGGATAAATTTAACCTTAAAGGTTTTTGGCAATTGGTCGGGCGGGTACTTTTTTTGAAGATCTCGAAACACTTTGGCCACCGAAGCAATGTAAAACTGGTTTACAGGGCAATCATATAGAATATAAAAAGCAGGCAGTCCGAAGTTTAACAAATAGTGGAGATTGCTAATTTCCACCGGATATGAGATTGACCCGTCCCGTTGTTTTTTGACCGATTCCGTTGACTTTAATTGTACCGCAAAACGAAAATTGGTATACACTCCGTTTTGTTTGATCTCACCGATCATGTCAATCCCCTTGTCTCGCTGGTTTTCCGGGCGTAACTCAAAAAGTTCGGGATCAAATAACAGGGCGAGTCTATTGCGCGAAATAGTTTCTAAAGTTTCCTGACGGCTTGAATGAGGCAATTGTGGGTTTCGGTTCATCCGTTAAATTTAGCAATTCTCAAAAACAATTCACTTGCTTTGTATGACGGTACCTCGTGACTTTTCGACTTAGTTGCTTACATTACGTATACGTAATATTTCTTGTCAAAATTATATGCCATCGCCGCGTTTCGCCAGCAATTCAGCAAATGTTGGATGGCGCAAAATCGGCAGAAGATCATCTGCCGATAACATCATAATCCCGCTGTCCGAAGTCTCCTGACTTCGGACGATTATGCCTGTAGATTGCATCTACACTCCAAAAAACACTACTTCATCAGTTCTGCAAGCTTGCTTTCCAGCTCTTTGCCCCGAAGATTTTTAGCAATAATCCTTCCGTCTTTATCCAGCAGGAAACTATTGGGGATTGCGGTTACAGTATATAACGCTGCCGTAGGCCCGCCATATCCATTCAGGTCACAAACATTTCCCCATGTATATCCATCCTGGCGAATGGCGTTCTTCCATTGCGTAGTGTTTTTATCAATAGAAACACTCAATATCGTAAATCCTTTATCCTTATATGAATGGTATAACCTCACCAATGTGGGACTTTCTTCGCGGCAGGGTGGACACCACGAGGCCCAAAACTCAACAAATGTGTATTTACCGCGATAATCTTTAAGATCAACTTTCTTACCTGCCGTGTCGGTTGAAACAAAACCCGGTGCTATGGCACCGATAGCAATCCGTTTAGTGGCATTAACCTTATTCACCAGTTGCCGGGTAAGATCATAATTTGGATATTTTTGCTGAAAGATGGCTACCATCTGATTCATCAGCGCCGTATCGGTTTCTGAATTCCAGCGTATACTATGATGTACTGCGGCAAGCGAATTAATAAAAAAAGGCTGCTCCACCCATACCGCCAGTTCTGCTTTATAATTTTGAGATGCTTTTTCATGCTCCACATTCCAATATTCTATCCTGGCTTTGTCGCCGCTTTTAACAGCCGCCGCCGAGGAATCATAGGTTCGTCTTAAGTACTTATTGAATACAATTTTCCTGTTCGCTTCATAATCAATCAAATATTGTGTTTCCTTTGAGCCAGTAACCTCAATATGGTCCTTGTTAATCTTAAGGTCGATTTTGTCACCAGGTTTAGCCAGTACCTGAACCATGCTTGAATTATCCACCGCCAGATCATATATTTCAGGCTCTTTTGAATTGATGGTCAGGGTAAATTTACCATCCCCACTGATCTTTGCTTCCTGTACAACTTTGTCGTTCCGGGTTTCATAATTGAACATAGTAAGTTTGACAGATTTGCCAGAAAATTCTGGTGAGATTGTGCCGGTAACGATTGACTGTTGCGCAGATACGCCCATTGCTACCAGAAGCAAAATCAGGAGCATACCCATTGTAACCGTACCATTTATTTTTGACTTTGAAGAGGAGCGATAAGTTATCATGTTTTTTTTACAAAAAATTCAAGCATTCTATTTGATAAAAGTAAGGAACATTTATGTGATTAATTGATAGACGAGTTACTAATAAATTAATTCGCCGCCGCTGTCCGAATGTCTCCGACTTCGGGCGATTATGCCTGTAGATTGCATCTACACCGAAGGCTCAAAAATATACACGTTTTCAACCAAATGTGATTTAACACCTTTTAACTTATATTAACAATAACATTCAGTAATAAGACCGATCTTTATGTTCAAAATCAGCAATCGTTTATGAAAAACTGCATTTTGTTATTATTACTGAGCCTTTCAATACAAATGGCATCAGCGCAGGAAGCTGATATCAAAATACTCAAGGAGCTGAATGAAAAATGGATCGCTTCCTTTATTACCCGCGACACAGCGACCATGCGCGGCATCTATGCAGATGATATGGAGTTGGTTTCCCCCGGTGGGAAAATATTTTATAAAAAAGATCTTTTGAAGAATCTTCTATCCCCGGATCAGGAATTCTTTTCGTCCAAAGTTGATAGTGTCCGAGTGCGCATTTTGGGTAATGTCGGCCTGGTGAACGCCACTTCCACTGTACATGGCAAAGCTGCCCAAAAAGAATTTACTGTTACTACCTGTTATTTGGATGTGTATGAAAAACGCAACGGCCGCTGGTATGCAGTTGCATCCCAGGTCACAGTGCCCGACAAATGATAAATCACTCTTTCTGTGATTATAGCTTCATGACAATGGGAGGCCTGTAGATTGCATCTACTGCAAAAAAAAGTCTTTAGACTCACGACTAAAGACTTTTGACTACTCAAAAAGGTAGCCCAACAGGACAGAAGTCGAGCCACTTTTTTGAAGATTTGAAATTATTGGCAAATATTTCATCTTAGTCAAAATTGACTACGACAGCACTTTTTTCAAATTGTTGTAGTCGTTGGTAACATTTTCCATCGGCTTTGGCGGCCCGTCCTGCTCAATAAAAAAGTATTTCATGCCCGCCGTGTGCCTCGCATCAAAAATTGGTTTAAAATCAACATAACCGCTACCAACTTCTGTGGGCTCTTTCGTGGTTTTGTCCATATCCTTCACATGCCAAAGCGGTATACGGCCGTGGTATTTCTTAAATATCTCCAAAGGATTCTGCCCTGCAACGGTTGCCCAGCCAAGGTCAAGTTCGCTCTTTACCAAATCTTTATCAGTATTGGCCATTATGTAATCATAAGGCAATACCCCGTTTATTGGCACAAACTCAAAGCTGTGGTTGTGAAACGCAAACTGCACTCCGGCTTTCTTGCATGCTTCCCCAGCTTTGCCAAACACATCCACCGCAATTTTAACATCGTCCATCGTTTTTGTCGGTATTGCTGCGCATACAAGGTATTCTAAACCGCCCTCCGCTGCTTCGTCGGCTAATTGCTGCGCATTGTCCTGCAGGTTGGCCGTTTTGGGCATGTGCTCAATCATGGGCGCATACTTCTTTATTTGGGCAGAGTCTTTCGCATTAGTGGCAAGTTTCATCAATGTTGGTACGGTAAAAGGCACTCCCCCTACATGTCCGCTGCGCCAGGCCATTCCCATATCTTTTACCATACTGGCAAATTCCCTGGGTTTGTACCCATAGTAAAGCCCTTTTGAGCCGCCGGCACTTTCCAGGTTCTTATAACCAATTGCCGCCAACTTTTGCAGCGTGCCTTTAGTGTCCGCATCCATCAAGGCGCCTACAGTATACAACTGCAGGCCTATAGTATCACCGACTTTGGGCATAATAAAACCGGCAGCGCGGCTAAGTGCCGGATACATCATGCCCGCAGCGGCGAGCATACCCGTTTGCTGTATAAATGTTTTTCTGTTCATATCAATTCTGTTGAGATTTTTTTTAAATTTTCATAATGGTACCTATGATGCAGGAAAAGCACCTGCAAGCGCTTTGGTTCCTATAAGTTCGCGTCTGGTTATTATTGATATTATTTAACTGAATAGCTTACAAAGGCGATCTTTTTACTATCGGGGCTCCACGACGGCGTGTTAATGGTGCCGGCCCCACCATAAAACACAGGCGTTATATCTTTAATAGCTTTTGTTTTGAGATTCATTAAACGAAGTTTGACATCTTTACCAAACGGATGAAGTTGTTTTTGGTCGGTAGTATAGGCTATATAAACGATGGATTTATTATCAGGTGACGGATGTGGAAACCAGTTGGCATTTTCATCAAAAGTCATTTGCTCTTGTTGGGAGCCATCACTGTGCATACGCCAAATTTGCATACGGCCACTACGGTATGAGTGGAAATATATGTGCTTGCCATCAGGCGAGTAATCGGGCCCGTCGTCTAATCCAGGTGTATCTGTCAGTCTTTTCGGTGTGCCCCCTTCCACGGGTATGGTGTAAACATCCAGGTTGCTAAAGTCCCCGCCACAATAGGCTATTGTCTTGCCATCTGGGCTCCATCCATGCCAAAAAGAGAGATCCTGGGACGTTATTACTTTCCTCGGTTGCCCACCTGTAGCAGGTACAACAGAAATTGAAAATTTATAAACTTTTTGCGAAGCATTGTTCGTATCAAAACTGGTTATTGCTATCCATTTGCCACCTGGCGAAAGCCCATGGTCGTCCATGATTTGATTAATTGACCCGGTGTTAATTTCTGTTAATGCTTTGGTAGCCAGGTCCAGCTTGTAGATTTTGCCTCTAAAGTTAACGACAAGGTAATTGTCAGGATGCCAGTTGGGTGCCTCGAAATCCCCTTTGGCAACTAATACCGTATCAATTTTTCCTGTTTTGATATCAAGCGTCTGGATATAGCTCGTTGTGTCGTGTTTGCTTTGTGCGAATAGAGAAGCCGAGAAAAGCAAGCAGAAAAACATCATGCCGACTGGTTTAAAAAGCGGCAATGAAGCCGGGAATTGAATAGGTTTGCCCATATTAGTACGATTTGAGTTTATATTGATTTAAAAGAAATTTCTATTTGGTAGATTTTACCATTTAACGAATGTAGATAAAAGATTCCTATTTGACAAAATTTACTAAATAGAAATTTTAAATTACTTTTGTAGCCTTATGAATGTATTGAAAGAGTTTGAAGATTTTATTGAAAACGGATATAAAACCTATATTCCGCATGTGTGTATAGACTGTGCCATATTCGGCTATCATGACCACCGGCTTAAAATTTTACTCTCGGAGTTAGAAGGCCTTAACGGGCTTTGTTTGCCCGGAGGATATATTAAAAGAACCGACACTATGGATGACGCCGCCAGCAGGATTGTTGAGGAAAGAACGTCTATAAAGGGTTTATATCTGCAGCAATACAAAACATTCGGCGGGCCCGACCGTGTAAAATTCAACGAAATTGATTTGGATAGATTGGCGAAGATTCCCGTGTTGAAAAAACTAAAATCAAGCTGGTTAATAGATCAAACAATCTCTATCGGTTATTACGCTATAACAGATTTTTCACTGTCGAAACCGCAGCCTGGATTCATGGCCCGTTCATGTGAATGGTATGATATTGATAAAATTCCTTCATTATTGTTCGATCATAACCAAATGGTGAAAGATGCGTTGCAAACTTTGCGCTCGCAATTATATTATCAGCCGATAGCTCAAAACCTGTTGCCTGAGAAGTTTACACTTACTGAAATACACGCTGTGTATGAAACCATTCTTGGAAAAAAACTGGATATAAGAAATTTCCCAAAGAAAATTGCATTTCTTGGATTGATCACCAAACTTAGCGAGAAACGAAACATCGGACCGCACAGGGCACCTTTTCTTTACACCTTCAACAAGAAAAAATATAAAAAGGCACTGGAGTTGGGTGTTACGTTAAGTTGAGGAAAAATTATGCCCCCGACGAGCCATTAACTATCGTAAAACAAAAAAAGTCTTTAGACTCACGACTAAAGACTTTTGACTTCTTAAAAAGGTAGCGGGAGCAGGTGATAAGTCGAATTTTTTGGATGATCTGAAGTCAATAACTAATTATAAAAAACAATAGAATAGCTTTTGTTGAAATGAGCTTTCGTCCAAAAATGGCTCCAATTTGAAAAATTACATTTTCTCAACTGTAATAGAAGTCCCATTTCCTGGCGATGAATCGAATTGAATTGTATAATTTATTTGCTTTGTCCTATATATCATATTACTCAAGCCGTACCCTTTTTCTGATTCATCGGCGATGCTAAAGCCTTTACCATCGTCTGAAATTGATAGTGAAATTTTGTTATTGCTTCCCGGTTTAACAATGATTCTTATCGTTTTGCATTCGGCATATTTAAAACAATTGTTTATGGCCTCCTTTGCTATTAAAAGTAAATTTCTTTTTTCGGTTTTTGAAATGATTTGACTGCTGAGCCCCGGCTCAATTTGATGTTTAAAATTTATCTGGTTTGCCTGCGCAATAGGAATAGTAAAACGTTGAATTCTTTCCATCAGCTCACTTATATCATCCCGCGAATCTTCTAACACCCAAAGCATATCTCTAAGGCCAACCGTTGTATTTGTTACTAAACTTTCAATTTCATCCAAATACGCAGCATTTTGTTTTTTTTCGATAGCCAGGTGCGTAAATATTTTAATGGAGTTCAGGCTGCTGCCCAAATCATCGTGGAGGTCGTTTGCAATATCCCTCCGTATTTGTTGCTGTATCTTAATTTGGTTGATCCTGTATTGATAAAAAGCGCTAACCATTGTTACGCCAAGAATTACCATCGCAATTTTAAACCACCAGGTTTGATACCATTTGGGCTCAATTTTTATGATGAGTGTTTTGGGGTAACTCCAATAACCGTTCTCATTAGCTGCTTTGACTTCGATCGTGTAGGTATTTGGCGGCAGGCCAATAATACTGATCACATCACGGTTGCTGTTATTTATCCAGTTGGTGTCAATTTCCTTGATGCGGTATTTATACGTTACCCGTTTGGGATCATCAAAGTTTATGCCGATAAATGATATCGATGCCTGCAGCCAGTTACTGGGGATGGTTATTTTTTTTACATCAAGACTCGCATTAATAATATTTTGTCCCTCGTTCAGCTTTACATCAATGTTTTCATAATAGGGAACTGGCGGCCTTTTGTTTACAACTAATTTACTGGGATCTATTACCGTAAAACCATCAATACCACCGGCATAAATTTGATTTTGATGAGCTATTGCGGTAACTTCTTCAAAGCTATTTGACTGTAGCCCATCTTGTTTGAAATAATTCACGAAGCTTTGCTGCTTGGTATTATAAAACGACAAACCGTTATTGGAGGTAATCAGTAAACTTGTGTCTCCAAGGTTGAAAATATTATAAACCCCCTCGTTACATAGGCCATTTGTTTCTTTGATCAGTTTCTTGATCTTCCGTGTATTATCCATTTGAATAATACCGTTGCCATAAGAGGAGATCCAATAGCTGTTGCTGGATTCACACATGTCAAAAAACAGATCAAGTCTCGGGTATTTTCGTTCCGATGCAAAGTTCAGGCTTTGCGACTTGCTGAAGTTCTTATCTATTATAGTTATCACCCTATCGGATAAAACCCATAAATTCCCCGCTTTGTCGCGATAGATATTGTTGACCGTGTTGGAGGCTAGCGCCGGTGCTGAAGCTGTATCAATTTTCCGCACGTTGTGCCTCTTATAGTTCCATATCAGGATGCCGTCATCACTTTCCGTACCCATGATCACAGCAGAATCTCCCAGGAAGATTTGGCTGTTCACAGTGTACGTTTTGTACTTTTCAAATTCCGGATAAACACTTTCGATAGATTTGATAGCCTTTTTTTTGAGCACGTATAACCCCTCATCCCTGGACAGGATGGTCAGATCGCTGTTATCTATAAAAACATGATTATAAAAATGTGCTTTGTCCAAAGTGGTGAAGCTATTGTCGGAATGATTGACCAGGACCAATCCGGTGGTTAATCCGCACAAAATATCCCTGCCCGGTAAAACACATATTGAACGCAAATGCTCCAGTTTGTTTCCCGTCTTTTCATCATAGTAATATTTTGAGAAAGGACCGGCGATGGTTTTCATCATCGCGATCCCTTGTTGGCAGCTTAACCATATCCTGTCGCCATCCGGATAGATGGATTGAACATAATTAATCCATTTACTGTCGGCTTCGCCGATACTTTCGTCATAAACAACATAATTTCCTAACGCAACATCAAACCGGTATAAATGACCATTACCTGCAATCATTATTTTGTCGCCGCCAATTGTTTTGCTCGCATCTATCGGGCAATCATTTAAAATTTTTAGATATTTGACAGGGCTATTGTCAATTGTTAAGGAATAAGATCCATCAAAAGAAATTTTTCTCATCCCCTGGTCAGTGGCGAAGAGGATTTCATTATTGTTTACAAGCGTAAAATCGTTGATGCGGATATTGCGACTTCCCAAATGATCCCTAAGGTCTTTCAGTGCAATTTCCGTTATTTTTTTAAAACTGCTTCCGTTATAAATAACAATACCATAACCGGTATAGCAAACCCATACATTATTATAATTGTCCCTTCCAATACAATTAACTTCAGAGGAGGAGGTGATTCCTTTGATCGGAGATTTAATTTGGGGCGCAACAATGAATTGCCATTTTTTAGTGTCCAGTATTTTTAAACCATGAAAAGAACCTATCCATAAATAATTTCTACAGTGGGCCATCGTGATATTCCAGTCATCATTGGCATTTTGCGGAATGGGAACATTTTTAACTACATCCCCGCTAGCAATATCGATAATATTCAATTGTCCGCTATTGGGTAAAACCCAGAGCTGCTTGTGTGCGGTATCTTCAATTATTTTGCGTACGTCCGGATCGGATATCTGGCGTTGCAGTGAAGATTGTTTAGTGTACGACATAAATAATTTACCATCAAATCTGGTTAAACAATCCTGTGAAGCGATCCAAAGAAAACCATTTTGATCTTTGATAATTTGTCGTATATTGTAGCTAGATAACCCATCAGACTGTCCATATTTCACTAGGGATATTCTGACCTTCTGTTGCGCATAACATTCAATACCTAAACCAAGTATCAACAAAATCGCGATATGAAAAATCTTCCTGAAACCCAAAGTAATAAGTGGTTAATTGTCTTTCTAATTTACGCAGATTTTACCACAAGTGAACAATTATCCATGGTTGACGATATGAAAATCATGGTGAACAGTATGCTGGGCGATATTATAACCACGCCGATCAATAGTAACCAAACAAGAATGTTCGTGATTTTGAACAGTATCAAGTATATATTCAGCGATGGTGAGAATAAAGTAGATGATCGGGCCGTTTTTTTTACCATTGAAAGAGAGAAGAATGGTTTCGGTAACCATATAGAAAAGTGCGAGCTGCTGGACCCCAACAAACTCTTAGCAAACGCAAACGATACTACAGTTTTACAAAAAGTTCAGCGACTGACTGCTGTGTTGAAACAAACGGAGGTTCAACCCGACGAAGAAGTTTTCCTGATTACCTGGGACCATGGCTCGGCATTCGGGATTTTCAGACAAGAACTACCTAATCCTAGGCTTACAACTAATAGCGTACGGCGAGAGATCGAAGAAAATTTGTCTCAATATCCATTTATTAAGTTGTTTTGGGACGAAGCGAAAAAAGCTGACCAGGGCGGGTTTTTAAAAAGAAAACCAAAGAACAGTTATACGACTATACAGGCAGGTCATAATTTGTTTCGGGTAAAAAACACGCGTGACAATACCGATCGACTTAAATATTATTTTGAGAAAGAAAGCGAATTTATCTATGACGATAAAGCAGGTAAGATCACTTTTATAGACACAGTCCAGAACGAAATTGAGGGATCCGGAGTAACAATGAATTCTTGGTCGGAATTGGATCCTGAAGCTGTTTTAAAAGATGGATTAAAAAGGAGCGAGGTGGTAGCTGAACCAAAGGCAGCGGAGATTTTAAAGAATAGCGAACTGGCTGAATGCTTGCGAAAATGGCTGGGTAAAGAGAAAAAGGTGGCCGTTTTGTTAATGAGCAATTGTTGGATGATGAATTTGCATACCATGTATGCGCTTAAGGACACCGTTAAGTGCCTGGTAGCTCCGCAAGGAAGTATAGATGTCCCTGGCTATAATTTGAAAGATATTTTTAACCAAATAAATAAAGCTGATAGTATAAGGTTCAAAATAAATGACTTAGCAATTGTATGTGTCGAAACTTTCGATAATACCTACTCGAAAGCCAAAGCCATCATGCTCGACAGACAAGAGCCGGGAATACTCGAACAATTTAAAATATTTGCAGTCGATTTGAGCAAAACAACCGATGGGGAAAGTACACTTATGATGCAAATAGATGTTTTAAGAAAGTTGATAGATACGTTGTTAGCCCAGTTGTTGGCACGATATGCAGCCCAAATAGAAATTGAATATTTTCTGAAATATGTGCGTTCGGTTTGCTTTGACTTTAGCGGAGGCAAAGTTAAGTTGATAGACATTGTCAATTGGGTAATAAGCATTAGTTCAGCCAATCAACAATTTATCGGGCAAAATTTAAAACTGACAACAGATATATCCAGTGCTATTATTGATTTTAAAAAGGCTTTTTTGGATAATTCCGCCCTTTTGAAAAAATCGAGCGGAAAATATATATATATACCCCAAAATCCAAAAGCGGATTTTGCTACTATTGCTTTACCTCCAACAGGCAATAGTATTTTCTTTCCGATTGAATGCTGCCATCTCGGCCTAAGCGATCAGGATTATGCAAACCTTAAAGACAATGTATCGTCCGACAGATTATTGAAAGATTTGCCAAGTTGGCGAAAATTGCTAAAGTTTATCGATCCTGAAATTGACGCGGTCTTTGTCTGAACTATTCAATTATAAATAGGTTTCCCTGCCGACCTTTGTCCCCATCAGTAATCAAAGCGATATCACCCTTATTTGATCCCAGGACGATATTGTTATTTTGGTCTTGTGTTAGTGCGAGTTGCGATACCTCCACCGAATTGAAGTATTTGGCAGGATCATCCATCTGAAATACGGCTGAATCGAAGGTGCTGATATCGGAATTCGGGCCGCATGTGTTAAAGCCCTTAGCTAACTGAAAATTTAGTGTAATGATAACTGAGCCATCGTTGTGGATTACTACTGATGTGCCACTAGGGACGAAATTGAATTTTGAAGGTATTTCAATAGCAAACTCGTCCGGCCCTGTTTCGGTTTTGGCTAAGGGATCCATTGGTTTTTTGTCGATTTTTTGTTGCTTTGACTTGGTCTTGATTTTTTATTGATTA
>JABDEQ010000002.1:0-1552 GCA_013286985.1 Bacteroidota bacterium | reverse complement strand
TCAGTTTTAAATTTTGCCCGATAAATTGTTGCTCTATTCATCATACAATTTACGGGCACACATTTGCTCTCCGCTTAAAAAGCCACCAAACCCGACTTTATCGCTTCCAGCGCCATCCCCGTGCGGCTTTTTACATTTAACTTTACAAACAACGCTTCACGGTAACCATCAATCGTTTTCTCGGACAGAAACATTTTTGATGCAATTTCTTTATAAGTGAAATCGCTGCAGGCTAATTTTAAAAATGCTTTTTCACGGTCGGTCAGTTTAATTTCGTCTTCTCCCTGCTTCCTGAGCAGCCTTCGGTAATGTAAACTAAATGAATCGCTGTTGTAATAGCCTGTTTCCCGTACTTCTATTAAAGCCTTCTCCAGTTCCCTGGGATGCAGATCTTTCAGCAAATAGGCCGAACATCCCGCCCTTAACATGCTTAAAATAGAATGGTCATCCTCCTTCATCGATAAAGCCACCGTTTTTACTGAAGGATAGCCTGCAGCAATTTTGGCAACAGCGGTTGGGCCATCCATTGCCGGCATCTGTACGTCAATCAACAGGATGTCAGGCAGTGTTTTCAAGACGGCAAGCTGTTTCAGAAGCTCTTCACCGTTCAGGGCTTCAACCGTAACTTCAAAATCTTTAAATGAACTGATTAAATTAGATAACGACTTCAGAAATAACTGCTGATCATCGGCGATACCTATTGTTATTTTCATTGAAGTAAAGGTGACTAGATGGTTTAGGTTATATCAATATGTTATTGAGTATTCATTGATATAATGTTCTAATATCCAAATAAATATCCTTATTTCAAAGTGCTAACAAAGCTTTTTACTTATCTAAAAGCCGATACAATTTTAAACACTCTTGCTTTATCCTGATACCGGAAATTTCCGGTTTTATTATGGGGATTTTCCCTCTTTACCTACCCCTTACCGTCCATCTACCTTTACTTCAACAAAATTTAATAACTAATCCTTAAATACTTAAAGCAATGAAAAAGATCACAATTATAATATCGATGATATTTTGTGCCCGCAGCGGAATCATGGCACAGTCCACTTCTTCTGCAAAAGTAGATGTTGGCTCTACGTACGTTTCGCCTGTTAGAACAGATGTATATCCATACCAATCTGGCCTGCATCCTAAAGTTGATTATAGTGTTCATTTTAGGCTAAACAAAGGAACAAGACTGACAGTTGTGGCGGTAAAAGACTCATTAGGAGGAATTATACAAGGTTATGTCATTACTCCCTGGAATTTTAATGATACTAGTACTATTAAGAGAAATTTCTATAAAAAGATAACAGATACAGCCCAAAGAAGATTAGCCGATTGGAAAAAAATCCAGGAAACTATTCAAAAAAAGCAAGATTCATTGAAAAATAAAAAAATTCAACTAGAGAAAGACAGCCTTTTAGCAGTTAAAGCCAAGGATACATTAGCACATTCAAAGCAAGCTTTTACTAATTCAACAAACAATGCTCTCAACTCTGCCATTAGTATCAATACCAAAACTGCCCTTACAAAGGTTTCTATGAAAACCCCCATCCTT
>JABDEQ010000001.1 GCA_013286985.1 Bacteroidota bacterium | reverse complement strand
AGCCTTACTAGTTAAAGATGATGCTGTTGATTAACAATACTGGTATTTGCTGATGCTGAATTAACCAATATGTCAATAAAACCTAACCCTAAAAATAAAACGCCTTCACTCCCAAAAGTGCCGGACCAGCGAAAAATTGCTGACGAAAAATTATGCCGGGCAATGGTTAACAGTATTGTTGACTACGCTGTGATTTTAACAGATCCCCTGGGTTTAATTATTAGTCTGAACAAAGGAGCCGAACTAATATTACAATACACCCAACGTGAGGTAATAGGCAAACCGATAACTATTTTTTATCCAGCCGAAACCTTATCAACCGATGGTCCTGAAATGAACTTACAGGAAGCCCTCATTAATAATAATTACCAGGTAAAAGGCTGGCGGATAAAAAAGGACGGCACGAAATTTTGGGCGAATATTCACTATACCGCATTGTACGATGAAAATCATGACCTATTAGGATACACTAAAATAATTTACGAAATAAAAGAAGATGAGGCAACCGAAAGGTCCGCTAAACTAAAGCATAACCCCGCAGAAAGCAATATTAGTTTCAGGAAGCTGATAGAAAATAGTTATAGCGGCATATCCCTGCTTGATAAAGATTTTAAAGTTATTTACAGGAGCCAATCGGCAGAAAGGATTAGCGGTTGGAGCACAACCGATGTGATAAAAAACGGCATGGATGAATTAATCCATCCTGGCGATAGGGAAAGGGTACATCAGTTATTTAATGAGGCGTTAAATTCTCCAGATTCGCCCAAAGCATGCGTCTATCAATCAAAACATTTTAACGGCCACTATATGTGGCTTGATTGCGTATTTACCAATTTTTTAAATGAACCCAATGTTAATGCAGTCGTTTGTAATTTTATTGATGTTACAGGAGAAAAGCATGCCGATAACTTGCTACATCAAACCGTACAGGAATTATCTGCTTTTAAATATGCGCTTGATGAATCAGCAATAGTTGCAATAACCGATCAAAAAGGAATTATCAAACATGTAAATGATAATTTTTGCAGGATATCAAAATATGCCAAAGAGGAGCTGATTGGGCAAGACCACCGCATCATCAATTCATCTTATCATGATAAGGCGTTTATAAAAAATCTGTGGACAACCATTGCCTCGGGAAAAATATGGAAGGGGGAACTTAAAAATAAAGCTAAGGATGGTAGTTTTTATTGGGTTGATACAACGATAGTGCCGTTTATTAATGAAAAAGGCAAACCGTATCAATATATAGCCATCCGGTCGGATATCACCGAACGCAAATTTGCCGAACTTGAGATCAAAAAAAAAACTACTCAAATTGAAACTTTGCTTGATAATATTTTAGATGGTTTTATTGCGCTTGATGAAAACTTATGTTATACCTATGCCAATAAACAAATTGAAAAAATCTTAGGCATTGAGCCTAAATCTTTAATTGGGAAATATATTTGGGATGTTTTCCCTGATTTGATTGGTTCAGAAATTTATGAAATTATAGAACGGGCAAATGCCGAGAAAATCACTTTAAATAATGAGGATTTTTATGAGCCATTAAACTCATGGCAGGAAAACAGAGTGTATCCGGCCGAAAATGGTGTTTCGGTATTTATAAGAGATATTACAGAACGTAAAATTGAAGAGCAGCAGGCAGCTTTGCTCGCTGAAATAAGTGCCATTTTTAATGAGCCATTGGAGTTGAATGAGATTCTTTACAAAGCATTAAATAAATTGGCCAACTATGGAAACTTTGATATGGCCGAAGCCTGGTTAACCTCGCCAAATATGAAGAAGGCCCACCTGGCTGTAAAATATGCTCCTACACCTGCTATGCGCACATTTTATAATGAAAGTGATGATATAAAGAGCCTCATAAAAGGAGAGGGGGTGCCAGGAATGGTTTGGGAGACCGGGGTTATTCAATTTATACCAAACCTTAATGAAAGTGAAAATTTTATCCGAAAAAAAGCTGCTCAAAAAGCTGGGCTCAAAAGTGCCTATGGAATACCCTTGCATTTTAAAAATGAAATTATAGGCATCCTTATTTTAGGATTAAACAGGGAAGAAAAAGAGCAAGGTGTTCTTACGGCTTTGTTCGAAAAGTTCAATAAGAGTTTTGGTGTAGAGATTCAAAGAAAGAAGCTAGAAGATGAATTGAACCACTTATTCAATTCGGCACCCGATGTTATATGTACTGCCGGAATTGACGGGTATTGGAAAAAAGTTAATCCGGCAATGATAAAATTACTCGATTATACGGAACTCGAATTATTAAACAGGCCATTGATGGAATTCATCCACCCTGATGACCGACAACCATCAACAACCCAATTCCAGGAAATTATTGAAGGAGAACCAATAGTCTATTTTGAAAACCGGTATATAACAAGATCGAGTAAAATAAAATGGTTTGCCTGGACAACATCGGCTGCTTCACCTGAAGGGCTGGTCTATTGTGTTGCTAAAGATATTACCGAGAAAAAAGAACTTGAAGATTTGTTAAAAAAAGTCAACAGCCTTGCCCGTATTGGCGGATGGGAAATTGACTTGTTAAAGGGCACCGTATACTGGTCAGATATCACAAAGGAAATTCATGAGGTTGAAGCCGACTTTAAACCTGATTTGGATGGCGCGTTAAGCTTTTATAAAGAAGGCGAGAGTAAAAATTACATCACTGAAAAGGTGAAATGCGCTATTGAGAAAGGAATGTCGTGGGATGTGGAATTGCAAATAATTACTGCCAAAGGAAATCAAAAATGGATAAGGGTAATTGGCGAAGCCGAAATGCAAGGTAATAAGTGTATAAGAGTATATGGCAGTTTTCAGGACATTGATGCCCGCAAAAAGGCGGAAATATCAGTCACTGAAATATTGGAGGATAGAAATACAATATTGGAAAGCATAGGAGACGCCTTCTTTGCTGTGGATAAAAATTGGACAGTTACTTATTGGAACAACATGGCCGAAAAAGTATTGGGGAAGGTGAAACATGAAATGCTTAACCGTAATTTATGGGATGTGTTTGGTGATTCTGTAGACTCATACTCTTATAAAAACTACCATTTGGCTATTGAAAGTAATACTGCTATGCACTTTGAAGATTATTATCCGCCGCTTGATAAATGGTACGAAATAAGTGCATACCCTTCTGAATCGGGGCTTGCCGTTTATTTTAAAGATATTACTGAAAGAAAAGTTTCTGAGAGCCGGCTTAAGGAATTGAACCAAAATTTGCAAATACAAACAAAGGAGTTGGAAACATCCAACGCCGAATTAGAGCAATTTGCTTATGTAGCCTCACATGATCTGCAGGAACCACTTAGAATGGTTACCGGATTTTTAACCCAATTAGAGCGAAAATATGGCGATATATTGGATGAAAAAGGTAAGCAATATATAAACTTTGCTGTTGATGGGGCTAAAAGAATGCGTCAGATAATACTTGATTTGCTTGAGTTTTCGAAAGTGGGAGTGATGGAGGAGAGTTTGGAAGATATAAAGGTTAATGAGCTTATTTCTGATATTATGGCCCTTTACCGCAAACAAATTGAAGAAAAAAAAACAACAATTTTATCTGACAATTTGCCGGTAATCCGGTCATTCAAGACCCCGCTAAGGCAAATACTAACAAACCTTATCAGTAATAGCTTAAAATACAGCAAGACAGGTACTCCACCCCAAATTAAGATTGAATGTATAGAGACACAAAGCCACTGGCAATTTTCAGTGAGTGATAATGGGATAGGTATTGAGCCGGTTTACTTTGATAAAATATTTATAATTTTTCAACGGCTGCATAGCAGAGATGAATATCCGGGCACTGGAATGGGCCTTGCTTTAGCAAAAAAAATAGTGGAAGGCCTTGGAGGGAATATTTGGTTAGAATCAACCGAAAACATAGGAAGCACTTTTTATTTCACCATTTTAAAAAATTAGCGTGTATGAAATCGATTGATATTTTATTGGTTGAGGATAATGAAGGCGACATAGTACTTACTACGGAGGCACTTGAAGAATGTAAAATAGTGAATAAGATAACTATTTTAAAGGACGGCAAAGCTGCAATTGACTTTTTTGAATATTTGAATGATAATACCGAAATGCCCGATATGGTTTTGTTAGATGTAAACCTGCCGAAAATGAGCGGTCATGAAGTGTTAATGTATATTAAAAGTAATGATAATTATAAACATATTCCGGTTATAATGCTCACTACCTCGTCATCTGAAAAAGACATTATGACGTCTTATAAAAATCACGTTAACTGTTATATTACCAAACCTATTGATGCTATTGACTTTATAAAAGCTATCGCCAAAATTGAAGACTTTTGGATCAATATAGTTTCCATCCCCAGAAATTAAAAAAAATGGCTACTGACAAACGCGAATACAAAATTTTTGTAATTGAAGATAACCCGGGAGATTTTGCCTTAGTGGAAGACTTCCTATTTGAACAAATTGTAGCTCCTAAAATAAGGCATGCTATGACTTACCAATCGGCCCTGGAAGCTTTGGCCGTCAACAAGTTTGATGTTATCCTTTTAGACCTTTCTTTGCCCGACAAAACCGGCGAATCACTTATTGAGGGTATAATTGAAATATGTAAAAATACACCGGTGATTGTATTAACCGGATATGTTGATTTTTCTTTTGGTGTAAGGTCAATTTCGTTGGGCATTTCAGATTATATACTGAAAGAAAACCTAACGCCAATGTCTTTATATAAAAGCATTATTTACAGTGTTGAACGTAAGAAAAACATTTCTGATCTTGAACAATCGGAAAAAAGATATAGTGATTTATTTAATTTAAGTCCGTTACCGATGTACGTTATTGATCTGGACTCGTTAAAGTTTCTTGATGTTAATAATGCTACCATTATTCATTATGGCTTTAGCAAGGATGAATTTTCTAAAATGACATTGAAGGATATAAGACCGGCTGAAGAAATTCCACATCTTTATCGTGGCCTGGAGGAAGACAAGCTGAATCCAAAAGAAAACTCCCGTAGAATATTGGTTCACAAAAAGAAGAATGGAGACATAATAAACGTTGAAGTCCAAATAGCCCCCGTTCAATACAAAGGTAAAAACGCTACCATTGTAATAGCGAACGACATAACCGAAAGACTAAAATATATTGAAGCAATTGAACATCAGAATGAAAAATTAAGAGAAATTTCATGGATTCAGTCACACATAGTGAGAGCGCCACTGTCCCGGATTATGGGGCTTGTACCATTAGTTAGAGACCTTTGTGATTCTTTAGATGAAAGAGAAAAGGTGTTAGAATACATTTCAATTTCAGCTAATGAATTGGACGAGATCATAAAAAAAATTACGGATAAATCTAAAATAGAAGACTTTCAGCCCTTAATGGATAAAATCAGGAACCTTTAAGCAAATGCTTTTACCCATTCTTTTTTTTCAAAATCGTATCGTTTAATGACTTTTGCCGGGTTGCCGGCTGCAATACTAAAAGGCGGAATGCTTTTGGTAACTACCGCTCCCCCGGCAACAACGCTGTGTTTGCCGATGGTAACACCGGCTGTTATAACCGCATTTGCGCCAATCCAAACCTCGTCTTCAATAATTATCGGTGCTGTTGTTACCTTTTGTAATCTGATGGGTAAATTAACATCAGTATAGGTATGATTTAATCCGCTGGCTACAATGTTTTGCGCTAAAATAACCTGGTGGCCAATAATAACCGGCCCTATTAATACGCTTCCCAAACCAATACGGCAATCATCCCCAATAAACACATCGCCAACACCATTGTTAACTGTACAAAAATCTTCTACGGTAGAATTAGCCCCAATACTAAATTTGTGAAAGGGAAACAAATCCATTCTGGTATATCGCCTAATTACAGAGCGTTTGCCAAAATGATGGATAAAAGGCGTAATAAAGAACCTGATCCACAAACGCGGTCGTGCATTCTTTACGATCATTTTATAGACCATATTTTTTATGCGCGGACTGGACTTTATTTTAGCTGACAAACTCATTATTGGAATGTTTAATTGTTAACCATATTTTTAATCTCCTCAGGCTCATAACCAGGAACTATCAGCTTTATAAATTTTGCAGGCACACCGCCAACTAACGTAAATGCGGGTACATTTTTTGTTACTATAGCGCCAGCAGCTATAACTGCTCCTTCACCTATTGATACTCCCTTTAAAATAGTGGCCCGTGTGGCTATCCATACATTATCCCCAATAATAATTGCTTCCTTTCCTGATTTTGCTTCCCTTTTACCTACATCATGAAAATCATCGTCCATCATAATTACCTGGTTGGCGATGTGGCAGTTTTTACCAATTTTTATATGTTTGCGCGATGTAATAATGGTACCTGTATTAATAAAAGTGTTGTCGCCAATTTCAATGGTGGCCCTTGGCCCGGCAGATATTTGCGTGGTACCGATATGCGACCATATTTTGCAGTTATCGCCTATTATTATTTTGCCCTTTGTGATTAGCTTCAATCTTCCTTTTACAGTGACCATTTTTCCCTTAGTGCAGTTTCTTAACCTTATCGAAGCATTTATTACATCTAAAAAGCCTTTTAATAAAGTTTTTATCAGCACCCAGCGTATGTATATGTTTTCTTTGGTTGATTGTGGTTCCCTGTCATAGTAATCAATAGCAAGCACCCTCAGACGCTCCAATATTCTTTCTTTAATTTTCATTATTAAATCATTGCTTCAACTTCGTGATAAACCCCAACAGTTTCTTTAATGGCTATATTCCAGGTAAATAATGCAGCTCTTTTTTTTCCATTCGCTGATAATTTTTGTGCAAGTTCATTATCTGTTAATATAAGCTGGGCCGCAAATGCCAACGATGTTGGATTTTTAGGATCGATAAACAAAGCAGCATCACCGGCTATTTCTGGCATGCATGAAACGGCAGAGGTAACCACAGGTAGTCCGCTTGCCATGGCTTCAACTATAGGCAATCCAAAACCTTCGCTAAATGATGGGAACCATAACATACATGCGGCCTGGTAAATAGCCGGCAAATCAATATAACCCACATAACCAATTAAGTCGATTTCTTTTTCCAGCCATTCCAGTTTTTCCTGTTTAAGCAAATGCTGCAACTGCTCTTTGCTTAAACCTTTCATAACCAATCTGGGTGCTGATGGATTATGCAGCAATAATTGCGCATAGGCGTGTACCACCCCAACATTGTTTTTTCTGGCATCTGTATTTCCCATAAAAAAGATATAGCCTTTCTTTAAGCCAAACTTTTGAAGCACATTGTCAATTTGTGACTGGCTGTAATGATCAAAAAAACGTTCGTCAGCGCCATTATAAATCACTTTAACCTTTTCGGCAGGGATTTGAAGTTTTTCTACGATCAGCTTTTTTTGAAACTCAGAAACGGTTATAATACGCAATGCTTTTTTTGCGATGATTGAAACTATAAGGCCACGGTATATATTACCTAACCGCTGATACCAGCTTGCTTTGGCCAGGACGTTTGATTTTTCGAGAAAAATTATATCGTGCAGTGTTAATATCAGTGGCACTTTAGTTGACAGTGGCGCCGTATTGGCGGTGCAATGCAAAATATCAGCTTTAAATTTACGGCAGGCCCTGGGTAAAAAATATTGCTCCCAAATAAAATAGGGTGCCTTTCTAATAGTATGAACTATTCTGTGGGGGATTGATGTAATACAACGATCACTGTCATCTTTAACCATCACATGATAATCAATACTGTCGATGCCTAAAGGAAGACGTTTTAAAAGCTCCTGGGCCACAACATCCATTCCATGTTTACGGGGCCTGAACACCCGTTGTACTTCGATAGCAATCTGTAATTTAGCTTTTTCAAAAATTTCCTGATTGGGATTTAAAAGATTTTCGGCTAATAGCATATCATTAAAATTTAGTATTGGTTAATTAAAATGATATAATCTATAAATATGCCATCTATTTAATTAATTGTATATCAATTAATTAACTTTTTATATCTTTCCAGAAAATGGAAATTTTCCAGGGCTTGAAACGTCCTGGATAATAAAAAAAACAATGCCTGATAAAAAAAGACCGATGACTCCTTAGAGATCACCGGCCTTTAAACCAATAGTAAAAATTTTAATTATACGCTCTCTTTTTGAAGCAGCGCGGGTATAGTCCTTAAAATTAGCTTCAAATCATATTTCAAACTATGACTTTGCGCATATTTGTTATCGAGCATCAGCCGTTCCTCTTCGCTCATTTCGCCTTTGCCGCGTTTTTCAACCTGCCACAGGCCGGTAATGCCCGCCGGAGCTGAAAACCGGAGTACATATTTGTCGGTTGTTAATTTTTCAGCTTCATAAAGTGGTAATGGCCTGTTGCCCACAATACTCATATCGCCAATTATTACATTCCATAATTGGGGCAGTTCATCAATGCTGGTATTTCTAATAAAATTGCCAATCCGGGTAATTCTGGGGTCATTCTTTATTTTGAAGAATGCTGAATTTGAGGTAGATTTTTTCTCAGTCCTGAAATCCATTTCGCACCATTCAATACCATCAGCAAACAAAGGATATTGGCATTTATTATACATTTTACATTCATCGCATAAGCCAGTGTTTAAAGCAGCAGGTTCTTTCTCGCTTGCAGCATCAATATTATACTGGTTCAGGTGTTTTAAGTCTTTTAACCTGGCATCAGCATTAACATACATCGACCGGAATTTATAGAATTTAAATATCCGGTAGCCCGAACCCACCCGTAAAGCATAATAAAATGCAGGTCCTTTTGACTCGATCTTTATCATCAAATATATAAGCAGAAACAATGGCGATAGTACTAAAAGTGCTGTGCCTGCAAAAAACACATCAAAGACTCTTTTGGCTGGGCTGATTCCCTTAATGCGAGGCTTTTTTGCATGTGAAATATTATTTAGCATTGATTGGTTGTCTATAAAAAAATTAACCTTTTTTTCAATGCGACCAATATTCAAGGGCAATTTAAACACGTCAGTAATGCCTGCAGATAAAGCAAGTTTGGTTAGGTTTGTATTTAAATGATTCACTATTAAGAAAAAAGGAACCTCTGGCAATCCCCTTTTTTTGAGTGCTTCAATTAAAGGTATACCTCCGGATGCCATAATTTCGCTAAATGAAATAATCGCCACAATATTAAGATTGTCTGCCTGCCATGCTGATGCCATTTTCATTCCATTTACAAACGGCATTACACTGCTGGTTTTAAAATTGCAATTTTTAAATATTGATAATTGATCATCTTCAACACCAACAATAGCTATAATTGGGGTCGCTGTAGATAAAGTGTGCTCCATATTTATAAGCTTAAAGTCAATTTACCCATTCGTCTTAATACAACTTTTATCCTGGCATCCAGCTCAGCAGGATTAAACGGTTTTACAATAAAATCGTCGGCGCCTGCATTTAGGCACTCAATTCTTTTCGCAGTACTTTCCTCGCCAGATAGGATGATGATTGGAATTGAATAAAAGAAATCGCTGATTTTTATTTGTTCAATAAGCGCCAGACCGCCCAAGTGCGGTGTATTTAAGTCGGCTATAATTAAATCCGGAAGATCGCCTCTTTGCATATTGGCTAAAGCATCGAACCCATTTGGATAAATGGCCACTTCATAAGTTACCTGCAAAAACTCCTGAAGAACCGCCTGCATAAATAAGTCATCTTCTATTACAAACACCTTGATATTATTTAAACCTGAAAAATTCATAGCATCTATTTTAAGTTTTATTAAACATTTATTATCGTTTAAATAGAACCTATAAATATGCCATTATGTAATTGATTGATTATCAGATTCTTTATTGAGTGTTGTTTTCCATAATATGGAATAAAATCCAATTATTGAAAAAGCTCTATGTGAGACGCTTTTTAACGATTCGGATACATTTAATAAAATTTGGACATGCAATATTGGATTGCGACTAACGCGTGGCACCTCCTCCATATTTAAGATTGTTTTCCATTATCTGGAAATAATATTAAAATCAGTTTAAATGTAATATATTGATAATCAATGAATTGAAATAAAGTGTCGATTTGGTACAGTTTTGCACTTAGCAGATGCATCGGTAATAAAACAGCAAATGGCTGCTATTAGTTACCAGCAAAAACATTATCAAATAACGATGAGATTAAAGGTTTTCTTAACACTGTTTCTTTTAATATTTTGCTGTGTCTGCTATGCACAAACAAGCAGTGCAATACAGAATTCAACACCAGTATTGCTCGATGAGCAAAAAGAACTGCAACAACAAATGATACCGCTCGATAATATTTTGGAGCTTGCGGTAAATAATTCGCCGTCGGTTAAATTTCAAAATGATTTGATAGAATCGGCAAAATCACAACTTGAGTTTAGCAAAAAGCAATGGAGCAATAATATTGTAGGTTTTGTAAACTACTCAGCCGGTAACCAAAGTATTGTTTCGGCCGATAGCCAATCACCGGGTATGCAAACATCATCTAACGTAACTAATGGTTTACGGGTAGGTGTGCAGGTGAATTTGCCATTATTTGAGTTGTTGGGCCGTAAGTCTCAAACAAAAATATATAAGCATGATCTTAATTCAACCATTAATAAAAAGGATGAATCGATACAGGAGCTAAAAAAGGAAGTGATACTTCAATATTATAATCTTTTATATGCAAGCAATTTGCTTACTATCCGCAGCGAGGCAAAACAGTCTACTATAAATGAATATGCTATAGCCGAAAAACAGTTTAGGGATGGAATAATTGATGTTGGCGAGCTCTCCCGCTTAAAAACGATAGAGGTAAATGCCCGGGCCGACTATGAAGAAGCCAAACGCCAGTTTTCTACCTATTACAGTCAGTTTGAGGTATTGGTTGGTGTGCCATTTCAACAATTAATTTTAAAAAGATGAGCATGATACACTACATAAAGCTATTGCTTCGATACACCAAATGGCTTATTTGGCTGCCACTTATATGTGCTGTTACTGTTTTCTTTCTTACCAAAAATGCAAAGAAAGAATATTCCAGCTCAACCACATTATATACAGGCGTAGCCAGTGGCTATTCGATAACCAGCACTGAAGATGAAAGACTAGACTACTTTGCAGTTAATAACGCATTTGATAACCTGTTAGCCTCTGCTAAATCACGCGAAACTATTGAACAGGTTTCACTCCATTTGCTTGCAGAGCACCTTTTGTTAACAAAGCCCGATCCGCATGTGTTAGGCAGCACAGGTTTTGAAAGCCTTAGAAAACTGGCAGACAACAAGCTGTTAACTCATGCAAGACAGCTAAAGGATGCTCAAAGTGTTTACAATTATATCAACCAGCTTTATACATCGCAGGTTGATAATGTAATAACTAATATTTTAAATAAACCGGGATCATTTTACAGTATTGATGATCTGAAATCAAATTTGGTAGTAACCCGGATTAATACCAGCGATATGATCCAGGTGGTGTATTCAGGCAATGACCCTGCAGTTTGTTTGCGCATTCTTCAACTGCACAGCAGCATTTTTACTGCAAATTATAAACGCCTTAAATCCGACCAGACCTATAGTGCTGTTCAATATTTTGAAACGAAGCTTGCTGATGCCAAAACCAAGCTGGAGGCATCAGAAAATGATTTAAAAATATTTGGACAGAAGAATAGGGTAATAAATTATTACGAACAAACCCGGTATGTTGCGGAGGCTAAAGAAGAACTTGATAAACAGATTTATGCCGAGAAAGTGAATCAAAGTGGCAGTAAACATGCGTTGTTGCAGGTTAACAAGATACTTAGCTCCAGGGAAAACCAGGTTTCGAATGGTTTAACGCTGATAAATCTGCGGCAGCGCTTAAGTGAAGCTAACTCTGGTTTGGAACGGGCAAAAGTTTATAATAACACGGAGAAGATTGCTGAATTTTCAAAAAAAGTTAAGATGCTGGATGACTCGTTAAAATCAGAATCCAACAAATATCTTAATTTGAATTATACCCCCGAGGCTATTCCACGCCCAAGCCTTGTACAGCAATATGTAGACAATTCTGTAACCACTGATAAAGCAACAGCTGGTCTGGATGTACTTAATAATCAAAAGCAGAACTACCTTAATGAGATAGATGAACTTGCACCTCTCGGTTCAACCCTAAAACAACTGGAACGCCAGATAGATATCAACGAAAAAGAATATCTGGCTATTTTAAATGGCTTGCACCTGGCCCGGCTGCGCCAAAGCAATCTGTCGCTCAATTCAAATATTGTAATACAGGATAAGCCATTTTTCCCATTGCAGCCACAGGCATCAACTCGTGCATTGCTGATAGTGCTTTCGTTTTTTGTAGGTTTCATATTGGTGATTACTGTTGCTATTGGAAAAGAGTATATGGATTCATCTATCCGTAGTCCCGAGAGAGCAAAAAAGATTATCGGGCTTCCATTGGCAGGCGTATCCATTACAGGAGGGGCTACCGTGTTGCCTTATCAGCATACACTCCGGAATTTGCTTGCCGAAAAGTTTGTAAGTACTATTCTTCCATATATCTCCAAACCAATTGAAGATAAGGGTAAAGCACAGATGTCAATCATTACAACAAAAGGCGGCATTTTTCAGGAAACTGATTTAAAACGCTTACATGAATTTTTATCATCGCTATATGATGATACCTTTTGGGTGGTACCTATAGATTATTCGGACGTATTTTCATCAGCAATACCTCAAAATGCATTTGGTGTTTATACGCCTGCTCTGGCGCATCTGAATTACAAAAATGTAAACGAGTTGATAGCTGAAAATCAGCAGGAACACAAGCTTACTGTCTATATCTCCCCTGATTTATCGCAAAATAGTTTGCCGGCTTCGCTTGCAAAAACATCTGATCTGATGTTACTGGCATTTAGAGCAAATGATACATGGTTACCGCTGGATAAAGAGACCTTGGCAAAAGCAAAGGCCGCTGTTAACGATGTTCCATTTTTTACCTGGCTTGTAAATGTTGACGAGACTAATCTTGACGGCTTGATAGGCGAGATTCCCAAAAAACGGAGCTGGTTGCGCAAAAAGATAAAAAAAATATTAACACTGAACCTTAAATAAAATGGAGCAATTAAAACCAAAACATATTGTATGCTTTGCCCTGCCAGCCTGGGAAGCAGACTACTTACGGTCGACAGTTGAATTAATGAAAGGCCTGTCGGATGAGCATCTGGTGCTTTACGTTGATTACGCTTACACTATATCCGATTTAATAAAAGGAATACTTGGCAAAAAGAAATTTGAGTGGCAGCGTTTGCTCGGATTAAAGAAACGTTTTAGAAGGGTAAGAGGAAATGACGGAATTGGGCTTTACGTATTATCACTGCCACCTGTGTTGCCTTCATTTATTATCAAATCGTACAGATTATTTAAAATCGCTAACAGAATTAATGCGGCAATTACAGGCTATTACATAAACAAAGCCATTAAAAAGCTGCAGATGAAAAATATTATTGGTTTTAATTCCTTTCAACCGTTTTTGGGTAACTATTGGACTATAAATAACCTGCAATTTACCGTCTACTATATTTATGATGATTTTTCTAATGTTCCCTGGTTCAAGGGGTTTGCATCAATAGAAGAGGAGAAATTTATTTCAAAGGCTGATTTGATAGTGGTGAGTTCGGACGAGTTGAAAAAAAGAAAGCAGAAAATTAACAAACCAATAGAGGTAGTAAATAACGGTGTCCATTTCAATGCATTCTTCAGCAACATAAATAGCCGCAAACTTAACGAAAACTACATGAAGACTGTTGGTTACACCGGTACAATGGACAACAGGATTGATTTGGATTTATTAGAAACAGTTATTAAGCTATTACCTAATATACGGTTCCTTTTTATTGGTAAAGTGCGTGAGCTAAGCATTTACAACCGGCTTATAAAATACATCAATGTATGTTTTGAGCCGCCGGTACTCGCTGATCAGATCCCGTGCATGCAGCGGCAAATTGACGTGGGTATTGTGCCATACGTTTGCAACGAGCTAACTGCAGCCATATACCCGCTAAAAGTAAATGAATATTTGGCAATGGGCCTGCCTGTTGTAGTTACTCCTTTTGCCTCACTGGCCGAAGCTGATGATGTGGTTTATATGGCTAACAATGCCGGGTCATTTATTAAGTGCATTGAGATGGCGTTAATTGAAAATGATGAATGCATAAAACAGCAACGATTAAACATAGCAAGAAAAGCCGACTGGAAGGAAAGATCAAACCAGTTGATGGAGATTATGACGCACTACTCTACAAAAAGGCCTCTGATACCTAATTCTCTATTAACAAAAAACAGCAAAGCATCATGATTAAGAAAATTTTATACAGCAATACCTCCTGGTCATTAATATCAAATGGTACCACAGCGCTGCTTGGTTTTGTTAACCTTGGTTTTATTGCCCATCAGTACTCGCGTGATAACGCAGGCAAATGGTTCATGCTGCTTACTGTTTACACATTATTGGAAATGCTGCGAAGCGGGTGGGTACAAACACCATTTGTGAGGTATTTTGCTGTTTCCACCAATCAGGAGGAAAAGAGCCGGTTAACTGGCGCATCATGGCAACTCTTACTGGGTTTTACAATTATAATGGCCACACTTGCCTTTCCGTTTATGTACTTTTTGAAGTTGGATAACGGAGCTTTTTTACTGGCAAAAAGATTCACCATTTTTTGGCTTTTCAGCGCATTGCCTTACCAACTATTGCAATGGCAACTACAGGCCAGCCAGCTTTTTAAAAAATTGGCTGCGGTAAAAATATTTTTTGCTGCCGGCTTTACTATCCTGCTGCTTTTTCAGGTAAAGCTTAGGTTCTCAATTGAAACAGTAGTATTGCTTTATGGGTTGTTGCAATTTGGTATTGGAATGGTGGGATCCATTTTCGGATGGCTAAGGTTTGGGACATGGAAAACAAATCTTCAGACTGAACGAAGAAAATTATCGGCCTTTGGCAGATATAGCATGCTTACTATGGTAACATCAAGCTTACTACGCAGCAGCGACCAGTTTATTATAGCCATTTGGCTTGGCCCGGCAGCTGTAGCTGTTTATTCTATTCCGCAAAAATTAATTGAGGCAATTGAAATCCCTGTACGGTCTTTTGCGTCAGTCACCATGCCCAAAGCAGCGTCATTGTTTCAGCATCAAAAATGGGAGGAATTAAGGTATTTATTTTATAGGCAATGTGGTTTTTTAACTGCGCTTATTTTTCCTATGCTGGCTGTATTTTTGATTTTCCCTTCACACATTGTGAACTTATTGGGCGGTGGTAAATACCATGAGTCGGTATTGCTATTACAGATCTTCTGTTTTTACGCGGCACTGATACCGATCGACAGATTTTGTGGGGTTTTATTGGATGCAGGTAATCGCCCGCGAAAAAACACTATCAAGGTTTTTATAATGCTGGCCGCTAATGTATTGCTTGACGTTTTTGCTTTATGGATAGGGGCGGGGGTATATGGTGTGGCTGCCGGTTCAACAATAACTTTCTTATTGGGGGTAATTATAGGCTGGGTGCAACTGAAAGATATTCTTGAAGCATTTGCAATAAAATTACTCTGGAAACACGGTGTTTTGGCATCAATCAATTTATTAAAGAAAATCCCGGCTGCTTAATTATGACTTTGCAAAAAATATATAATTTATGGTTTGTACAGGCAATATTTATATCTGTAGTAGCCATAGCTTTGGGCTATATTATAACAGAAACAGACCTTGCCGGTGCCGCCGGATTAATAGCTATTCCCTTCGTATTAATATACCTTGTTTTGCTTTTCAGAAATCCACGAATTGGGTTATATACAGTATTGAACCTCGGTTTTTTTGTAAATGGAATAATCCGTTATTCAACAGCGCCGTTTGGTTTATCGTTGGATGTTTTTTTACTCTTGTCATTAATAGCCGCGTTAAGCAAAGCCACCAGCCGGGATTATAAATATTTAAAAAATCCTTTTGTATATGGAATAGTAGTTTGGACAGCTTTTACCGTATTTGAAATTATAAATCCAGAATCGCGAAGTTTTGCCGCCTGGTTTTATTCGGTTAGGGGTACTTCTCTTTACATGATCCAGTTGATTATTCTGACCATTTTATTGTTAAATGATCCTAAAGAGATTAAGATTTTTATAAGGATATGGATAGCCTGGTCACTAATTGCATGTGTATGGGGGATGAAACAGCAGCTTTTAGGTGTTAATCACGCCGAACAAATGTGGCTGGATGCGGGTGCCTACAAAACGCATATCCTGTTTGGCCGGTTAAGGGTATTTTCTTTTTATTCGGATGCCGGGCAATTTGGAGCAGCCATGGGGCATATAGCGCTGGTTTGTTTAATATTTTCATTTGGCCCTGTTAAACTAAAGCAAAAGTTAATATACTGGGCATTGGCCGGATTTTTCTTTTGGGGGATGTCAATATCAGGTACCAGGGGCGCATTATTTGTGCCGCTTTCGGGAATAATGGTTTACCTGTTTTTAACCAAAAATTTTAAAATTCTGTCAGTAGGCTTAATCATTATTGCACTACTCTTTGGTGCCTTAAAGTTTACCAAGATAGGAGCCGCTAATTACCAGATCCAAAGGATGCGCAGCGCCATGGACCCTAATGATCCGTCACTACAGGTAAGGTTAAATAATCAAAAAACATTAAAAGCCTATTTGGCTTCAAGGCCAATAGGTGGTGGCATTGGCTCTGCCGGTTCATGGGGGCAAAGATTTAGCCCGGGCACCTTGCTGGCCGATACACCTACCGATAGTTGGTATGTGCGCATCTGGGCCGAAACTGGGATTGTTGGTCTTTGGGTGCATTTACTGGTCATATTCACCTTTATTATTTCTGGTACTGTTATGATTTTTAAAATGAAAAATGATAAAATGCTGCGACAAATGGCTATGGCGCTATTTGCCGGTTTTGTTGGGGTAGCCTTTGCCAGTTATGGCAACCAGGTTTTAGGCCAGGCTCCTACCGGCGTGATTGTTTTTATGAGCATTGCCTTTGTTTGGCTTGCCTACCGCTGGGATAAACGAATTGTAAAAACGATCTCAATTTTAACCGAAAATGCTGAAGTATTATGAATAATTACATTAATCCGCTGGTATCCATTATTTCGGTAAATTATAATACCGATGCTGTTACTGTTGAAATGTTGCGGTCGCTTCAGCACATTACCTATCCCAACGTTGAGGTAATTGTAATTGATAATGCCTCGGCTGTTGATGCCGGTTATTTAGCGGCTGATTTTCCCGCTATTACATTTATCCAAAATGAAAAAAACGAAGGCTTTGCCGGTGGTAATAACCGGGGTATAGCCATAGCAAAGGGAGAGATTATTCTTTTATTAAATAATGATACTGAGGTTCAGCCATCATTCCTTGAGCCTATTGTTAAGCTTTTTAATACCTGTGAAAATATAGGGATCATCAGCCCTAAGATACTTTACTATCAATCCCCAAAAACCATTCAATATGCTGGCGGCGCACCGATAAATTCATTTACTGCCCGCGGTAAATTTGTTGGCACCGGCGAAACAGACAATGGACAATATAACGTTGCTCATCAAACACACCTGGCTCATGGCGCCGCTATGGCAATAAGAAAAACAGTATTTGATGAAGTGGGCATGCTTCCCGAAGACTATTTCCTCTATTATGAAGAACTGGATTTTAGTGAGCATGCACAACGCGCGGGCTTTACAATATGGTATCAGCCTGCATCTGTAGTATATCACAAAGAATCAATGAGCGTGGGAAAAACAAATCCACTTAAAATATATTATCAAAACCGTAACCGGCTGCTGTTTATAAGGCGCAATACCTTTGGAATAAAAGGAATAATTAGCAGGCTTTTCTTTATTGCCATTTCAACGCCTGTGGCATTGTTAAAATATGTGCTGCAAGGTAAATGGGATTTTGCCGGTAAAATATGGCAGGGGCTGATATGGAATGCAAATTATAAACGGACTTAAATACTAAAAACTATGAACTATTTAAATGCATTGATCTTTTATCCCACGTTATTGGTATTCGTTTTTCTCGCGTTCCAGGCCATTTATCTTTTCGTGTTTTCACTGGCTGGTCGCATTAATTCTTTGCCAATGGCACCGGAAAGAGAGGATACAGGGTCTTTTGTAATTTATATCCCATCTTATAAAGAAGATGCTGTGATTATAGATACCGCATTGGCAGCATTAGCGCTAAACTATCCTGAAAACAAAAAACATATAGTTGTTATTGCTGATTCATTAAAACCAGAAACGTTAATAACATTGCACTCGCTCCCTATACAGGTGGTAGAGGTGTCTTTCGATAAAAGTACTAAGGCAAAAGCTTTAAATGTGGCCCTTCAGCAAACAGCCAATAGCTATGATTATGCGCTGGTACTTGATGCTGATAATATTTGTGCGGCCGATTTTCTGTTGAGAATGAATGATGCATTGCAGTGTGGTTACCGGGTTGTTCAGGGGCAACGCATAGCAAAAAATACCGGCACCAATTATGCGTTGTTGGATGCTGTAAGTGAGGGTATTAATAATCATATTTTTCGTAAAGGGCACCGGGCTTTAGGATTGTCGTGTGCTATTATAGGCTCCGGAATGGCGCTGGATTTTGATTTGTTTAAAACCATTATGCCCGAAATTACTGCCGTTGGCGGCTTTGATAAGGAAATGGAGCTGCGCCTGCTAAAACAACGCATCCAATTTGGTTATGCCGAAAATGCTATTGTTTACGATGAGAAAGTTACCCAACTATCAACCCTGCAAAATCAACGCCGTCGCTGGCTGTCTGCACAGCTCAATTATATGAAAAAATATGCAGGCGAAGGCTTTGTACAATTATTAAAAGGAAACTTTGACTTTTTTGATAAAGTGATACAAACATTGTTACTGCCACGTCTTATACTGCTCGGGATAACTCCGGTAACGTTTATATTATCTGTATTTCATGGGCATTCGTTGCCTCCGGTTTATTGGTTTTTATTGTGGATAATTACTTATATAGCTATACTGCTGGCTATTCCGCTACAATATTTTAACAAGAGATTATTTAAGGCAGTTCTGCATTTGCCGATTGCTTTTTTTACAATATTTAAGCTTTTTTTTAAGCTAAGAAATGCTAATCGTACCTTTATTCATACTCCACATGGAACACTTAAATAGGCTCTTTATTCTTAACCTTTCTTCAGCTAGGTATACTTCGTATTTAGAAATACAGTCAAATTATAGTTTCCATATTGCCGGTAACCATGTAGTCTTTATTGATACACTAGAGTAGGCTTTTGTCTATTGTATCATTTTGCTGCTTTGGTTAAAAATCAACACATTCCGGTATGACAGATTTGCTTTATTTTTATTGGCCGGATCTAAGGTTTCTTCAATAATTGCATGGATTTGGAACGGTTTATTCGATCTTATGATATTAATAGATCATTAAATTTATTTTTGCATTGCTTATTAAGAATCTCCTTTATAAAGTATCAGGTTTATATCCAATTCTTATACGTTGTTTTAAAGCCCCCTTTTTATCCAATAATTCATCCAGGTATTGAAGTATCAGTTCGATGTTTTTGTCATGATTGGTCAGTTTGGTTTTAATCTGTTCAATTTCAGTACTTAAATCAGCATGATCATAAAGAAATTGCCGCACACGAGTAAAAACCCGAATATTTACAATTATTGCCCTGTCACTGTTCAATATGCTTGATAACATGGCCACTCCTTGTTCCGTAAACGCATAAGGAGTAGATGGACTAAATTTAATGTTTTGAGGAAGGTTATCACAAATTGTGATAACCTCTGTCCACTCATTTTTAATTAACTGGAACATGAAATCTTCGGGAAAGCGTATTAGGTTCCTTTTGACAGACTGTTTCAACGCTCTCGTTTCAACCTCATATAATGAGGCAAGGTCGAAATCCAGCATTACCTTTTGATTCCTTATTAAGTATATTTTATTCTGTATGTTACTATCGGATATTGAAATTTGTTCAAGCATGACGGTTAGTTTTATTGGTTTGTTGCTTATTGTTAATTGCCTGCATTGGATCCAGTGGACGGGCATGGTTACATGGCTTAGTATTACCGTACTTCTGTTTAAGTTGAGCCATATCCTGGCTTACTTTTAAATCCAATATTTTAGCGTAGTGTTGTGTGGTTTTAATATTGGTATGGCCGAGCATTTTGCTAACCGTTTCTATCGGTACATTATTGGATAAGGTAACTGTTGTGGCAAACGTATGCCTTGCCAGGTGGAACGTCAAATGTTTAAGAACGTCAGATAGGTCAGCTATTTCTTTAAGATAAGCATTCATTTTTTGATTGCTCAATACGGGTAATAGCAATCCTTTATTTTCACATTGCGGATGATCCTGATAGCGGTTTAATATTTCTAAAGCTACAGGGAGTAGTGGTATGCGGGAAGATGTATCTGTTTTTTGACGGCTTGTAAATATCCATTGCTCGCCATCCATGCCAATGCCGATTTCGTTGCGTTTTAGCTTCTGTACATCGGCATAAGATAAACCTGTGTAACAGCAAAAAACAAAAATATCTCTTACTTGCTTCAGGCGTTCAATCGTAATCTTTTTGGATGTCGTAATATTATCAAGTTCCTGCTGCGTAAGAAAAGTGTGCTCCTTTGCTTTTGCAGTGGATTTAAAATTGATAAATGGATTTTGCTTTAGCCAGCCATTAGCAATACAGTGATTAACAATTTTTTTTAAGTGTTTAATGTATTTGGCGGCGGATACACCAGTAATTTTACAATTTGCTTTCAGGTAAAACTCAAAGTCAACAATAAAAGCATGGTTTAGTTGGCTGATCTCTATATCTGTTTTATCATATTTTTCTTGCAGGAAACCAGTGAGGTGTTTTTCAGAGGTATTATACCCTTTTAATGTATTAGCCTCAAACCCGTTTCCGATTAATGCCTTTACTTTAGCATTATGCTCCCGGAACAATTGCATTAGAAAATGGCTCTTTTGATTTTTACCCGTGAGCTGATTGTGGAGGCTTTCTGTTGTTACCTGCTGGTTCGTGTCAATCAGCGTTTGGTGCGCATTTCGAAGTTTGGTTTACAGGCTGTCGAGATAGTTGTTAAGTGCCTTAATTTCTTCTTTGGTTCCAATTGCACGTCCAGCATGATTGTTCCATTTGACCGGATCACAATCGCGTCCCACGGATATATCCACGCGTTTGCCGCTAACTGTGATGCGCATGTAGATGGGCATTGCACCCCCTTTGTAGTTTTTTTGCTTTCTGATGTAGAAAAGCAGATGGAAATTACTCATAATTACAAGCTTAAAAAGTTAAACAAAAGTAAGTTTGTAGCCTGCTTTTATCAAGATGTTCACTCGCTGAACAGGTTGATAGTCAATTAATTATAAGCAATTCGGTGCGTAGTTATTTTCCATTTAGTTACGCACCGAATTACGCACCTTTTTGTTGCGATTTGGTGCATAATATGATGGTTTGATGCAACAAAAAAAGCCTGCAAACTTTTGATTTGCAGGCTTTTAGCATCTTTTGGTATTGTTTTTCGTAGCCCGTAGGGGAATGCTTGATATTTATCTAAACTTATCAGTGTTTATGTGAATTTAAGTATAAACTATTGAATATCAAATAGTTATATTGTTTTTATTGTTAAAGTTACACAACTTTGCGTCAAGTCAGATAACACTGGATTGACAGTAAAAATGACAGTGAATTTTAACAAAAATCAATATGGCAACAACAAATTTTTATCTCGACAAGGCCGACAAAGAAGGCAAATGTTTTATCCTTATGACCTATTTAGCACAAGGTCAAAAATTCCGTCATTCTGTCAAACTGAAAGTATTACCTACTCAATGGGTGAAGCGTAAACAAAGAGTTAAGGAACTTAACAAATTAGATCAACTAACTAATAGCCATTTAGACAAACATTATACAATGTAAAACCATTATTGTGTCTAAATATCGTAAAGAACAAATCTGAAAGCAAATCACAACCCGTGCTTTGACTACTGCGTGGCAAACGGAATTGTGTCTAAATATCGTAAAGAACAAATCTGAAAGCAAATCACAACTCAGCCGGATTTCCTTTATTCAAAAGAGTAATTGTGTCTAAATATCGTAAAGAACAAATCTGAAAGCAAATCACAACCTAATATTCGTCGTTTGGATGTTCAGGAGAATTGTGTCTAAATATCGTAAAGAACAAATCTGAAAGCAAATCACAACCCGTGCTTTGACTACTGCGTGGCAAACGGAATTGTGTCTAAATATCGTAAAGAACAAATCTGAAAGCAAATCACAACTCAGCCGGATTTCCTTTATTCAAAAGAGTAATTGTGTCTAAATATCGTAAAGAACAAATCTGAAAGCAAATCACAACCTAATATTCGTCGTTTGGATGTTCAGGAGAATTGTGTCTAAATATCGTAAAGAACAAATCTGAAAGCAAATCACAACTTACAACCAGCGTTAAAACCCATATTCTCATTGTGTCTAAATATCGTAAAGAACAAATCTGAAAGCAAATCACAACTAAGGAATTATAGTACCGATCAGTTCTATAATTGTGTCTAAATATCGTAAAGAAAAAATCTGAAAGCAAATCACAACAACCTACCGTATTGGCAAAATTGATGTATTATTGTGTCTAAATATCGTAAAGAAAAAATCTGAAAGCAAAAAATTAAGTCCGGCGATTTATTTTGTTTGAATTTAACTGATTTTATCCTACTTTTATTGACAGTAACTTTGACAGTAAAAACAAAAAACCCTTGCAAGTTGTTGACTTACAAGGGTAATCTGATGTTTCTAGTAGCCCGTAGGGGAATCGAACCCCTGTTTCTAGAATGAAAATCTAACGTCCTAACCCCTAGACGAACGGGCCTTTTTAAGGCTTTTTCCCAATGATTTTGGATTTGGTAACCCTTATTTTGGGACTGCAAAGATATACGTTTAAAGATAATTTTAAAATATTTTTTTAATTTTTTTTTATGCTTCAAAAATCGGCGCAGTATTAGTTCTTTCGCCAGCTGTTTATATGGTTCATTTTTAGATTTTTATACTAAAAGCAATAGTTTTTTACTTTCCTTAAACAAAAACAGGCGCTGGTCATTTTTTATCTGGGGTATATCGCCTTATCTTTATCGTAAATATCTAACCAGTACATGAAAGCTATATGGAATAACCAGGTGATCGCCGAAAGCGATGACACTGTTGTCGTTGAAAATAATCACTACTTTCCGCCACAGAGTGTGAAAACCGAATTTTTAAAGCCCTCGCCCGTTCATACCACCTGCGTATGGAAAGGCGTTGCCTCTTATTATAACCTCGAAGTTGATGGTAAAGAGAACCAGGACGCCGCCTGGTATTACCCGGAACCCAAACCCGCCGCCGAAAACATTGCCGGTCATATTGCGTTTTGGAAGGGTGTGCAAATAACCCAATAAAATGAAACAGTACGATGCAATTGTGATAGGCTCTGGACAAGCCGGAGGCCCTTTAGCCAAAAAACTTGCTCTTGCCGGGAAAAAAACCGCCCTTATTGAAAAACGCTGGGTGGGTGGCACCTGCATAAATGATGGCTGTACACCTACCAAAACCATGGTTGCATCGGCTAAAATGGCTTACATGGCCGCCAATGCCGAACCTTTAGGCGTAACGATCAAAAAGTTTTCGGTAAACATGCCCCAGATCAGGAAGCGTAAGGACGAGGTGGTGCATCAGTTTAGAAACGGGAGTCAGAAAGGATTGGAAAGTACCCGCAACCTTGATTTGATATTTGGCGATGCCACCTTTACTGCCGAAAAAACTATTTTGGTAAAGCTGAACAGCGGCCGCGAAAAGGAGTTTAAGGCCGATTTGTTTTTTATTAATACCGGCGCAAAAACCATTATCCCCGATATGGAAGGATTAGCTGATATTGATTACCTCACCTCAACCACTATATTAGATTTGGAAGCCGTGCCCGAGCATTTGTTGATCATCGGTGGTAATTATATCGGTTTGGAATTTGGGCAGATGTTCCGCCGCTTTGGAAGCAAGGTGACTATACTGGAGAAATCGGATCGGATAGTGTCCCGCGAGGATGCAGATATCTCCGAAGAGCTAACCCGGATTTTAAAGGCCGAGGACATTAATATCTACACTAAAACAACTGCCACCAGTTTTAAAAAGAAGGTATCAGGCAAAATTGCTGCCGTTATTGCTGTTGATGGCAAAGAAGAAAAAATTAAATGTACTCATGTATTAATAGCCGTTAGCCGCAGTCCGCAAACGGCCACTTTGGGTCTGGATAAAACGGGTGTCGAAATTGATGAGCACGGTGCCATCCGTACAAATTATAAACTGGAAACCAGTGCGCCGGGTATTTATGCTTTAGGCGATGTGAAGGGCGGTGCGGCGTTTACGCACATTTCTTACAACGATTATACCATTGTTTACCGTAACTTAATTGAAAATGCCGATTTAAGCATTAAGGACCGTCAGGTGCCCTATTGTATGTTTACCGATCCTCAATTGGGGCGCATAGGTTTAAGCGAAACTGAGGCAAAAAAACGGGGCATCAACTATAAAGTAGCCAAAATACCTAATACCTGGGTAGCACGCGCCACTGAAACTGGCGATACCCGTGGTTTTATGAAGGCCATAGTGGATACCGATACCAAACAAATATTAGGTGCTACCATTTTAGGTGCCGAGGGCGGCGAAATCATGACGATACTGCAAATGGCCATGGCCGGTGGCATAACTTATGAGCAGATCAGGTATTTTGTATTTGCCCATCCGCTATTTGCCGAATCATTAAATAACCTCTTTATGGCCCTTGAAGAGTAACCTTTTTTATGATAAAGGTTCAGCATCTCAGCAAGCATTTTTGCAACGTAAAAGCCGTTGATGATATCTCTTTTGAGGTAAAGGAGCACGACAACCTGATCCTGTTGGGTACCAGCGGCTGCGGTAAAACCACTACGCTTAAAATGATAAACCGCCTTATTGAAGCTGATGGGGGTGAAATATTTATCAATGGTAAAAGTATAAAAGCACAATCGCGCGAGGAGTTGCGGATAGGGATAGGCTATGTGCTGCAAAATAATGGTCTTTTTCCGCATTATACCGTTGCCCAAAATATCGCCATTGTACCCCAATTACTTAAATGGGACAAAAAAAGAATAGAAAAACGAACTGCCGAATTGCTGGAAAAACTTCGCCTCACTACAGATTATTTGAAGGCTTATCCTGCCGAGTTAAGTGGTGGTCAGCAGCAGCGGGTAGGACTGGCCAGAGCGCTGGCAGCCAATCCGGCGGTGTTGTTAATGGACGAACCCTTTGCCGCCCTGGATAATGTTACCCGCTCAAAAATACATGCCGAATTTAAGGCGCTGGACGAATTAAAGCGCAAAACCATCATCATGGTTACCCACGATGTGCAGGAAGCCTTTGAACTGGGCGATCGCATCTGCCTGATGGACAAAGGGAAAATTGTTCAGGAAGATACCCCATCCAATTTGTTATTTAAACCGGCTAATGATTTTGTAAAAGGCTTTTTGCAGGAACAGCGTTTGCAACTCGAATTTAAAACTGCTACCCTTTTCGATATCTGGCAATGGCTGCCCACGCTCGAAAAAGAAGTAAAAGCCAACTCATTATCAACCGATATCAATCTTTGGAGCGGGCTGGAATATTTTAAATTTAATGCCGACGAAAAAATCAATATCCGCCATACCCGAAATCACGAAGTAAAAACAGCCGGATTTGAGCAATTGATGACGGCATTTTATCAGTTTAAAAAACAACAGGCGCATGAATGAGCAACAGCAATCCTTATGGGGTTTTATGCGCCAGCAATCTGATAAACTTGCCGAGCAAACCCTGCAGCATATTGGGCTAACCTTTATCTCGTTATTCATAGCCGTATTAATTGGCCTGCCGCTGGGCATCTTTATAAGTCGCAGAAAACAATTTTCGGGCGGAGTGCTGGGCGTTGCGGGTGTGCTGCAAACTATTCCCAGCATTGCGTTATTAGGTTTTATGATTCCCGTATTGGGAATAGGCCCTAAGCCCGCTATCACGGCGTTACTACTGTACGCGCTGCTACCTATCATCCGCAATACGTATACTGGCATTACAGGAGTTGATGCTGCCGTTAAAGAAGCTGCGGTGGCTATGGGTATGAGCAAATGGCAGGTGTTGTTTAAGGTTGAACTGCCCCTGGCAATGCCGGTAATTTTTGCCGGCATCCGTACCGCTACCGTAATAACGGTTGGTGTGGCCACGCTGGCATCCTATATTGCAGCGGGTGGCCTGGGCGAGTTTATTTTTGGCGGCATCTCGCTCAATAATACCAATATGATATTGGCAGGTGCTATCCCGGCAGCCCTCCTGGCTATTTTATTTGATTTCTTGCTGTCGCGATTACAAAAACTCGATTCAAAAAAACTAAAAACAGCAGCTATTGCCCTGCCAGTGATTCTTATTGTACTTTCGTCATTTTACCTCATTCCAAAAACATATGCCACCAAACTAAGGGCTGGCTTTACTCCTGAATTTATGGGACGGCAGGATGGTAACCTCGGCCTGCAAAGTAAATACGGCTTGCACATCAATACCGTAGTAATAAGTGATGCCGTGATGTATAAGGCAGCTTACCAAAAACAACTGGATGTAATTAGCGGATACTCTACCGATGGCAGGCTCAAGGCTTACGGGCTGGTAGTTTTGGATGATGATAAAAAGATCTTCCCACCGTATTATGCTGCCCCTATTGTACGCGAAGATGCCCTTGAAAAGTATCCCGACCTGGAAAATACATTGAATTTGCTGGCCGGAAAGATAAATGACAGCACCATGACCGCACTTAATTACCAGACTGATTATCTTCACCAAACGCCGGAGAGGGTAGCAAAAGACTTTTTAATTAAGAACAAATTATTCAGGCCAGCCAGAAATGGCAATGCCGGGATTATTCGTATTGGCTCAAAAATATTTGGGGAGCAATACATTTTGGCCAATATGTACAGCATGTTAATTAAGGGTTATACGGATTATGATGTTTCTACCAAAACAGGTTTGGGAGGCACCAAAATTTGTTTTGATGCTTTAACTAACGATCAGATTGATTTTTACCCTGAATATACTGGCACTGGCTTGCTGGCTATATTAAATCCGCCGGCTAAAATGGTTGATACGTTAACCTTAAATAAGGATGCTACCTACCGTTATGTAAAGGATGAGTTTGATAAAAAATACCAGGTGAAATGGCTAAAACCAATCGGCTTTAATAATACGTATGCTTTAATGATGAGGGCAGAGCAAGCCAAAAAGTTAAATATTAAAACAATTTCTAACCTTAAACGATATTTAGATAGCAAATAATTCAATGGATATCGCCGACTGTTACATAAAAGTTCGCAAACACACCGAGCAAATTTGCAGCCATTTGCAAACCGAAGACTACGTGGTGCAGCCCGTTGTGGATGTTAGTCCCCCCAAATGGCATATTGGCCATACAACCTGGTTTTTTGAAACATTTATTCTTAAGCCCTACTTTATGGGTTACCAGGAGTATAATCCCGAATACAATTACGTGTTTAACAGCTATTATGAAACGGTAGGTAACCGGGTGATCCGCACCGATAGGGGTAACCTGAGCCGACCTACCGTAATTGAAATTTATCGCTACCGCGAATATGTGGACGAGGCAATGAACAACTTTTTACACGAAGATTTAACCGAAGATATTAAAGACCTGGTAATACTGGGCCTTAACCACGAAGAACAGCATCAAGAGCTGCTTTATACCGATATTAAATACATTTTAGGGCATAACCCCTTGTTTCCGGCTTATTCAAAAAACTATGTTTCGCCGAAGGTAATACCGGCTGTAAGTGATGAATTTATCAGCCTAAAAGAAGGTATTTATGAGATTGGCTTTAACGGTGATGACTTTTGTTTTGATAATGAATTAAACCACCATAAGGTATACCTTAATGCTTTTGAGATAAGCCCCAACCTGGTAACTAATGCCGAATACCTGGAGTTTATACAAAGTGGCGGCTATCATGATTTTCGCCATTGGCATGCTGAGGGCTGGGATTGGGTAAAAAATAATAAAGTAGAAGCCCCTTTATACTGGCATTTGATTGATGACGAATGGCACCATTACACCTATCATGGTTTGGAGCCGCTTAATTTAAAAGAGCCGGTATGCCATATCAACTATTTTGAGGCGTACGCTTATGCCGCATGGAAAGGTTTGCGTTTGCCAACGGAATTTGAGTGGGAAGCAGCGGCGCCGCAATTTACCTGGGGCAAAAGCTGGGAGTGGACAGAAAGTAGTTACCTGCCCTATCCCGGCTTTGCTAAAGCACCGGGAGCAATAGGCGAGTATAATGGTAAGTTTATGGTTAATCAAAAGGTGTTAAGAGGCGCATCAGAAGTAACATCACCGGGGCATAGCCGCATTACTTACCGCAATTTTTTTCAAACACATTTACGATGGCAGTTTACTGGTATAAGACTGGCTAAGTAAAAATATCAACTATACTATGAAACCATCATGAGCCCGCTCACAAATTAAAATAAATAAAAAACAGCTCATGATAGCTTCATTGCCCTAGAAAAACAAATTACTCCAATGAAAAACATGGACACTACACTGGCGCAAGCCGAATTAAGCAGGCCATCAAAAACAAATCAGTTTTATGATGATGTAATAACCGGTTTAAGTGCAACGCCCAAGTATTTAAACTCTAAATATTTTTATGATGCCAATGGCGATAAGCTTTTTCAGGATCTGATGAACTGTGAGGAGTATTATCCAACCAATTGCGAGCTGGAAATATTTTCAGAAAAAACAGCCGATATCTGTAAAGCCATCATTGGCGATGGCGATGCGTTTGAGTTGATTGAACTGGGTGCGGGCGATGCCACTAAATCGAGTTATTTGCTTAAATACCTGCTGGATAATCAGGCCTGCTTTACTTACCTGCCTATTGATATTTCATCAAACGTAATATCTTATTTAAACATAACCTTGCCGGTTACGTTGCCCGGTATACAAATAGAGGGCCTTAACGGCGAATATTTTGATATGCTTACCCGGGCGGCATCAGCTTCAAATAAACGCAAAGTGGTAATGTTTTTAGGATCAAACATTGGCAATATGCACGCAGATGAAGCAGAACAGTTTTGCGCAGAAATACGTAATCATCTGTCAGAAGGTGATATGCTGCTGATAGGCATCGACCTGAAAAAAAATCCTAAAACCGTACTGGCCGCTTATAACGATAAGGAAGGTATTACCAAAAGATTTAACCTGAATTTGCTTGAACGCATTAACCGCGAGCTGGAAGGCAATTTTGATGCCAGCCAGTTTGAGCATTACCCCACTTATGATCCTGACACTGGAGCCTGCAAAAGCTACCTGGTGAGTATTGCAGATCAGGAGGTAAAGGTAGGCGGCGAAACCATCAGCTTTAAAAAGGACGAGTATATTTTTATGGAGATCTCCCAAAAATTCACCATCGCCCAAACCGAACGGATGGCCCAAAAAGCACGATTTAAACCGGTTAACCAGTTTTACGACAGTAAGAAGTGGTTTGTTGACGCTATCTGGCTGGCAGAATAAGGTGGAACTGACCTGGTGTTGAGCCAATAGTTTTTAGTCTTGAGTCTGTTTTGCGATATCTTGACCTGAGACTCAAGATTCAAGACTCAGCGTCAATATGACTTACGGGAATTTATAAATTACTCCCAGCGCCAATCCTTCGGTTCCCTGCACGGCATCTGAAGTGTGTTTATCATACAAAAATGTTCCGTTTATGGTTACTGCCACCAGTCTGTTCACTTTGGCCGTAATAGTGGCATCAACACGGTGGCTCATATAAGCAAACGGTTGTATGTAGGGAATGAATAACGCATAGCGGACATTAATATGCAGGTTCTTCATCAGGTCCTTATCAATAGCGGCAACTACCGATACGGCCAGCTCATTGTAAATAGTATGGCCTATAGGTACACCATAGTTGGTGGGTTGGTTGTGATAAATGGTAGTATCCAAAACAAAAGTTTGCCTTGCGGTACCTGTACCTAAACGAAGATCAAAGTATTTTGTTGGCTTGTACTCAAAACCCACCGACTCGGTTAAATAACCGGGTGCCATAAAGTCTGAAATTTCGTAAGGTGTTTGTGCATCGGTACCGTCCGGATTAGTATAATTAAACCCTTTGGTAAACTGCGATTCGAAAGTTAAGGAGCCGAAGAAAAACCAGCGCTTGGACAATTGCTTGGCTAACTTGTTATCAAAAAATATCCGGTCGTTTGTTTTACGTGAACCTTGTCCCTTGTTTTTCGAGATGCCGTAAAGCAGGCTCAGTTCTGTGGTAAAATCTACCGGCGTTTTATTGTACTCGGCCTTGTAATCAAAGTTTGATCCCAACGCCAGCGAGCTTACACCACCTGCACTATAATTGCTGGTAAAAGCCGATTGCGTAAAATTCAACCCAAATAAAACCGATTTATGCCAGTAGCTAACTTTATAATCAAGCAAGGAAACAGGCAGTTGTTCTTCTTTTATTTCTGCGGGCCGGTAGCGCATGGGCAATGAGTTGCGGCCAGGTTCAATCCTGTATTTATTGAGCAAATTAGTATCAACTTTGGTAGAGTCTGTTTTTTGTGCTGTTGCAGAAAGGGTAAAGCCAAATATCAACAATAAGAAAAGCCCGGGGCTGGTTTTTAACATAACAGGCAATAGTTTATTTTTATTTGAAAGCTGTTATAAACAGATTTGGCGCAAATTTATTATATATCCTCAATAATGGGCAATGGAAAGGGTATAAAAGGTTAAATTATTGCAATTATTCGCTTCTGATTATTTACTCTTCTGCGGCTCGAGCGGTGGCAGCGAGTAAACCCGTTTGTTACGCAGGTATCTGCGCAGGTTGGCTCTTATCATGGATACAAATTCATAATCGCTGGCACTTTTTGTGGTGTAAAAGCCCGGGCGGTATCTGAACATAAATTCGGTAAGTTTTCCGTCCTTCAAACCGGTAACATTGCTAACAAATGTGCGGTTAAAGCGATAATCAATTACGTTTTGCTCGTAATCCTGCTCAATAAGTTCGCGTAAATGGCTGGCGTTACGGCCGCTGCGGCTCAAAGAGTTCCATATGGCATCAATGCTCAGGCCTGCGCCGCCGCTGCTGGTACTTAGAAAATCGTTATAGGCCAGTGAGCCATAAATTTTGGTGTAATCCTGTTTAGTTAGGGCCAGCCGCTGATCAGGAGTAAGCAAGGAATCGTGAATGGTAACCTCCTTAAGCTGGATAGCCAATCGTTCCATAAATATGGCTTGCGGAGCGTCATTATCCACTTTCAGGGTGTCGGGATGATACCCCAATCGTGTAAATACCAGCAAATCGCCTTGCTTGGCATTTATTTTGAATTCGCCTTTAAAATTGTTGTAAATAGATGTACCCGTGGTAATATTACTTACATTAACGGTGGCAATACGCGTTTTGCTGTCCTTGTCGAACACAATACCGGCTAAGGTTTTGTCCTGAGAAAAACACCTGTTGCATATTAGTAAAAAACATAAGAGCAGCCCTGATTTCATTGCAGCACCAAAACTAAATCTTTGGCTAACCTTTAGCATAAACATTAACACTAATTAACAACATTATTTTGCCACTACAAGTATCTGGCCAATTTTAATGTTGTTGTTATCTAAACTATTTAAATCTTTCAGATCATCAACAGTCAATCCAAAACGTTTAGAAATGTTATATAGTGTATCTCCCTGCCTTACGGTATAAGTTTTATTTGGGCTGTCGTTTTGCTGGGCGGAGTCTTTTGCTATGGAGTCTGTCTTTTTGTCTATCTGAGTGAGCACAGTATCAACCCGTTTAATCTTTTGAATCTCTGATTCAGGGTTGTCATACTGATCCAGATTATATTTCTGAATAATGTTAATCAATAGCGATGGATAGTTGGGATTAGTGGCATAGCCAGCTTTTTTTAAACCGTAGGCCCATCCTTTGTAATCGTTTTTTTCTAACTCAAACAAGGCGGCATAGTTTTTTTTCTTTAAAAACTCAGAGTGATCCCTGAACGATTCTTCGGGGCTATCATAAACCCTGAAACGGTCATTTGCATTATCATCGTCTTTGTAATATACCTTTCCGTTCCAGGTTGATCCGGCTTTAATACCAAAATGATTGTTGGCTACCCTTGCCAGTGTGCCATTGCCGCTTCCCGATTCAAACAGCCCCTGCGCCAGTGTAATGCTTGCAGGTATGCCATATAAATTCATTTGCTGAATAGCAATGGCTTTATATCGCTCAATATATTGAACTGAAGTTAGCGGCGTATAATTAGCGATGGATTCTTTATTGGCCTTTTGAACACTTTCGTTGTTGCGGCGAACATCCCTGTTGGTAACTGTTGATTTACGTGCCGAGCACGAATTAAAAAAAACTAACCCTATAAGTAAGTAAACTATTTTTCTCATTACAATAATCATCAATCCCGGTAATAAGCACCGGATAATTTAAAAGATGTATTACGTGTATAAGGCGGTTTTTGTTTCTTTACTGACCAACAGATTATGTAAATAGTTGGTTATAATTAATCAAACTATTTGGTGTTTTGTGCCAGCACAGGCTGATTGGTAGCGGGGTTTTCGTCAAAAGAATACAATTGATATTTTTTGATGATGCCCAGCACCTGCGATGCCCATAAGCGACTGCTGGCGTAGCCACGCTTTTGAATGCCGTGTGCCCAGCCTTCGTAATCAAAGTGAGTTAATGATAATGACATGGCGCTAAATTCGCGGCGCTCGGTCATGATGCGGGCAAAATCCTGGTACGAATCGTAAACAGACTGGTATTGTTTATAAGCGGTGTGCACTTTTTTATTGTGACGTACTATGGTAGTACCCGAACTGCCTTTAACGCCAAACTGATTGTTAAGGCTTTGTGCCAGCATGCTGTTGCCGCAAGCCGACTCGTGCATGGCAACGCCTAAAACTATACTTGCGGGTACCCCGGTTTCGTGCATAATGCGGATGGCATCTTCCTTAAACTTTTGGATATAGGATTGGGGAGTATTTTTTTGTGCCGACACCATTAATGCCGAAGCCAAAAACAATGTAACCAGTAAGAGTTTCTTCATAATCTACTTTTTTCTGATAACCAATAAACCGTCACGCACGGGCAGAATCATTTTCTCTACCCGGTTGTTTACGGAAATCTGATCATTTAGTTCGCGGATCATTTTGGTATCGGCATCATTTTCGGGGCCATATACCTTTCCTTTCCACAAAACATTATCAATTATTATTAATCCTCCCCGCCTTACTCTGTCTATTACCAGCTCAAAATAGTTGAAGTTGTTCTTTTTATCGGCATCAATAAATACCAAATCAAAACTATCTTCCTCTAAATCAGGTACAATATTAACGGCTTCGCCAAAATGCAATCTGATCTTTTTTTCAACACTTGTTAGTTTAAAGTGTGCATTCAGCATTTCTTCCAGCTCGCGGTTCACCTCAATGGTATGTATAATACCATCATCTGTCAATCCTTCGGCAAGGCAAATAGTAGCGTAGCCGGTAAAAGTACCTATTTCCAATATGCGCCTGGGCTGTACCATTTTACTTAAAAAACTCAGCACTCTGCCCTGGTAATGTCCCGATAGCATGTGCGGCTTAAGTACCTTTAAATAGGTCTCCCGGTTAATGGCTTGCAGCCATTCCGGTTCCGGCTCGCAATGCCCATCCAGGTATTCCTGTAGGTCATGGGGTAGGATTTCCATGGCGGCAAAGATAAGCCCTTTAGTATTAGGATGGATGTTTTAAGTTGATTTTTTTGACTGTTTTGTATTTAATTAATTGATAATGTGGTAGTTATTTAGATGGATTTGATTTAACAATAGCTCAAAATCTCATTCAGTCAATTTGTTTCAAAATCTTAACTTTGTAACCTCAAAACGGGATAAGAATAATGTTTGAAAATCTTTCGGATAAACTCGACAGGGCCTTTAAAGTTTTAAAAGGGCAGGGAACTATTACAGAAATAAACGTGGCCGAAACCATGAAGGAAATACGCAAAGCCCTTCTGGATGCCGACGTAAACTATAAAACAGCAAAAGCCTTTACTGATGATGTAAGGCAGAAAGCAATTGGTCAAAACGTATTGACCGCCATTTCGCCGGGACAGTTGCTCACCAAGGTAATGAATGATGAGCTTACCGAGCTGATGGGCGGAACCACTGCCGAACTTAGCTTTACAGGCAACCCTACCATTATTTTAATTGCCGGTTTAAACGGTGCAGGTAAAACTACTTTTACCGGCAAGCTGGCCTATTATCTTAAAACACAAAAAAATAAAAAACCTTTACTTGTTGCTGATGATATTTACCGCCCGGCGGCTATTGAGCAGCTGCAGGTTTTAGGTAAGCAGATAGATGTACCGGTTTATGCCGACCCCGAATCAAAAGATCCGATAGCTATTGCTTTAGCAGGTATTGCCCTAGCTAAGCAAAATGGCAATAACGTGGTGATTATTGACACTGCGGGCCGCTTATCTGTCGACGAGGCCATGATGCGCGAAATTGAGCAGGTTAAAGGCGCAGTAAAACCACACGAGATATTATTTGTGGTGGATTCTATGACCGGTCAGGATGCAGTGAACACTGCCAAGGTGTTTAACGACAGGTTGGACTTTACCGGCGTAGTATTAACCAAACTGGATGGTGACACCCGGGGTGGTGCGGCCCTTTCTATCAAATCGGTAGTAAACAAGCCAATTAAATTTATCGGTACCGGCGAGAAGATGGAAGCGCTTGACGTTTTTCACCCTGATCGTATGGCTTCACGTATCCTGGGTATGGGTGATGTGGTATCGTTGGTGGAGCGTGCACAACAGCAGTTTGATGAAAAAGAAGCTGCCGAGCTGCAAAAGAAGATCCGCAAAAATAAATTCGACTTTAACGATTTTTATAGCCAGATACAACAGATCAAAAAAATGGGTAACATGAAAGATCTGATGGGCATGATACCCGGTGTTGGCAAAATGATGAAAGATGTTGAGGTTGATGACAATGCCTTTAAAGCGATAGAAGCCATTATTAATTCTATGACGCCTTTTGAGAAAGAAAATCCCGATGGCATTAATCAAAGCCGCCGTAACCGCATAGCCAAAGGCTCGGGTACTAACTTAACCGAGGTAAACCGTTTAATTAAACAGTTTGAAGATATGCGTAAAGTGATGAAGCAAATGAGCAACCCTGCCGCCATGGCCAACATGATGCGCAGAATGCCGAGGTAACGCCCCCAGCCCCCTGAAGGGGAGTTTTTGAATAGCAATACTTGAATAAAGACCCTCCCCCTTCAGGGGGCCGGGGGGTTATACAAAATCCAGTCCTGCAAAATTCCTGTTCAATATCAGACTATTGTTTACGTTGAGCCATTTGTCTAACAGGGTGGCATACACATCTCTGAAATCTATCTGGTATTTTAAATCACCGTTATCCAATTGACTTAGATCTGGAGCACTATTATAGATACCGGCTTTTTTAAGTTTGCCACCAAAAATCATCACATTGTTGGCAGTTCCGTGATCGGTGCCATTACTGGCATTTTGCTCAACACGGCGGCCAAATTCCGAAAAGGTCATTACCAGGGTATCATCCAGCTTACCGGTTTGTTTCAGGTCTTTTATAAAGGCTGCTACGGCATCACCATAAATCTTTAACTGGCGCCCCTGTTGGTTTTGCTGCCCCACATGGGTATCAAAACCGCTGAGAGAAACATAATACACACGGGTTTGCAAGCCGGAGTTTATAAACTTTGATGCCATTTTTAATTGACCGCCCAGCCCGGTTTGGGGGTAATCGCAGCCCACGTTATAGGTTTTAGTAGTTTGCTGAATATAATCAGCCGATGAGTAGGTTTCTATCATTGTTTTGTACAGGTAGCCCAGGTTGTCCTCGTTCAGGTTAACATGGTCATGTTCATGTATAAGGTCTTTAAAAAATGGCTCGCGGGTGGTTTGGTATAGCTTGTTAGGGTCCTGCACAGCTATTCCTTTTAGTTTGGCACCCTTCATTGCATAGGAGAGCGTATCATCAACCTCAATAGCGGTATACGGATTGGTGCAATTCTGACAATTGGAATCCAGATACCGGCCTATCCACCCGGTTGATAAAAACTGGTTAGAATCACTTGCCGTTTGCCAGATGTCCATTGACCGGAAATGCGACCTATCGGGATTAGGATAACCTACCGAATTAATAATACTCATCCATCCCTGGTCGTAAATTTCTTTTAAGGCCGATAGGTTGGGGTTTAGCCCCTGCATATCATCCAGCTTAATAATATCTGGCTGATTGATGGCAATGGTTTTACGTTTTTGGTAATAAATATCGTTACCAAAAGGGATAATGGTATTTAAGCCATCATTACCCCCCGAAAGCTGGATAATAACCAGGTTTTTGTAGCCCGATATATCGCTGGCGGCAAAAGCTTCAAATGGCTTTAAAAAAGCAGGTATCATTAAAGCACCCGATGCCAGTGTTGTATTTCTTAAAAAATCTCTGCGCCTCATAATTGTTGATTTTCAGGTTTTTACTAATTCCTGGTTAACATAGTTGATATTCTGGTGTCGATGTTATTTGTATAACAGCTGTTTTTATATCTGGCGCATTTTGCACCTCGTTTAATGTGGTGCTATTTATGGGGGGCTCCAGCATAAATTCGGCCATTTGCTGTCTTGTAATGTCTGATGGCATTTCCTTCAAAAATTTATCCCAATCGGGCTGTGCCTGTACCTTTTTAATTACATTAAGCTGTTGTTTTTTTTCAAATGCCAGGTACGCCTCATCTTCAGGGTTGGCTTTGCCTGTAAAATCAATTACCCCGGCGTTTAAGATGGTAGATGGTATTTTCATCCGGTACATTAATGAGGAACTGTCTATCCAGCTTTTGCCACCAGGCCACCCAGCAACATTTGGCGGATGAAATAACTCTTGTCCCAACGAGCGTTGAAACTGTATCAGTATCGCCGGATTCTGGTAACTGACATAAAATTGCCTGTTTAAGCCAACCAACAAATCAATTGGCGATTTAATGAGGTTACCTGTATTTTTATCATCATAAAACCAATCGGCAGTAAAAACATATTCCAATAGCGGTTTTATCTCATAGTTTGCATTATATAATACATCGGCCATTTGATTAACATGGTCCATATCGGGCACATCATTAACAAAAAAGCGGTACAATTTGGAGCATATAAAAATAGCCGTTTGCTTTTTGGCCACTATAATGTCAATAATATCTTCTCCGCAAAAATTAGCCGATTGGCCCATGAAAGTTTTTATTCCGTCGTCATGTCCCCTGGGGTAGAAGGCATACTCTCCATTTTTGCCAGCGTAAGTCCAGCCGGTAAATGCCCTGGCCGATTCTTTAACATCCTGTTCGGTATAATGCCCTCGGCCAAGTGTAAAAAGTTCCATCAACTCGCGGGCAAAATTTTCATTTGGGTGCGCTTTTTGATTTTGCTGATTAGTTAAAAATAGCAGCATGCCTGGTGTTTGCGATACTTGCAGCAGCAAGGTTTTAAAGTTGCCAAAGGCGTTGGCTCTTTGAATATTGTTAATTTGCTGTGCGTAATAAACGGTACCGCATATACAGGCGAAATGATTGTGCCAAAAAAGCGTCATCTTCTCCCTAAGCTGTGCGTCTGTTTCGCTTAGTTGTTTTAACCATGCATTATTAAGGTCAACAGCTTGTTTGTACTTATCCTCGTTGAATTTGGCTTTATCGGCATCTGTTAGCGGGTGGCGCAAATCCAGGTTTTCCGTTAAAACAGTAATGGGCTCCTGCTTTTCAGATGCCTTGAATAGTTTTCTAACCGCCTTTTTTACCGACCGGTGTTCATGATCATGCAGATCCTCAAAACGGATTCCAAAGCCTGCCCGTGCATAAAGATGTTTGATGTTTTTGGCGTTATTCATTTTTTGTTTTTAAAACCCAATTAATAATTGTTTAGCATTTCAACAAAGCTGGTATTCGGGTGTTGAAACCAGTTCAATAACCATTGCCTTTATATCAGCGGCTTTTTCAAAATTATTCATTAATAAATTGCTCACTCTGGGCTCAAGCATAAATTGAACAATTGTTGCCTTGTCGGCTTTTTTTGGGATGTTCTGCAAAAACCTATCCCAATCTGGCGTTGTCTGTACTTTTGTATTTACTATTTGCTGCTGATTGCGTACAGTGGCAATGTAGGCTTCGTCTTCCGGATCGGCTTTGCCGGTAAAATCAATCAGGCCGCCATCCAGCAAAATGGAGGGCATTTTAAGCCGGTACATTAACGATGAACTATCAATCCACTTTTTGCCTCCGGGCCAGCCCGCAACGTTAGGCGGATAAAACAATACCTGCCCAAGTACCCGCTGAAATTGCAGTAAAACTTCGGGCCGCTGATAAGAAATATAAAACTGCCTGTTTAACCCCACAATCAACTCCACTGGCGATTTAATTAAATTGCCCGTATTTTTATCATCATAAAACCAATCGGCTGCAAAAACATATTCCAGCAAGGGCTTTATTTCATAGTCGGCTTTATAAAAAACATCGGCCATGGCATTTACATGCATCGGGTCGGGTGTTTCATTCACCAGGTATTTATATAGTTTGTTGCTTATAAAATAGGCTGTCTCTTTTTTTTCCAGTAGCATATTCATAATATCTTCCCCGTTAAAATTACCGGTTTTACCCATAAAGGTTTTAACACCGTCGTCATGAAAAAACTTACGGTTTACAAATTCACCGTTGCGGTTAAATCCATAGCCGGTAAATGAGCGGGCCGATTCTTTTATATCTGTCTCAGTATAATTTCCGCGACCAATGGTAAATAGTTCCATCAACTCACGGGCAAAATTTTCATTAGGATGCCCTTTTTGATTTTGCTGATTATTTAAAAACTGCAGCATTGCCGGCGTTTCGGCAACCTGAAACAACAACGTGCGGAAGTTGCCAAGTGCGTTTGTACGTTGTATATTATTTAGCTGTTGAGCAAATTGCGCGTTAAATGTACGGCAGGCAAAGTGATTGTGCCAAAAGAGGGTCATTTTTTCAACCAATGGCGTATTGGTTGTACTCATTTTATTTATCCAGGCCAGGTTTAAGTCTTTTTCCTGCTGTTTCTGCTGCTGCAAAAACATTTTACGGGCCATTGCATCGCCTTTTATAAGGGCGGTATAGTCGGTATTTTGTTGAATAACAGCAATGGCATCATCAGTGCTGGAAGTATTGAGTAGGTATTTAACGGCATGAGCAACTGAGGTATTTTCGTGCTCTTTCAAATCATCAAAGCGCATTCCAAAACCTGCACGTGCCCATAAATGCTTAAGTTGCTTGCTGTTATTCATAGTATGGGTATGACAATAGGATTAACAATTGGTTTAACAGGCTGCATATTAATTGCAGGGACAATGACAAAGAATCCGGCCAATAGGTATCCGATTAAAATTTAAATTTATACTTTTGTCGTTTTTATAATTTGCGCGCACCAAACCTAACCTCAATGATAAAGTTTCTTACAACTGCTTTTTTTTGTTCATTATCCCTTTTTGCCGTTGCTCAGTCCGTTCAACACACCATTCCTGCGGTACAACCTTATGGAAAAGTTGATATGGCAGATCTGGAAATGAAATCATGCGATTTTGAGCCTGATGCTAATGCCGAAATATTATTCGATAAAGCCAGCCTTGTTTCTTCTGGTGGCGTGTTACTTCAACGACATGTACGCATCAAAATCTTTAATGACTTTGGAAAAAAAGCAGCTAACGTGCGCGTAGCTTATACCTATTATCCCCAATATGGAGATATCAGCGATTTTAAAGGAGAAACAATAAGTCTTGAAGATGGTAAAGTAACAATTACGCCATTAGATAAAAAAAACGCGAATATTGAAAAGACTAACAATTGGCATTATATTTTGACCTTCTCTTTACCAAACGTAAAGGCTGGTTCGGTGATTGAATATCAATACAGCTTGTATATTCGTGATTTTTCTGCTTGGTATTTTCAAGGCAATTTGCCTACAAAGTACAGTGAAATTCAAACCGTTTTTCCCTCTTCATGGGGCGTTATGGTGGTGCCGCATGTGAGATATCCGTTTGTAGTAAATATTGGCGATCAAGACGACAACAAACAGGTAAAGGCTTTAGCAAATGTGCCTTCTTTTAAAAAGGAACCTTATAACAATTCAATAAGTGATAATTTGCAGCGAATGGAATATTTGCATTTAAGCAAACTGGCAAACTCATGGCCAAACATATCCAATTTGTTGCTTAAGTTACCCGCTTTCGGTGGTCAGTTTAACCGAACATTAACGGGGGAGGATGAAATTATAAATGAGGCAAAAAAATTAAAAACTGTTGACGAGAAAACTGCTTTTATTTTTAATCTGGTAAAAAACCGTATGCAATGGAATGAAATTACAAGATGCTATAGCAAAGACGGGACAGTAAGCGCCTGGAATAAAAAAACAGGTAATTCAGCCGAGATTAATATTATCGTTTATCATTTGTTGAAAGCGGCGGGCGTTAAGGCTTATCCAATAGTTGTAAGCAATAAAAACTGGGGAAGAATAGATCCGAATGAACCAATCGACGCACACTTTGACAATGTGCTGGTTTATATTCCGATTGATACCCTAAAAAAATACGTTTTGGATGCAACTGATAAGTTCAATCTGTACAACACCATACCTTACAATTATTTGGATATATATGGGTTCAGTTTAGATGAGGACAAGGGAGAATATAACTTTGTTTTTTTGGATAGTGTAGAGCCTGTTTCGCAATCAGTCTTTTTAAATGCCGCAATCAGCGGAGACGGTAAAATGAATGGAACGCTTGAGCGAACCAGCTATGCTTACAATAAGATAAATGCTTTAAGAAAATATAAAACTGATGGAGAAGAAAAGTACATCAAGTTTTTATGCGACAGCAATAATAATATAAAACTACAGGCGGTTAAATTGAAGGATATGGAGGTCGACTCGCTGCCGCTAACATTAAATGCCAATTTTAATGTCGATTTGGGCGGAGTAACAGATGGCTATATCTATTTTAAAACTAATTTGTTTATGACAATGGGCGCCAATCCGTTTTTAAGTGAAAATAGATTTTCGGACATTGATTTCGGATACCGCGATAATTATTCTGTTAACGGGATATACAAAATTCCGAATGGATACAAGATAGACGCATTGCCCAAAAGTGTCACCATTGTTATGCCCGATAGAAGTATCATTTTTAAGCGCACTGTAGCTGAAGACAACGGGACAATAGTAATACGTTACATGCTTGATCATAAAAAATCCCTTTATTTTAGTGAGGTTTATCCCGATATAAAAGACTTCTATAAAAAAATGTATGAGGTATTAAATGAACAGGTTGTTTTAAAAAAGATGTAATCAACACTCCACTTTAAATATTTCTAAACCAGGTCTAAATCCTTATCGATGACTAGATTTTTTACTACAATATTCTTTTGTTTATTATCTCTTTTTGTTGTTGCACAATCCATTATTCCAGCTGTACAACCTTACGGAAAAATTGATACTGCCGACCTGAAAATGACCTCATGCGATTTTGAAAAAGATGCTAATGCTATGGTGCTATTTGATGTTGGTGACGTTAATACCGGTCTCAATTCAACTACCTTAATAAGGCATAGGAGATTAAAAATTTTGAATCTTCATGGTAAAGATGAAGCTAATATTACCCTTTCATATTTTAGCCGTCATGGCTTGCAAAGCATAAGTGATTTACAGGCCCAAACTATTAATCTTGATAACGGCGTTATAAACTTCATCAAGGTGGCTAAGCCACAGATTTTTGAGCAGCCGGTTGATAAAAACATGAGGCAGATAGCCTTCACCTTTCCGCAAGTAAAGCCGGGATCCATCATTGAATATACTTACAAGTTAACTATTGATGGTGAAGGCCAATTTCCCGATTGGGATTTTCAGTGCGATCTGCCGTCAAGATATAGCGAACTGACGGCATCGGTGCGGAATGACTACAATTATAAAATGAACATAAAAACATTTCAGGATCTGGAACGAAACGAGAAAAAGGCATGGACAAAAAGCCCAGGAGATACGGTTGGCAATAAATATGCATGGGCACTTAAAAATGTGCCGTCATACAAAGATGAAACTTACTCTACCAGCAGGGAGGACAACCTGGAATCGTTGGAGTTTTTTTTAAGCGGTATAAAGTATACATACAATGGCGAGGTGAAATCATTGATGAAAAGATGGTGGCAAATTGGTGAGGAGTTTACAAGTGACCAGGATGATGACCTAAAAGAAAGTTTAAAGGCTGATACGATTATAAACAAAGCAAAGTCGTTGTCTACTGAAGATGAAAAGGTTGCCTACATTTTTAATTGGGTAAAAAGCAATTTTAAATGGAATGAAAAAGATAGACCTTATACAGTTGAAGACATGAAAAAGGTATGGCAGGCAAAAACAGGTAATTCAACGGAAATAAATCTAATTCTTTACAAGCTATTGGTACAAGCCAAAATTAATTGTTACCCCTTACTGGTAAGCACACGCGATAATGGTAAGGTAAATCTGGGCTATCCTAAAATGAATTCGTTTAATAGGACAGATGTTATAGTTTCAATAAATAAGAATACCCAGAGTTATATACTTGATGCAACACACAAATTAAATTCTTTTAACAATATTCCTTTTGATGTACTTAACACAAATGGGTTACTGGTAAAAGGCGGATTCAGTTTTTCCACAAGTCTTAAGTATACTTTTATAACTGATGATAGCTATATAGTAAGTATAAAAAATAAAACACCATCACGGGTGGTGATTTATACCAACGCAGAAATTTTACCTGATGGTAAATTAAAAGGTACTACACAAACAGAAAGTTTTAGTTATAATAAAATTGCCAGGGGTGAGCTTTTTAAAAAGCTTGAGGAAGCCAGGTACGTTGAATATTTAAAAAATGGAGATAATAGCCTGAATGTAATTTCGCTTAAACGGAGCAATGTAGATATCGACAGCTTGCCACTTTCGGAGGTTGTTGATTTTCAGCAGGACCTATCGGCGATGGGGTCGGATGATACACATATTTATTGTGACCCCAATTTATTTGCCGGTTTTTATACAAACCCTTTTCTTAACGAAAAAAGAAATACCACTATTGATTTTGGCTATTTAACAAGCTACAATATAATCGGCAGATTTAAAATACCCGATGGTTTTAAAGTTGATGCTTTGCCACAAAATGTATCATTGGTAATGCCTGATAAAAGCATTGTTTTCCGACGAACTGCAGCCGAAGAGAGCGGTCAAATTATGATCCACTATACGGTATACGGCAACGAATCTGTGTTTACAACAAATAAATATTTGAGTGTTCATGATTTCTATAAAAAGATGTTTCAGTACCTCAATGAACCTATCGTACTAAAAAAAAATTAACCATTCCTTATACAAGCCGTATACATTAAAGAAATTTTATTTCGGCTTTTTTTATATATTAGAACCAACCAAACCCAATTCATAATGAATAAAACCATTATTGCTGCGCTTTTATGCGTGGCTACTTGTGCTGTTAAGGCGCAAGCTCCTACACCAAATATTCCGGTAGTACAACCATTTGGAAAAATTGACCAGGCCGACCTTGAACTAAAATCATGCGATTTTGAAAAAGACGCCAACGCCGAAGTGTTATTTGAAAAAGGCACGCTCTATTTTGGTGCCGATATCGGTTCAATAACCGAGGAAATACACAAACGTGTTAAAATATTTAATACAAATGGTAATGGTGAGGCCGATGTGAAAATTGATTTTTATAGCGGCGATCACCTGGAGTATATTACCGGGATAGACGCAGAAACCATAAACCTTACTGACGGTAAAGTAGAGATTACTAAACTGGATAAAAAACTGATTTACACCAAGGTTATTGATAAAGAAAATAGCGAAATCTCTTTTACAATGCCTAATGTAAAACCAGGAAGTATTATTGAATACAAATACAAATGGAATGCCAGCAGTTTTGCAGATATGCCCGACCTCGTTTTCCAGGAAAAAATTCCGGTTCGGTACTGTGAATATAGCACCTCAATTCCTGATATTTTTTATTTCAGGGCCATACCCAATCTTACGCAGCGCCTGGTAAAAGACAGTAAAAAAGAAGATGGGAGAAGCTTTATTGAAGACAGTCAAACTTACCCCTATACCGAGGAAACTGAAGTGAGAGGTATGGCTAATATTCCCTCACTGCCGGACGAGCCTTACATGTCTTCATTTAACGATAATGTTGAGGCTATTCGTTTTCAATTAGTTTCTATTAAGCCTATTGGCGGGTTTCAAAAAAACTATTCTGACACCTGGGCAAAAGTTGGCAGCAAACTAATTGATGATGAAGATTTCGGTGGGCAGCTAAAACGCAAGTTAAATGGCGAAGAGGCTATTATTGCCAAAGCGAAGTCGTTAAAAACAGACGACGAAAAGATTGCCTATATTTTTGACGAAGTTAGAAATACAATGAAGTGGAATGGTCTGGACCGTTGGTATACAATTGATGGCACCTACAGGGCCTGGGAAAACAAAACCGGCAATTCGGCCGAAATAAATATTATTTTGTATCATTTACTTAAACAGGCAGATGTTGAGGTATACCCAATGGTAGTAAGTACCCGTGAGCACGGAAAGGTTGATCCTTATTACACCTCATTGATGCAATTTAACCGGGCCGTTGTTTACGTTCCTATAGATACTGCAAAAAGCTACGTGCTTGATGCCACAGGAAAATATAACGTGTACAATGAAACACCGCCCGAACTACTTAACTCAACCGGTTTATATATTGATAAAAAGAGAGATAAATATGATATGATCAGTATAAAAAAAGAGCTGCCTGTAAGGGAAGCTGTTATGATAAATGCTGAAATTAAACCCAACGGTAAAGTAGAAGGAACAGCACAACTAAGCAATACCAGTTATAGTCGTATTAATATTGTAGAAAAGTATAAAAAAGACGGCGAAAAGAAATATATAGAATACCTGAGTAATGGCAATAATAACCTGAAAATATCAACTATTAAGTTTGATAATATGGAGATTGACACGCTGCCGCTTACACAGAAAATTGACTTTAACCTGGACCTTGCGGGTACCGATGAAAATTACATTTATTTAACCCCTAACATTTTTACACCACTTGAGGCCAACCCGTTTCTGAGCGAAAACCGGATGACTGATATTGATTTCGCCTATCGCCGCAGCTATTCAATGAATGGGTTGTACAAAATGCCGGCCGGTTATAAGGCTGATGCCCTGCCAAAAAATGTAACCATGGTTATGCCTGATAAAAGCTTTAGTTTTAAACGCCTTGTTGTTGAGCAGGACGGCATGATTATGATAAGATATACCGTTGCTTTTAACGTGCCCGAGTATTCAAAACAGTTTTATCCCGAGTTTCATGAGTTCTTTAAGAAAATGACAGAGATGATGAATGAACAAATTGTGTTAAAGAAATCATAATGAAAATGATGTACAAAAAATATTTTAATGGCTTGCTATGTTTTATAATAGCATTGCTTTCTGTCGTTTTTAAATCGCAGGCGCAGGATCTGCCCAAAGAATTATATATAGCTGCCAATATTCCCGATTCGCTTAAGGAGAATGCAAATTCGGTAGTAAGGTATTCTGATATTACACAAACTGTTAAAGGACCTGGCGATATAGTTGTTAAGTACCACACCCTAGTTACCATACTTAATGAGAAAGGCGACCGTGAGGCAATGATGGATTTACCTTATAACAAGAAGTTCAACTCTTTGAGCAGCATTGAAATGCGGGTGTTCAATGAGAAGGGAGAGTTAATAAAAAAATACCATAAAAGCGACATGTATGATGGCGCCGCGGGCGACGACGAGACTTTGGTTTCTGATGACCGGTTTTTAGCTGTAGAACATACTATTGCAGCCTATCCGGTAACCATTGAAAAAGAGTATGAGGAGGACATTACCAGTCAGTTAGATCTCAGAGGTTGGTATATGCAGGACGATGAACAGTCTGTTCAGTATTCTTACTATAATTTGTCAATTAATGCGCAAGAAGGCTTTCGTTCATTAAATAAAAACATTAACATAAAACCAGAAAAAACCGACGTTAATGGAATATGTACCTATAAATGGCAAGTTTTTGGATTAAAGGCATTTAAAAAAGAAGAAGGTGCACAATACTGGCGCGTTTTGCCTAGTGTGGAATTTGCCTCAAATAGTTTCAAATTTTATGGAATCCCCGGAATGTTCGATAGCTGGCAAAATTATGGAAAATGGCAGCTGGCATTAAACTCCGATGTTTGCTCTCTAACGCCCGAAAGAGAAGCTGAGATCAGAAAAATGACCGACAGTATTAAAACTGACAAGGAAAAGGTAAAATTCCTGTATAATTATCTGCAGCAAAATATGCGGTACGTTAACGTACAATTGGGTATCGGAGGGTTGAAGCCGTTTCCGGCTACCTTTGTAGATCAAAAAAAATATGGCGATTGTAAAGCACTGTCAAATTATATGGGAGCCTTATTAAAAGCGGTTAATATACCCTCATGCTATGCTATGATTAACGAAGGCATAAATGCAGAGTCGGCTAAGCCCAATTTTCCTTTTGACCCATTTAATCACATTATTTTGTGCGTGCCGTTAAAAGGTGACACTACCTGGCTTGAGTGTACAAGCCAATATATGCCTTTTGGGAAATTGGGGCCGCATACAGAAAACAGATATGCTTTGTTGATTGATAATAACGGCGGTAAATTGGTGAAAACTCCTTCAAGCACAGCTAGCGATAATCAATTCAATAGCTATGTACGTATAACGATTGATCCAGACGGTGGGGCAAAAGCTCAGATAAAAATCTTCAGCACAGGCGAGTATAGGTTTGATTATATTGGTCTTTCGTCGTTAAAAATGGACGAGCAGAAAACTTATTTTCAAAGAGCTTTTAATATGAAGCAACCCATAAACTTTGATATTAAGCCTATTGATGATAAAAACGGCGTAAAGGAAACGGAGTTTGATGTAGAATATGATAAGTTTTACGACATAGCCGCCGGTGATAAACAGTTTTATAAGCCACATGTATTTGATTTGGTCGCATTTACTATTCCGGTAGAAGAAAATCGCAAAAGTGATTATTATTTTGAACACCCTATGCAAAAATCCTGCGTTACCACTATCGATCTTCCGCAGGGTTTTGAAATAGAAACATTGCCAACCAATCAGACCTTAAAGTTCACCTACGGCAATTATGAGGTAACTTACACCTATGATGCTGCCAAAAATCAGGTAACCAGTATAGCAAAATTTAATTTAACGAATCACGTTATTCCGGCTGCAAAATATACCGAGTTGCAGCAATATCTTGACGCCGTTATTAAAGCGCAAAATAAAAAACTGGTAATACGCCGTAAGGCGTAAATTTGCCTGAATGATATTCAGGCTCGACGAACGTTTACTATTTCCCGATCCGGATCTGGCCGATCCGGACGGGCTTTTAGCAGTAGGCGGCGATCTTTCTGCAAATCGTTTAATACTGGCCTACCAAAACGGCATATTCCCCTGGTATAGTGACGAAACCCCGATATTATGGTACGCTCCACACGAAAGATGCGTGATATTCCCGCCGGAAATAAAAATATCTAAATCAACTAAACAAATTTTACGGTCAGATAAATTCAGCATAACTGTAAATCAGTGTTTTGAAAAAGTAATAGCCGCCTGTTCTTCTGTTGAACGGAAGGATCAGGATGGTACCTGGATAACTGATGAAATGATGGCTGCTTATATTCAGCTGCATCAGCTAGGGCAGGCCCATTCTATCGAGGTATGGTTTGACGGTAATTTAGTCGGAGGATTATATGGCGTACAAACCGGCAATGTTTTTTGTGGCGAAAGTATGTTTAGTTTAATGAATAATGCATCAAAAATTGCGTTGATTTATTTGTGCAGCATGGGCTTTGCCATGATTGATTGCCAGATGCACACCCCGCACCTCGAATCAATGGGTGCAAGAATGATCAGCCGGCAGGAATATATGGAGGTGCTGCAAAAATCTGTTGCCTGAATGGTATCTTTGATGTCATTTGCGGCCTGCTGCAAACTATAACTAATAAAATTCAATGGAGATAATCATTCCGAAAGAACGTATAATTTTGGGTATTGACCCTGGCACAGCGGTAATGGGTTATGGCCTGATAAAAGAAACCGGACCTAAAATTGAACTGATTAGCCTCGGTGTAGTAAAAATGGATAGCATTGACGATCATATGCTGAAATTGCAGCGTATTTTTGAAAAAACAGTTGCCCTTATTGATAACTACAAACCCGATTGTATGGCACTCGAGGCTCCTTTTTACGGCAAAAATATACAGGTAATGTTAAAGCTGGGCCGGGCCCAGGGTGTTGCTATGGCGGCCGGTTTATCGCGTAATTTGGTGATAACCGAATATGCTCCCCGCAAAATAAAACAATCTATAACGGGAAATGGAAACGCTGCCAAGGAGCAGGTTGCATCCATGCTGCAACAGCTATTAAAATTTAAAGAAACGCCCGATTTTCTGGATGCTACCGATGGATTGGCCGTCGCTGTTTGCCATTCTTTCCAACGCATCCCCACAGGGAAAACCGGCAGCAAAAAATCTTACTCGGGCTGGGATACTTTTGTAAAGGATAATACAAAGCGAATTGTTTAACTAATGTGCAGATGAGTTAGAAGATGTGCAGATTTTGGATGTGCGAATATGCAGATGAGTTAGAAAATGTGCGGATTTTGAACGGGTGAGTAACCTCCTTAGACCAGATGCAAGCATTCGCACATTTGAAATTTGCACATCTGCAAATCTAATAGCATCTGCACATCAATTAATCTTCAGCGCCTGTGCAATCTTCTCGGCAGTTGCCTCCAGTTGTTCTTTAGTGAAGCTAAGTTTAGGGCGGGCAAAGTTCATATCGTCAACCCTGTTCATCGGTATTAAATGGATATGTGCATGAGGCACCTCTAAACCGATAACAGCAACGCCTACCTTTTTACAGGGGATTGCTTTTTTTATGCCGGTGGCTACAATTTTTGTAAATATCTGCAGGCCGGTATAGGTTTCATCATCCAGATCAAAAATATAATCAACCTCCTTTTTCGGGATAACCAATACGTGCCCTTCGGCAAGCGGGCTGATATCCAGGAACGCCAAAAAATCAAACGTTTCAGCTACCACATAAGCCGGTATTTCGCCGGATACTATTTTTGAGAAGATGGTCATATTTGATTAGTTTAAGCTTTGATTTGGTTAGATAGGGTTGATTAAGTTTGTTTTAATTACTTCCTTAATCAACCCTGTTAATTCTTTTTCTTATCTTGATATTTCCAAAATTTCAAATTCTATTTTACCGGCAGGCACCGTGATCTCAATTGTTTCGCCCACTTTTTTGCCCAATAAGCCTTTGGCTATAGGAGACGTTACCGAAATTTTACCCGATTTCAGGTCAGCCTCAGTTTCTGATACCAACTGATAGCTCATTACGGTACCATTTTTAATATTTTTTATTTTAACGATAGATAGTGCCAGCACTTTAGATAAATCAAGTTTCGATTCGTCCAGCAGACGTGCATTGGCAACGGCTTCCTGCATCTGGGATATTTTGGCTTCATGTAAACCTTGTGCTTCTTTGGCGGCATCGTACTCTGCATTTTCAGAAAGATCACCCTTATCGCGGGCTTCTGCAATAGCTTTTGACATATTGGAACGGCCAATAGTTTTTAAATACTGTAATTCTTCCTTTAATTTTTCTAAACCTTCTTTGGTGTAATATGCTACCTCTGCCATAACGCTCTGTATTATTAAAAATTAAAAATTTTGAGGCTTCCCCCAAAAAAAACCGCCCTCCTGTTGTTGAGAAGGACGCGATGACTTTAAAAACAAACAAGACTATATTGGCAGCGCCTACATAGTCTTGTTTTGTGTAAAACGAAGATAAGTGATTTAAAGTCTAAAATCCAAATTTTTTTAACGGATCATGGCTTGTCATAAACAAATCACGATGTTGACGCTTATTTATAAGTACGGTAGCTCCGTTTTTTACGCCGGGCAATAATGTTCATTTCAAAATCATCTAAGAGCTATTAACTATGAACTATGAACCAAATTTCCATAACTTTGCCCCATGATAATTGAAGTATTAAAATCCAAACTTCACAGGGTAAAGGTTACACAGGCTGAATTGAACTATGTGGGCAGCATTACCATTGATGAGGATTTGATGGATGCGGCTAATATTATAGCCAATGAAAAGGTTCAGATTGTTAACAATAATAACGGTGCCCGTTTTGAAACTTATGTAATAAGAGGCGAACGCGGTACAGGCACCATCTGCTTAAATGGCGCCACGGCAAGGCTTGCCCAGGTAGGCGATATTATGATCATTATGTCGTACGGATACATGGAAATGGATGAGGCCAGAAACTATCAGCCTATTTTGGTATTTCCAGATCCTGATAATAAATTAATAAAGTAAATTAGCGGCACCTAACGCTATTTACTTTTTATGAAGTTTTTATATACCCTAATTTTATTGCTGGCGCTTTCCCAATGCTTTGCACAAAAACAGAACGTTTATTATTTAAAAAACGACGGCAGATACGTTGACGTTAGGGATAGTGCTGACTATATCAGAATAGTTAGAGAGCCCGATTCTGCATCGACTTTATATAATGTGTTTGAGTTTTACAAAAAAGGCGAAAAAAAACTGATAGGAAAAACATCGTCAATCGATCCGCTTGTTTTGGAAGGCCAATGTGTTGTGTATTATAGGAGTGGCCGCAGAAGAGCTTTAGCCACTTACAAAAACGGACGGGTTGTTGGAACTGAATATAGTTTTTATCCTAACGGAAATATTTATCTCGAAAAAGATTACCCCGATAATGGGGATCTTTATAATGATATTGACAACAACTTTATTGTAAAATCGCTACTTGATTCGTTGGGCGCCGTGCTGGTTAAAGAAGGGAACGGTTATTATAAAGGATACGACGACAAATTTACTTATGTTGAAGAAGAGGGCCCGATTAAAGATGGAAAACGGGATGGTTTATGGAAAGGCGTTTTCAAAGAGTATAACACAGGATTTACCGAAACCTACGCCAATGGCGTGTTAGTTAATGGAACTGCAACCGGCAAGGATGGTAAAATTGCCAACTACACAGGCGCGCGTGGAGTACCTCCCAGTTTCAAAGGTGGTTTGAACGCGTTTTATAAATACCTGGGCGGACATATTCATTATCCGGAAGATGAATTGAACCGAAACATTCACGGAAAAGTTCTAATCGGTTTTGTGGTTGAAAAAGACGGGAGAGTAAGTAATATAAAAGTATTGAAGTCTGTAACGCCAAATATAGATGCCGAAGCAATCAGAGTAATTAAAAACTCTCCGCTTTGGGTACCGGCAACTTTATTTGGCACGCCGGTTAGGGTATATTACGATGTGCCTATTAACTTTGCCTTAAATTAACTATCAACTTATTTTAGTATTTCCAGACCCTGATAATAAATTAATAAAGTAAAATTCAAGGGCGTTAATTGCTTGTAAATCTTGATAATTTGTTGTGTTATACGCAGGATATTTTTGTCTTCAATAAAAGTGTAAAAAAGTAAAGCTCATTTAACCATATTTTTCTATCTTTGCACCCCGACAAGAAGAAGCCGAATTGCGGTCCTCCGACGGACAAATCAATATCGGAATTTTAAGTTGGCAGTCCCCCGCAGCAGGCAATATTCTTGAATAAAAAAAGATCATGCCAAAAGATACCTCCATCAAATCCGTTTTAATTATTGGTTCCGGCCCTATTATTATTGGTCAGGCCTGTGAATTTGATTATGCAGGCTCGCAAGCCGCTCTTTCTCTAAAAGAGGAAGGCATATCAGTATCTATTATCAACAGCAATCCGGCCACTATCATGACAGATAAGGTAATTGCTGATCATGTTTACCTGTTACCACTTGAGCCGGAAAGTATTGAAAAGATATTGCAAGAGCAGCAAATAGATGCCGTATTGCCTACTATGGGCGGGCAAACTGCGCTTAACCTTTGCATTAGCGTTGCGGAGCGTGGCATTTGGGAAAAATACGGTGTTAAAATTGTTGGTGTTGACCTGGCTGCTATCGAAAAAACCGAAAACCGCGAAGCATTTCGCCAGTTGATGGTTGATATTGGTGTAGGTGTGGCAACATCAAAAATTGCTAATTCATTTTTAGAAGGTAAAGAAGCTGCGCAGGAAATTGGCTTTCCGCTGGTTATTCGCCCAAGCTATACATTAGGTGGTAAAGGCGCAGGCTTTGTACATAAAAAGGAAGATTTTGATGCTGCTTTAAGTCGTGGTTTACAAGCATCACCAACCCACGAAGTATTGGTTGAACAAGCTGTACTGGGCTGGAAAGAATATGAGCTGGAGCTGTTGCGCGATAGCAATGATAATGTGATTATCATCTGCTCTATCGAAAACTTCGACCCGATGGGTATCCATACCGGCGACTCGATAACTGTTGCACCTGCCATGACATTGAGCGATCGCTGCTACCAGTCGATGCGCAACCAGGCTATCAAAATGATGCGTGCCATCGGTAATTTTGCAGGCGGTTGCAACGTACAATTCTCGGTAAACCCGGCAGATGAGGCTATCATCGCCATAGAAATTAACCCGCGTGTATCAAGGTCATCAGCATTAGCATCAAAAGCAACCGGTTATCCAATTGCCAAGATAGCTGCGAAACTGGCTATTGGGTACAACCTGGATGAAATAGAAAATCAAATCACTAAAACAACCTCCGCTTATTTTGAGCCGACGCTTGATTATGTGATTGTAAAAATACCACGCTGGAACTTTGATAAATTTAAAGGCGCTAACAAACAGCTTGGCCTGCAAATGAAATCAGTAGGCGAAGTGATGGGCATAGGCCGCAGCTTTATTGAAGCCTTGCAGAAAGCTTGCCAGAGTTTGGAAATTGGCCGCGCCGGTTTAGGTGCCGATGGCCGCCAGAACCGCAACCTGGACGAAATTATGTACAGTCTCGAAAATCCGAGCTGGGACAGATTATTCCATGTTTATGATGCATTGAGCCTGGGTGTGCCTATTGAATCGGTAAGAAAAGCTACTAAAATTGACCGCTGGTTCCTGAACCAGATAATGGAAGTAGTGAATCTGGAGAATGAGCTGCGCCGTTATTCATTGAATAATATACCTGAAGATTTCTTCTTCCTGCTAAAGCAAAAAGGATTTTCTGATACACAGATAGCCTATATTTTAGGCAATGTTAGCGAAGAGGATGTGTACCAGCGCAGGCAGGCCCTAAACATCCGCAGGGTGTATAAAATGGTTGATACCTGTGCTGCTGAGTTCCCGGCAAAAACACCTTACTATTACTCAACTTACGAAGGCGAAAACGAATCGATAGTATCCGACAAGAAAAAAATAATTGTATTAGGTTCGGGCCCTAACCGCATTGGGCAAGGTATTGAGTTTGATTATAGCTGTGTACACGGCTTACTTGCTGCAAAAGAATCGGGCTTTGAAGCCATCATGGTTAATTGTAACCCTGAAACGGTTTCTACCGATTTTAACATGGCCGATAAGCTATACTTTGAGCCGGTTTACTGGGAGCACGTACGCGAAATCATCGAGCTTGAAAAACCTTACGGTGTAATTGTTCAGCTGGGCGGGCAAACCGCCTTGAAGATGGCTGAGAAAATGCACGAGCATGGTATCAGGATAATCGGTACTTCATTTAATGATATGGACATTGCCGAAGACCGCGGCCGTTTCTCAGACTTGTTGAAAGAATTGGATATCCCATATCCTAAATATGGTGTTGCCGAAAGTGCTGAAGAAGCTCTTGAGGTTGCTCATGAAGTGGGTTATCCCGTACTGGTTCGCCCAAGTTATGTATTAGGCGGACAAGGAATGAGCATTGTAATAAATGACGAGGACCTGGAAAAAGCAGTGGTTAGCTTATTGCGTACCCTGCCCGGCAACCGCGTATTGATTGACCACTTCCTTGATCGCGCAACGGAAGCGGAGTCTGACTCAATAAGCGATGGCGATGATGTACACATTGTTGGATTGATGGAGCATATTGAACCTGCCGGTATCCACTCGGGCGATTCATTTGCGGTATTGCCTCCATTTGATCTGTCGGACAACGCCATTAGCCAGATAGAAGAATATACCATTAAAATAGCCAAGGCATTAAACGTATTGGGCTTACTGAACATACAGTTCGCTATAAAAAATGATAAGGTTTATGTAATTGAGGCCAACCCAAGGGCATCGCGTACGGTGCCATTTATCGCCAAAGCGTATGATGTACCTTACATTAACATTGCCGCAAAAGTGATGCTGGGTGTAAATAAACTAAAAGACTTTACCATTGAACGCAAACTTTGGGGTTATGCGATAAAAGAACCGGTGTTCTCTTTCGATAAATTCCCTGAAGTAAGTAAGGAATTAGGTCCCGAAATGAAATCAACCGGCGAGGCTATCCGCTTTATACCAAACCTGCAGGATCCATACTTCAGGCATTTGTATAAAGAAAAATCAATGTATCTGAGCCGATAGTAAGTTGAAAGCAGAAAGGTCAATGCGCAAAGCTTTTGTGGATTGGCCTTTCTGCTTTTATTTTTATAATTTAAGGCTGTTGTTAATATTTGTTAAAATTCTTTATTTCAAGCAATATTAAGCCTATAATTGCAGTTAAATTACACTTTAGCCGTAAGAATTTGAGATTGTTATCCCTTATTGATTTGTTTGCATGAAAAACCCCTTACTACGCATATTATTTTTACCTTCATTTGTCTTACTAATTGCATTATCTGGTACTGGTTGTAAAAAGACCGCTTCAACAACAACTGAAGAAACTGTTATACCTGTACTGGTTACTAATGGTACAATTATAAACGTTACTACCACTACTGCCCAAAGCGGCGGTACTATAACAAATTTTGGTTTCGCTGCAATAACAGCTAACGGCGTTTGCTATAGTTCAACAAACAGTACACCAACCACTGCCGATTCAAAAACAACCGATGCGCTGCAATTACAGGGTATTGGTAATTATGCTTATTCAAGCAATATTACCGGGTTAACACCTAATACAACCTATTATGTAAGGGCATATGCTATTAATGGCATTGGTACAGGTTACGGCAGTGTGGTGAAATTTACTACAAGCTCAAGTTTAACTGCGGTAACTTCAACAGTTAGCACCTTTGCTGGGAATGGTACTGCCGGAAATGTTGATGGTAGTGGTACCGGTGCCCAGTTTAATAATCCTGCCGGTTTATCAGTTGATAGTAAGGGTAATGTGTATGTTTCAGATACCTACAACAATACCATAAGAGAAATTACCCCCGGTGGTACCGTTACCACTATTGCCGGAACCGGAACGCTTGGTTATGTTGACGGTCCTGCTGCTACAGCTCAGTTCTATTCTCCGCAGGGATCAGCATTTGATACCCAGGGTAATTTATATGTGGCTGATGCAGGTAACAATGTGATACGCAAAATTACTCCTGCCGGCGTGGTAAGTACTTATTCCGGTAATGGTAACCCTGGTTTTGTTGACGGTTCAACTGCCGCTAATATTGAATTTAATGACCCTACCGATGTGGCTTTTGATGCAGCCGGCAATTTGTATGTAAGTGACAGAGGTAACAATTTGATACGTAAAATTACGCCTGCCGGTGTGGTGTCATCTCTTGCCGGTGTGCCAATATTCCCTAATGCCGGATATATCGACGCTACGGATCAGCTTGCGGAATTTAACCAACCCAACGGTTTGGTACTTGATGCAAGTAACAATGTGTATGTAGCTGACCAGGCTAATTCAGCTATTCGTAAAATAACAACCCCAGGTGGCGTTGTTACCACTGTGGCCGGTAGCACCACGCAAAAAACTTTGCTTAATTTACCTTCGGCCATAGCTATTGATGCAACCGGTAATCTGTATTTTACTGATGAAACCGGCCGTGTGCTGGAATATACTACTGGTAATATTATTTACACCCTTGCCGGAACGGCAAATGTTTCGGGCTACACCGATGGCCCAGGCGCTACTGCGCTATTCAGCAATCCACAAGCAATAGCTGTTGACGCCAGTGGAAATATTTACGTTGCCGATAAAAACAATAACTGTATCCGCAAAATTGTAGTAACCTTAACGCAATAAAATTAAGGGTTTGTTTAACCCTACAATTTCATAAAAGCATAAAATAGCCCGGTGCAATGTAAAGCCTGGGCTATTTTGTTTTGAGCCAGCAACTGCTTTACTTCATCAACGGTATAAGTTTCCACAATCAGATCTTCTTGTTCATCTAAATGCTGCTCCTGTACCTTTTTGCCTCCTCTTGCCAAATAGCATGTGGTATAATTATTTCCGGTTGATGGATTAGCATAAACGGTACACAGCAATTCAAACTCGTCAAACTGGTAACCGGTTTCTTCCAGTAACTCACGGCGAATAGCTTGTTCGGGCGATTCACCATCGTCAATCACACCACCCGGAATTTCGAGCGAAACTATTTCTGCTGCATGACGGTACTGCGTCACCATCAAAATTTTGTTATCCTCCGTTATAGCAACGGCATTAACCCAGTTGTTATATTCTAAAACGTAGTAATCTTCAACAATGTGTCCGCTCGGCATTTCGCACCGGTCTGTTCGCAAGGTGGCCCATGGGCCTTTGTGGATATAGTGAGATGAAAGTTTTTTCCAGATCAGATTTTTGTGGTTCATGGTTGACGGTTGATAGTTCATAGAGGGTAGTTCATTGGCCATGGTTGATAGTCCATGGCAAGGCGAATGTAGTAAATAGAGTTAAAATGAAATGGAAGGCCAGGTAAATAAATCTGCTTACTGCTTGCTTTTTCAAAGCATTAACCATTCCTTGTAGCTCATGGTTAATAAATCGTGGCAAAGCGAATGTTGTAAATAGAGTTAAAGCGGCATTGAAGGCTAAGTAGATAAATCTACCCAATACCCTCTCGCTACCATTGGCCTGAGCTATGAACTACCCGCTATGAACTACGGTCCATCTCCCATGAACCCTCTACTACCAACTTCCGCTCGATCCGCCGCCGCCGAAGTCACCCCCGCCAAATCCCCCGAAACCACCGCCGCCGCTGTCCCCGCCTCCACCAAACCCGCCATTACCGTTGCCGTTAGAGAAACCACCCCAATTACCGCCGCCCAATAAAGAGCCGCCCAAAAACCACCAAAATGGACTTGCGCTGCCGCGTCCGCCATAAATCTGACCGCCACCGCCGCCACCTCTTCTGAAAATAACAATGAGGATCACCAGAACGATAATACCAAGAGCGATGTAACCTCCTGTATTGTCGTCATCGGCTGTAGCAGCGTTTTGTTTCGGCTTGTTGGGCGCTTTGTATTCGCCCTTCATATATTTCATCAAATCATCAGTGGCTGCATTCAGGCCGCCATAATAATCATTTTGCTTAAAGTGGGGTATGATATCGTTTTGTATAATTTGATGTGTAATAACATCGGGCACTGCGCCTTCGGCGCCATAACCGGTTTGGATGGTAACTTTTCTATCAGCAGCAGCCACCAGTATCAAAATGCCGTTGTTTTTTCCCTGCTGCCCAATGCCCCAGGCCCGGCCCAGCTTTTGTCCGTAATCATCAATATCATATTCGCCAACCGATTTAATAATTACTACCGCTATTTGAGTGGAAGTGGAATCATCAAAAGCAACCAGTTTTTGTTCCAGCTGCTGCTCATCAGCCGCTGACAGCGTGTTGGTATAATCTGTTACCAGCGTATTTGATTTTGGTGGCAGTTGCTGCGCGCGGGTTATAAAACCGGTTAGCACCAGCAAAGAAAGTATAATAGTTTTTTTGAACATGGTTATATGTTTAATCGCCATCCATAAAGGCAATATCGTCCGAAAGTTCATTAGTGCCATTGGTTTGATGTGGGAAATATTTTTGCAGATGTTCGCCGGCAATGCCTAAACCGGTAACGATGCCCTCTATAATGTTACCATATTTAAAATGCTGCAGCATATCCTCTTTCGCATCATCCCAAAAGCCATCGGGCACTGCTTTGTTAATACCGGCATCGCCAATAATGGCAAACTTGCGATCAACAGTGGCCACATAAATCAGCACACCATTACGCAACTTGGTTTTATGCATATTTAACTGGCGGAAATATTTAGCAGCCCGGCCCAAAACATCTTCGGAGCATTTTTTTTCGATACATACCCGTATCTGCCCCGATGTATGCCTTTCGGCGTCCTCAATAGCGGTGCGGATGCGCTGCTGTTCCTCTGTGGTAAATAGTGCCATATTTTTTTGTGATTACACTTATTATTATGATTTCACCGATTGATGTTGATTGCACTGATTGTTACGATGATTTCACCGATTGATGTTGATTTCACTGATGTGCTTTGTAAATCGGTGTCATCATTTTCCATCAGTGAAATCAATGTTTAAAATGCAACTTTAGGTGCCTTGTCTGCACCGGCTTCTGCCTCAAAGCTACCTTTTTCATTAAAGCCGAATAACCTGGCAGTTATAACCGCCGGGAACGAACGGATAGAAGTATTGTATTCCTGTACAGCAGCATTATAATCCAGCCGGGCTACGTTAATGCGGTTTTCGGTACCTTCAATGGATGCTTGCAGACCGGTGAAATTGCTGTTTGACTGCAACTCCGGGTAGCGTTCAGAAGCTACCAATAGTCTTCCCAAAGCGGTACCCAATTGCCCCTGGGCCGCCTGGTATTTTTGTATAGTAGCCGGATCGAGCTTAGTAGGGTCAACCTGGATAGAGGTAGCCCGGGCGCGGGCGTCAGTAACTGCAATCAATGTGCTTTTTTCAAAGTTGGCTGCGCCTTTTACCGTAGCAACCAAATTAGGGATCAGATCGCTGCGGCGCTGGTACTGTGATTCAACCGCACCCCATTTGGCCTTCACGTTTTCGTCTTTTGATACCATGCCGTTATAGCTACATCCGCCTATAAGGCAAATGAATACAATAACACCTAATGCTATTAATAAATTTTTCATGTTAAATTCTTTTAGATTTAAGATGTGTGCAACTTTAATGATAAGATTACAAAACGCATACCGATGTTACAATTGCCTGTTTATTATGCCATTATGGCAATGCGTTTGGTAAATGTACTTAAAAGCATTGATATGGCAGCCTTAAGTAAAGCGTAAACGGGCTTTATTACACAAAGGTGTTATGGGCGTTAACCTCTTTTTAAAATGATTGACCCAGTGCAATATAAAATCCACTCTGACGCGGTTCGCCCGCTGGTTTTTGACCCACACCGTAATCAAGTCTTATGGCAAGTCCTTTTTGAACGTCGAAAAAGTAGCGGACACCACCGCCATAGTTTGGCTTTAGCTGCTCAGTGCTAAATGTGGTATGAAAAACTTCGCCTGTGCCGGCAAATGCTGCAAGGCCCCAGCGTTTATCAATGCGGTAGCGCAGTTCTGTTTGGCCGGCTATAAAGTTCCTGTCGCGGTAGCGGCCCTGGTAATAACCACGCATCATTTCGTCGCTTCCCATTTGCGGCATCAGGTAAAATGGCGATTGCCCTCCCGTAAGGCTCTGTTCCTGTATATCCACGCCCAAAACAAGAGGCCCTGCCAATAAAAAAAACTGCGAGTATTCTATATTAAAAAAGCCACCCTGGTAAAAGCTATTATAATAAATACCCTGCATTAAGTTATAGTAAGTGCTTATAATCATACCACGGGTGGTATAGGTATTGTTATTACGTGTATCGTAAGTAAAGCTGGGGCCTATATAAATAATATCGCCGCCATGTCTGTCCTCAACCTGGGGCGAGTTAATGGTAGCATTTGGATCGGGTTGATATTTATAATAGTACTTTACGGCACCGGCTACATAACCCAAATAAAAACGATCGCCAAAAAGTCTTTCGCCCCCGATAGAAAATTTGTAACGCCTTTCCTCAACCGGGTCAAGACTGGATAACCTGGTATTATTACCTATGCCATAAAAATCAAAGGGATAATTGTAATAGCTTACGCTTGACGTATAGTGCCATTTGTTTTGCGGAGTCCAGTAACTGGTATTAAGACTGAGTTTTGCCTGGCCCTTGGTAGTGATAGTAGCATATCCAAATAAACTGGATACTCTTGTATCGCGGTGTATAGTATCAGAATAGAAGGAGAGTATGGCCGCGCCTCCAAATTCAAGGCCGGTTTCGGGCGATGAACTTAAGGCTGGTACTATTAAAAAACTGGATTTTCTGCTGGTATCCTTATTGAAATACATCTTTCTGATGAATTTTGGCAGAAAATTTAGTTGTGCAAAAGCTGATTGAAAACAGACCAAAGCAATTGTCAGGGTAAAAAGTTTCTTCATGTTCAGCAATGCAAAGGTACTTTTTTAAGTTTTTGTTTTAGGCTTTAAGAATTTTAAATCACCAGTTCACGCAAAATAGCTACTTTTGCGCAAATATTTTTGATCAGTTATGAGCACTACAAAGGGACCCATATCGCAGTTTATTGAGAGAAATTACCTGCATTTTAACGCCGCAGCATTAGTTGATGCCGCCAAAGGATATGAAACACATCTTTTAGAAGGTGGAAAAATGATGGTTACTTTAGCTGGTGCCATGAGCACCGCCGAGCTGGGTATATCATTAGCCGAAATGATTCGCCAGGGTAAAATTGATATCATATCGTGTACAGGTGCCAATTTGGAAGAAGATATCATGAACCTGGTTGCTCACTCGCACTACAAGCGCGTACCACACTATCGTGATTTAAGTCCGCAGGATGAGTGGGATTTGTTGGAGAATCATTACAACCGTGTTACCGATACTTGCATCCCCGAAGAAGAAGCATTTCGCCGTTTGCAGAAACATATTTATAAAATTTGGAAAGATGCCGATACCAGTGGCGAGCGCTTTTTTCCGCATGAATTTATGTACAAAATATTGCTGAGCGGCGAGTTGGAGCAATACTATGAAATTGATCCTAAAAACTCATGGATGCTGGCCGCTGCCGAAAGAAATTTGCCTATTGTTGTACCCGGATGGGAAGACAGCACTATGGGCAACATCTTTGCATCATATGTAATAAAAAATGAAATTAAAGCTACTACCATGAAAAGTGGTATTGAATACATGGCCTGGCTGGCCGATTGGTATGTTAAAAACTCATCGGGCAAGGGAATAGGATTTTTCCAGATTGGCGGTGGTATTGCCGGCGATTTTCCAATTTGCGTGGTGCCGATGTTATATCAGGATATGGAAATGCCTGAGATTCCTTTCTGGAGCTATTTCTGCCAGATATCAGATTCAACCACTTCTTACGGATCATACTCTGGTGCTGTGCCAAACGAAAAAATTACCTGGGGTAAACTGGACATCCATACCCCTAAGTTCATTGTAGAAAGTGATGCTACCATTGTAGCACCATTGATTTTCGCCTGGATATTGGGACAATAAAAATAATACAGCTTATAAAAAGAGAAAGCCCCGGTTTTGCCGGGGCTTTCTGCTTTATAGTATTTTATATCAGGTGCTTTAATTGCACTACTTCGCTTTCTTCTAAATATCTCCAGCGGCCACGCGGAAGATCTTTTTTGGTCAGGTTGGCATATACCGCCCTGTCCAGCTTCACCACCTCATAGCCCAGATGTTCAAATATACGGCGCACAATACGGTTTTTACCGCTGTGGATCTGTATACCAATTTCTCTTTTCGAGCCACCGGCAACATATGATATAGAATCGGGTTTAATTAAGCCATCTTCCAGCTCTAAACCAAAAGAGATTTTGTTTAAATCGCCCTGGGTTAAGCTTTTGTTTAGCTCAACCTGGTATAGTTTAACAATGTTATTGCGTGGATGGGATAGTTTATCGGCTAAATCACCATCATTGGTCATTAATAACAAACCGGTTGTGTTACGATCCAGGCGGCCAATTGGATAAATACGTTCGCGACTGGCTTTTTCAACCAGGTGCATCACGGTACGGCGTTCCTGCGGATCTTCGGTAGTAGTAATATAGTCTTTAGGTTTATTTAACAATACATAAACCATTTTTTCGCGTTTCAGTGTTTCGCCATTGTAACGGATTTCATCCTTCATTGGGTCAACTTTATGGCCCAGCTCAGAAATTACCACACCATTAACAGCAACTACTCCTGCAATGATCAGCTCATCAGCCTTGCGGCGCGAGCAGATACCTGCATTTGAAATATAACGGTTCAGGCGGATCAAGCCTGTATCTTTAGCTTTAGGTTCAGGGCCTTTTTTACGGCCACGTAATGTTTTTACAGGCGCATCCAGATCAGGGGTTATTTTATCGTACTTGGCTCTTGAGCGTTGCGGCCTGTCGCTATCGGCAGGTTTATCGCCATAAGGCTTTTTAAATCCACCGCTTGCTGGTTTGCCTGCAAATTTTTTATCGCCGGGGCGATCACTTGAGAAACTTCTTTTGGGCTTGTCGCCGGCATTAAATGAACCGGTTGATTTACCGCGTGATTGAAAAGGTTTTTTATCACCGCCAGATGATTCGCCGCCAAAACTTCTTTTCGGACGATCATCACTATCAGCTAGTCTGCCACTGTATGGTTTGTTGCGCGACGCAAATGGTTTTTTGTCGCCCGTTGAATCGCCGCCAAAACTTCTTTTCGGCCTGTCAGTCGCGTCAGCAGGTCTGCCCGAATAAGGCTTGCTGCGTGGTGAACGCCTTTCGTTGCTACCGCTGCCGCTAAAACTGCTTGCCGGTTTATCACCTGTTTCGCGTTTTTGATAGGGTTTACCAGCCGATGCTGAAGACGAACGTCTTTCAGTGGGGCGGTCATTGCTATATTTTTTTGATGAATTGTTTTCAGTACGATCTGTATCTGAAGTTCTTTTTGGCCTGTCACCGGACTTTGATGTCCTGCTTGATGATCTTCCGGATTGATTGCCCTTTCCGGTACCTGGTCTGTTAAATGCCATACTTTTTAATTTAGCGCTTTCGCAGCGTGTAGGGGTCAAAGTTACGGATTTTTTGAAGACAATTGCAATTTTTTTTAGCGGTTCAAAATGTCCGTTTAGCGCTTTTAAAGCAAGTTTTTGAACCCAAAACTATAGTTTTCAAACGTTGTAAAATGCTAAGTGTTTGATAATCTGCTTTGTGTAACGTACCTTTGCAGCGCATTCTACCAAAATGTATACTATATGGATAAAAAAGAAATGACTAAACGACACCCAATTACGTGCTCCGTAATAGTGCTGCTGGTTATCTTTTCATTGATTAATATCACTGGTGCAAATGCCGTACCAAGGATAAAAAAATCAGCAAAAAAACACAAACAGGCGCAGGCCTACAAGCCCGCATTCATTTTAGCCAGCACCGAAGATGAAGACGCGGTGTACAGCTTTGCAAATGAACCTATACCTGTTAATGATGAGGTTGTAAACGCTAAATTAAAGCGCTCTCTTGTAACACACAACTTCAGACACGTTCAATCAAACATTCTTCAGAATAAAGCGGAAAAACTATTTCCAATTATTGAACCTATTTTACAGGCCTACGGCATTCCTGATGATTTTAAATATATTCCCCTGGTTGAATCGGGTTTCGGCGAAGGATCATCATCAAAAGGAGCCCGCGGGCCATGGCAATTTATGGCTGGTACAGCACGTACCTACGGCCTTAAAGTTGGACATGGCCTTGATGAAAGGATGAACATCCGCAAATCAACAAGGGCAGCCTGTATCTACATTAAAGAATTATACGCCGAGTTTAACAGCTGGACATTAACCGCCGCTGCTTACAACAACGGCTCAATTAAACTGGAAAAAAGTATCAGGGAACAAAATGAGGACAATTATTTCCATATGCATTTAAACCGCGAAACCGGTGTATATGTATATAACCTTATTGCCATGAAAGCTATTATCCAACAGCCGCAGAAATATGGCTTTAGAAAGCATTATCAATTAAAATACTTTAACCCTGGTTCGCCCGAATTGCTGGCTATTAAATAAGCCGCAAGGTTAACCATAATAAAGTAAAATTAATTACGGAGCACTCACAGGCCGATCATCCTAACCCGATGACCGGCCTTTTTTTTGCGTATATTTGCGCTTTGATAGTTAGTTGATTAAGTTGATTGGGAGAGTGGTTAATTAAGTTTTGGCCCAATTAACCAAAGCCAGCTCCATCAACTCAAAATACAATAGCATTGCATGATTACAGATCACATTGACCTTGGCGAACAAAATGAAGTTGAAGTTTACGGGGCCCGGGTACATAATTTAAAAAATATTGATGTTTCGTTTCCGCGTAATAAGCTGGTGGTAATTACCGGACTAAGCGGCAGCGGAAAATCGTCACTAGCATTTGATACCATTTACGCAGAGGGGCAGCGCCGTTATATGGAAACCTTTTCGGCCTACTCGCGCCAGTTTATGGGCGGTATGGAGCGGCCCGATGTGGATAAGGTTTCGGGACTGAGCCCGGTTATTGCCATAGAGCAAAAAACCACCAGTAAAAACCCGCGCTCAACTGTGGGTACCATTACCGAGATATATGATTTTATGCGCCTGCTTTTTGCCCGTACCGGCGAAGCATATTCTTATGTAAGCGGCGAAAAGATGGAGCGCATGTCAGAAGAGCAGATACTGCGCACCATTGCCGAAAAATTTAATGGGCAGCCGGTAAATATCCTGGCTCCCGTAGTAAAGGCCCGTAAAGGTCATTATCGCGAATTGTTTGAGCAGATACGCAAACAGGGGTACCTGAAAGTTTGGATTGATGGCGCTATTGCCGACGTAGAACCCAAAATGCAGGTTGACCGCTATAAAATTCATGATATTGATATTGTTGTAGATCGGTTAGTGGTTGACCAGAACGATACAAAGCGATTATACACCTCTATTCAAGCAGCCCTGAAAATTGCTAAGGGTATTATCCGTATTGCCGATAAAGACAATAACGTAGCTTACTATAGCAAATACCTGATGGACCCGGTTTCGGGCATTTCGTATGATGAGCCTCAGCCTAATACATTTTCGTTTAACTCGCCTTATGGCGCCTGCGAGAAATGTAGCGGCCTGGGTTATATTTTTGAGGTTGATGAAGCCTCTGTTATCCCTAATCCAAAACTGAGCATTCTGAATGGTGGCCTGGCCCCCATTGGCGAGTATCGTGAAACATGGATATTCCAGGTGTTAAAGGCGCTGGCCAAAAAGTATGAGTTTTCGTTGTCAACTCCGATAGAAAAACTGTCAAGGGATCATTTGGATATTATCCTCAACGGAACAACCGAAATGGTTACCGTGGCGGTGGAATACAACAAGTGGAACGTGCAGAGTTACCAGATCTCGTTCGACGGTGTAATCCGCATGCTGGAAGAGCAACAGGAGCGCCGTGGCGATGAGGGGATGGATGATATGGAAAACTACCGGGTGCTAAGAGCCTGCCCGGTTTGTGATGGTGCGAGACTGAAAAAAGAATCGCTGCATTTTAAGGTTGATAACAAAAACATCTTCGAGCTGGCCTGTATGGATATTAACACCCTGCAGGAATGGTTTACCGGGCTGGAAGACCGACTAAACGAGCGCCAGAATGTTATTGCCAAAGAAATACTAAAAGAGATAAGAGCCAGGATAGTTTTCCTGCTGGACGTTGGTTTAAGCTATTTAACGCTTGATCGTACAGCCAAAACCCTATCGGGTGGTGAGGCACAGCGGATCAGGCTGGCCACGCAAATAGGCTCGCAGCTGATGAATGTAATGTATATTCTGGATGAGCCAAGCATCGGCCTGCACCAGCGCGATAACGAACGCTTAATTAATGCCCTCAAAAACCTGCGCGATCTGGGTAATACCGTTCTGGTGGTGGAGCACGATAAAGACATGATACTACATGCCGACCATGTAATTGATATGGGCCCGGCAGCCGGTGTGCACGGTGGACAAATTGTGGCACAGGGTACGCCTGCTGAATTAATGAAGCAGCATACCCTTACCACCAGCTATATTAACGGTGAGCGTGAAATAGCCATCCCTGAGCACCGGCGCGAGGGTAACGGCAAAACGTTGAGCCTTAAAAAAGCTACCGGCCATAACCTCAAAAAGGTATCGGTTGATTTTCCGTTAGGAAAGCTGATTGGCGTTACCGGGGTATCAGGCAGTGGCAAGTCAAGCTTAATTACAGAAACGCTTTATCCTATTTTAAATCATCATTTTTTCAGGGCCAAAAAACATCCGCTGCCTTACGAAAAAATTGAAGGACTGGAACACATTGATAAGGTTATCGAAATTGACCAAACGCCTATTGGCCGTACACCACGATCAAACCCGGCTACTTATACCGGTGTGTTTTCTGATATCCGTAACTTATACGTAGCGTTACCAGAATCAAGGATCAGGGGATATAAACCCGGCAGATTTTCATTCAACGTAAAGGGCGGCCGTTGCGAAACCTGCCAGGGTGCCGGCATGAAGGTTATTGAAATGAACTTTTTGCCCGATGTGCAAGTACCTTGTGAAGAATGCAGCGGCAAAAGATATAACCGCGAAACGCTGGAAGTACGCTACCGCGGAAAATCCATCAGCGATGTACTGGATATGAGTATTGAAGATGCTACACCATTTTTTGAGCATATCCCGGCCATCTACCGTAAGGTAAAAACCTTATTTGATGTTGGTTTGGGTTATATCACTTTAGGGCAGGCATCTACCACCTTATCGGGCGGTGAGGCACAGCGTGTTAAGCTGGCTACCGAGCTATCCAAAAAAGATACCGGTAATACTTTTTATATTCTGGATGAGCCTACTACCGGTTTACACTTTGAAGATATTAATGTATTACTCGGCGTGTTAAATCAACTGGTTGATAAAGGCAATACCGTATTGGTAATTGAGCACAACCTGGATGTGATAAAAGTGGTTGACCATGTAATTGACCTTGGCCCCGAAGGAGGCTCGGGCGGGGGTAAAATACTATTCAGCGGTACACCCGAAGGATTGTGCAAGGTGAAAGAAAGTTTTACAGGAAAATTTTTGAAAGCCGAAATGGAACCTGCACGGTCAAAGAAATAAGAATTTGATATTAACTAAGTAATTAGTTAAATTAGGGTTTTAATTCTTAGCCAATGAAAAACCTGATTTTACTAATGGGGTGCTTGCTTTTGTTTAAAACGGGCATTGCCCAGGTTGTGTTTTCTCCGCAATATTTGTCACTTGTACAAAAGGCCGATTCTTTGTATGATGCTAAAGCATACAAAGAATCGGCCTTTACCTATTCGGACGCATTTAAAGCAAATAAATGGAACGCAAAGACCGACGATAGGTATGATGCCGCCTGCAGCTGGTCGATGGCTGGCTATGCTGATAGTGCATTTTCCAATTTAATGCTGATAGCTAACAACGGCTCCTATACTAACTACAATCATATTATAAAAGATTCAGATCTTATTTCCCTGCATAATAGCAACAGGTGGCCAGCTTTAATAAAATTAGTTAAAGCAAATGAGGACAATGCCGAAGCTCACTATAATAAACCTGTATACGAAGAGCTGAAACAGGTTTATGAAGATGATCAATCGGGCAGGGTGAAGATGGATTCTATAATTAAGAAATACGGTTACGATTCAAAGGAAATGAAATCCTTAAGCGTCGAGATCGGCAAAAAGGATTCTATCGATCTTATAAAAACAGAAAATATACTGGACAAATATGGCTGGCTTGGGCCGGATGCGGTAGGTGATATAGGTACGGTTACCGAATTTTTGGTTATTCAGCATGCCGACCAGCCCATCCATGAAAAATACCTGCCCATGATGCGCCAGGCAGTAAAAGATGGCAAAGCCCATGCCGATGACCTTGCGCTGCTGGAAGATCGCACGGCCCTTGAAGAAGGTAAAAAACAAATATATGGCAGCCAGATTGGCCTTGATACCAAAACCAATAAATACTATATAAGGCCCATTGAAGATGAACCAAACGTAAACAAACGCCGCGCTTCCGTTGGTTTGATGCCATTGGAAAGGTATGCCAAAATGTTTGGGATTGATTATAAATTGCCAAAAGAGTAAGGATTCAGCCTAAACGTTGTCAGCCCGAAAGTAGCGGAATATATCTTCACTACTTTCGGGCTGACTTATGCCTGTATCTGAACGTTAGTCAAAATTAACGCCGCCGTAATTAGAATGGATATTCACCTGCGATTCTGTTCCTTCTTTGCCGAAATGACCTTTATAGTTTTTCGTAGGTCCCTGATGTTTGCTGCCATCCGGCGGTGTTTTGCTGGTGACGGTAACTTTATCATCGCTGAAATTGAAACCGCCATAGGTAGTGGTAATATCAAAATTAAAATTGTTATTGCCGGGTACACCAAGTGATACGGTTGAATAGGATGCATCGACGTTTAGCTTTTTAAAAGAATTTGCCAGTTCATCAATCTTAAAACCGCCTACGTATGATAAATCCATTTCAGCCACACCTTTCAGCCTGCCTAATTTGAACGAGCCATAGCTCAAATCAGCTTTAAGGTTATTACACTCTTCGATATTGACACTGCCGTACGAAAAATCTAACCGGGCTCCGTTAACCGAATTTACATTCAAGCTGCCATAGCTCCCGTCTATCTCATTTGCCGGATTGCTCAGGTTTTGGGCCGATACGCTGCTATATGAGGAGCTGATTTTTACTTTGCCATTCAGGCTTGGCAATTCAATTGCTCCATAGCTTTGTTCAACATCCAGGTCGGTTTTCGCCGGCATAAACACATTGTAGTTAATGGTCAATTTGCGCACTTTGCTGCGGCCCATGTTAAAAAAGCTCCATGAGTTGCCGTTATGCCCAATTTCTGTACGGAATGAAACTACATCGCCATTTTTACTGTCGATAATTTGTACGCCGTCCAGCAGTTTCTGCGCATCGTCATCTGAGGATGCTTCAGCTTTAATCTCTACATCAACCTTTACCTCGTGCCTGTCCCAGGTGTTAACAGTGATTTTGCCGTACTGATTACTCAGTTTGATTCTGTCGTTCCCATCAATCGGATAAGTTTTTGAATAGGCTTTAGATCGGTCGCTTTTTGAAAACGACTCATTGTTACTACCGGAAGAGTTGGTACTGCATGACGAGCCGGTGCCAGTACTCACATTTACATTCGGGTCTACATCAATATTAATACTGCTAACCAGGTTATTTACCTGCATGCTTATTTTAGGGCCGATGTTATTTAAACTTAAAGACAGGCCTTTACCTAAATCTTTTAAGCCTTCGTTAAGGGTTTTGCTCAAGTCATCTATTTTCACTTGCAAATCCTTTTCGTTAACGGTAGTTTTTACCGATACTGATGGCTGTGTACTTACAGAAACAGATACATCCTGCGCAAAACATGCAGTGCTTATAGCCATTAAAGCAGCAATAGCCGGAAATATTGTTTTATATGCTTTTCGTTTCATTTTTTTGATCTTCTTTCATTTTGTTAAATTGCTCAATTACATTAAGTTGCTGGTTAAGCACCTCGGTTTGTATTTGCAGGTTGCGGATCATGGCGTGCAATATCCGTTCCTGGTTAGGACTAGTAGGCAGCTCGCTTTTTAATTTATTATAGGTTGAATCCATTTTGGCAATTTCAGTACTAAATTCCTGATAAAGCTGCGGATCAGTTTTCGCGATAGACTTAAGTTCGGTACGCTGCGACTCAATCATGGAAGTATATTCCACCTGTTGCTGAGCGTATATAGGGTTAATAGCCGCCAGATCAACACCTTGCTTTCTTTGCGAATGTAGGTAGGTAGCAAAGCCGATACCCATAACTACTATTACAGCCGCCGCCACCCGCATTACAAAACCCAGCGAAAATGTTTTTGCTTCGCGAATTTTTAACTCAGCATGGTGCGCGGGCAGGTGTTGCTCAATTTTGGCCCACAGATCAGCAGATGGTTCAAGGTCATCAAATTGGTCCCTGTTCATTTCTATAAAATCCTCTAATCGCTTGCTCATTGTTTAATCCCCTTCAATTTTAAAATATCAATCAATTTTCTTTTTGCTCTCAAAAACTGTGTTCTTGAGGTGTTTTCAGAAATATTCAAAATCTGTCCTATTTCTTCGTGGTCGTAACCCTCCAACAGGTATAATGATATTACTAACCTGTATCCTTCGGGAAGTTCCTTTATCGCCTCTTTAACCCTGGCTGCCTGGTATTGTACATCTTCATCATCCTCCGGCTCTTCGTCGGCTATGTTTTCAATCTGTTCACCGTCCATCTCAATAAGCTCCAGCTTACGCTTACGCAGCATATTGATAGACCGGTTTACTACTATCTGCTTCAGCCAAAGGCCAAAAGTTGTATCCTGTCTGAAATCTTTCACCTTGCTAAATGCATCCAGAAAAGCTTCCTGTAATACATCCTCAGCTTCGGCAATATTTCCTACTATCCTAAAGGCAACGTTCAACATCGCTTTAGAATACAATTTGTACAACTCATAACAGGCTTTTTTACTCCCCTGCTTACACTCAACCACCAGGTTGTAGTGTTTGTCAACGTATACTGCTTCCAAATTTTGATCAGCTTGCATGGTATATGACGCAGTGTTTTTTGGAACGTTGCATGAGGGTTGCGAATTTTGGATTACGCCGGTTCAATTTCGGAAATATTTTCTTTTTTTAGAAACCTGTAAACTGCATTATATTTACCGGGTTAAGAAAAACAAACGCTGGTTTTTAAACATGGATAAACGAACGCTTTATGCCGGTATCGGGTTAATGGTGCTGGCTACGCTGCTTACTTATTTAAACCATTTCAACAATACCTTTCAGTTCGACGATTACCATACTATAGTTAACAATGCCAATATCCGTTCACTGAAAAATATCCCCCGTTTTTTTACCGATGGCAGCACCATGAGTGTATTGCCGCAAAACCAGGCCTATCGCCCGGTAACCGTAACATCATTGGCAATTGATTATTATATTGCCGGCGATTACTATCCGTCATACTTTCAAACCTCCACTTTTATATGGTTTCTGATACAGAGCCTGCTGATGTTCTTTTTGTTCAGGGCGCTGCCCGATAAATCTGTAAATAGCGATTTAAATACTTATGTGGCACTTGTAGCAACCACATGGTATATGCTGCACCCCGCCAATGCCGAAACCGTAAACTATATTATTGCAAGGGCCGATGTGCAATCAACCATGCTGGTAGTGCTCGCATTTGTAATGTATATTTATTCGCCTTTTTGCCGTAAAACTTTTTTGTACCTGCTGCCGGTGGGTATTGGCGCACTGTGCAAGCCGCCTGCGGTAATGTTTGCACCCATGTTGTTTTTTTACGTTTTATTGTTTGATGAGCAACTGAGTTTAACCGACCTGTTCAGGCACGAGAAATGGAAACAGGTCGGTAAGGTGTTTATGAAAACACTGCCTGCATTTGTTTTCTGTGCGATAATGTATGTGTTTATTGACTGGATGACCCCTAAAACCTGGGAGCCCGGCGGTACATCGCCATTGCAATACCTTATTACGCAGCCCTTTGTAATACTGCATTATTTCGGCGAGTTTTTTTTACCTGCCTCGCTCAGTGCCGACTCCGACTGGACATTACTGCCGTCCATTTGGAATCTACGTTTTTTTGTCGGCTGCTTATTTATTTTGCTGATGATTGCGACAGCATTTTATACTGCTAAATATAAGGATACACGGCCCATTAGTTTTGGTATTATCTGGTTCTTTTTGGCGCTGCTGCCTACCTCGAGTATTATTCCATTGGGTGAAGTGCTAAACGATCACCGGATGTATTTCCCTTTTGTGGGTTTGGTGCTCAGCGTTAGCTGGATAGTGGCTTTATTGCTGACGCGATATGGTAAACGAGTAAAGAAAGCAGTGATCATTGTCCCTGTTATGCTGATATTGGGCGCCTATGCCTACGGAACTTACCAGCGCAACAAGGTTTGGCACACTGCCGAAAGCCTTTGGCAGGATGTATCAATAAAAAGTCCGCAAAATGCCCGGGGATTGATGAACTATGCTGTTGCCTTGATGGGTGAACAACGATTTAATGAAGCCGAGACCAACCTGCGCAAAGCGATTGGCATTTTACCCGAATATGCTTTTTCATACACCAATATGGGTATTATAAAAGAGAAAGAAGGGCAAATTGAATTGGCCGATCATTTTTACAGGATGGGTGTTGAGCTTGGCAATAAGTTGCCCGATGCCTATTATTATTACGGGGCGTTTTTGGCGCGCCAGTTACGTTACAGTGAAGCGGAGCCGACGCTGTTGGAAGCCATAAAGCTATCGCCTTTGTATGTAGAGCCGCGTATCCAACTGATGAATATTTATAGTATGACGGGGCGTTGGGATGAGTTAAAAAAGCTGGCTAACCAAACCCTGCGGCTATCACCCGGTAATGCTGATGCATTAAGTTATTTAAATGCCGCCAACCTGAAACGAAATGAACTTGATTTAGAAGATATCGCCATTAAAAAAGCGCCCGATTTTAATAAGTATTTAAACCTGAGTAAACTTAATTACGAGGCAAACAGATATGAGCAAAGTATCAGCACTGCAAAAGAAGCCTTACAGTTAAAACCATCATCGGCCGAAGCTTATAATAATATTGGCGCGGCCTTTATCAAATTAAAACAATACCGTGAAGCCGATACGGCCCTTAAAATAGCTTTACGTTTGAAACCTGATTTTTTGTTTGCGAAAGATAATCTGCTGGCTACCGAAAAAGCTTTGGAAGATGAAGGGATAATACCTACCGGACTCACCGCTGCCGATTTTATTGACCTGAGCCTGATTTATTTTAACCAGGGGCAGTTTAAGCAATGTATTGCCAATTGTAACTATGCTTTACAGATACAGCCCGATTATCCGCTGGCTTATAATAATATTTGTGCTGCTAACAACCAATTAGGTAATTGGGATGATGCTATTGCAGCAGCAAAAAACGGATTGCAATTAAAGCCCGATTATGAGGTTTTGAAAAATAATTTGGCAGTTGCCGAAAAAGGCAAAAGCGCCAAAAAATAAAAGCGCAAGACGAATAGTCTTACGCTTTTATTTACAGTCTTGCGCTCGTTTACAACGAGTGCTTAACGTGGTCATGCGATTTTATCGTATTGATTGAGCATAGGTTCCCAACTTTTAATACAACAAATGGTCGTACGGATATCTTTCAGTATGTATCGCTTTTACCTCTTCATAAAGTAATGACCTGAACTCCTCAATATTCTCTTTTTCGGTAGCTGATATAAATATAGCCGGGCTATTATTTTTTGCCATCCAGCTATTTTTAAAGTCGTGCAGGGTTAGTGGCTCAGCTTGTTCCTCAATATTGTGGTTTTCGGGTTCGAAGGCATCTATTTTGTTAAATACGGTTATTACGCGTTTATCAATAGCCCCAATTTCCTTAAGCGTTTCATTAACGGTATGTATTTGGTCCTCAAAGTTAGGATGCGAAATATCTACCACATGGATCAGGATATCCGCCTCGCGAACTTCATCTAAAGTCGATTTAAAACACTCTACCAGTTGGTGAGGCAGTTTACGGATAAATCCAACCGTATCTGATAACAGGAAAGGAACATTGTCAATCACCACTTTTCTAACCGTAGTATCCAGCGTTGCGAATAACTTATTTTCGGCAAATACTTCCGATTTTGACAGCATGTTCATAATGGTTGATTTACCCACGTTGGTATAACCCACCAGTGCTACACGTACCATTTGTTGCCGGTTTTTACGCTGTGTTTCGTTTTGCCGGTCGATGTTTTTTAGTTTATCCTTTAGCAGGGATATTTTGTTCAGAATTAATCGACGGTCAGTCTCAATCTGCGATTCACCCGGTCCGCGCATACCAATACCACCTTTCTGGCGCTCTAAGTGCGTCCATAATCGGGTTAGGCGCGGTAATAAATATTGCAATTGGGCCAGTTCAACCTGTGTTTTGGCCTGGGCCGTTTGTGCGCGGCCTGCAAATATGTCTAATATCAGGTTATTACGATCAAGGATTTTTACCTGTAGCTCGTTCTCAATATTGC